>NZ_JBJKOP010000057.1:0-22659 GCF_046707225.1 Caproicibacter sp. | reverse complement strand
GTGTTCACAAATTCCACTGCGTCTCTGCGCAGTTTTTCCCGTTCCAGCATCTTTCATCACCTGCCTCCATTTTACCATTTTACAACGAAAAAGCCCAGCTTTCGCTGGACCTTTTTCGACAGGCTGTGATATATAATTTATTATATATCGACAAAATATTTTAATCAATACAACCAGCCCTAAAAGCAAAAAGCGCCGGACTTTTCCGACGCCTGAATTCCTTTTTCTGCCATATTTTTATCATTTGCCCTTGACTTCAAAGCCGAACGCGGTATAATTTACCTGTAGGGCACAAATAAAAGGTGCAATGCAGAAGCAGGTGTTACCAGCACCTACTTCCTGCAAACGGAGTGCACACTCCATAAGCAACCGAATCATCGGCACATTGCGGTTCTTATTATACCGCCTGTTCATTCATTTGTACAGGGGGGTACTTGCGGATTCGCAGGTGTTTTAGTTGAGCGTTGTATATGGATTGACATCCGTGTACAGCGTTTTTTTGTGCCCTGCGGCAGTCCGGAACCGGTGGAGAGTCTCGACCCACCATCCTTTCGCTTCACCGGCTTTGGCTGTCTCTTTTTGTGAAAAGAAGCTTAGGATAGAAAACAGCGCACTGAGTTACATAGGTTCACTCAGTGCGCTGTTCCTGTCACGAATTTAACCATCGCCGGATTACTTTATCTATTTTCCCGAATATTTTATTTACCTCTGCCTCAAACTCATAGACTTCCGGCATAGATACCTCTCCGTAGGTATTGGCTACTTTTGCAATCTGGTTGAGGTTGTTCCCGATTCGGTTCAAGGCGTTGATAAATTCCTTAAGTTCCGAGAAATCCAAATTTATAATATATCCATCCAGCGCCATTGTGCGGAGATAGGCGCTTTTGTTTTTAATTCCAGCGACTTGCATCTTCTTCTCTAAAAATAGGACTTCTTCAGGAGAGAGAAAAAACTTGATTTGAACGTTTCTGTTTCTCATTATCTTGTCCGCTCCTTTGCTTTTTGGGCTTAGAGGGTATTAGGGAAAATCCCTAAAATGAGCAAATGTGTACACACTTGCAGTGCTCGCCAGTAGGAAAACTGGCAGCCTATCGATAAGCGTAATTTGCCAATCTATTTTAACTCCAAAAAGACAGTATTTCAGTTTCCTAAAATTGTTTTTTAGTCATGACGATAAAACGACGTTTTTCTTGTCCAATTCGTTTTTGAATTGTATAGCTGTTTCCAGTTTCCCGTTTATCATAAAATATCAAATTTTCAGCAGCCATTTGCTTAAAAAGTCGTGTCTTTGTTAGCGGAAATATTTCATTCTGCGCTGCAAAGAATTTTATTATTTCGTTATATGTAACGGCAGGCAAAAAATAGAAATAGTCTTCATCCATAAAACCGATGTGCGTACCTTTTCCTTCCTGAATTTGATTTTCACGAGCAAAAGATTTCACATATACTTTTCCCGTATCAAGCAGCTCTTTTAATGTATTTATAAATAAAGCGGTTGGTTTGTCCTCATCTGATTTTTCAAGCTGAGTACTGGACAGTCCACAAAAGATATTCCAAGCGTTTTCTTTTTTCTGCTCCATTGTGTCTCTATCTAATGCACCGGCGGTTTGTAAAAAAACTACGAAAAATTCAAAACCAATTTGCAGCCAAGCAACGATGTCTCCCGTTCTTCCATATCCGGAAATATGGCTACTGGCAGCCTTTTGTCTATAAGCAAAAAACATTTTTCTGAGTTGCTCCGGTAATTGAGGTGTCTGTGGAATGAGCCATGTAATATATTCTCGCATAAATGCAATCAGCGATCCGCTCCACGCGGCTTCCTGCGCGCGATTCAATGCTTCACTGTTTGGAATATCATTCTGATTCAGTTCAATAATAAAATTGCGTGCGCTGCCGCTCTGCCCAATATTCGGAAAATCTTCTCCTGTTATGATAGCGTTTCCCCTTGGGGGATATCCCGGCCGAATCGTAATATCGGATGACATTCGTTCTCTTGCGGTTCTGTCGCCATATCCACGTGCGAGCGATTGAGCGATCTGTTCCATATTTTGCTTTTCTCTGTAATTGGCTACAGGGTGAAAATCGTCAATAACCGTCAACATATCTTTTAGGGCATAGCATTTTCTTTCAATTGCATTTGTTGTGTCCTTAAAACTTGAAGGCAAATTTGACGACGTAAATTTTCCAAAGAAAGATAGCATAATTGCCGCAATCGTGCTCTTTTTTGTCTGTGTACGTCCCAAAAGATAAAGTACAAAAGCCGGTTCGCATCCGCCAATCCGGAAAAACTCATTCAGCGGTGACAGGAAAGTTATTGAGATGAGCGGATATATCACGTTTGGAGATGCCACTTGAAACAGGTTTCGAACAGCCCGTATCCCTTCTGAAAGTTCCGCACAAGGCTTCATATCATATGCTTTAAGGTTTCCCTCCAGTTCTACCGAAACATTTTTCCTGCCGATTGCGCCATTGTGGTATAAATAAGCATACTTTCCGTTCACTTGTCTCCAGCCTGTATGGGTGTATATGGTACGCTTGTTCGCAAATTTTGCGCCAAGGGTAAATATAACATGCCGAATGTAGTCCTTTTTGCTCTGGATGGGAGGCTCTATATTGGCACTGAATCCCCAACAATCCTCAACCCAAGACATGGATATCATTGCCGAAGCCTTGACTTGAATTGTTGGCAGAACTTCTCCGTTTTGCTTGAGTGCTTTGATAGTAAAATATCGTTCCGTTATTCTTCCATCATCACAGAGAGTTTCTTCTAGTGGGATAGGTACAAAATCGGCCAAGGGCATGATTTTATTGTTACAAATTCTTTTTAATAGACCACCCTCAAAAACATACTCCGGCAGACAAGCAAGCATTTTTTTGATCTCCATATCCGTCTTAGCCTTTTTATCGGCTTTTTCCTCCGACATATTACTCACCACGATTTTGAGCTTTTTCATCCAGCCATTCAATGAACGCGATTTTGGGGATTGTGATCCGTCGTCCAACCCGGATAACAGGAAACCCATCTGTTTTTGTAAGCTCATATGCACCAACCCTGCTAATACCCATGATCTGGCTGATATGCTCCACAGTCAGAATTAAAGGTAACTGATCATAACTGTTTATACTTCTGTTTGCTTTCCTCATCGTTAGCACTCCTTTTTAAATATTTAAAAAGACCTATATAAAAATTATCATAATTATATTGATTTGTACAGCATTTAATGTTATTATTTTAGAAATTCTTAATTATAGTTTAGCTAAAAAATAGTGATTCCCATAACATTAAGGGGGCATTTGAATGGATCGAATTTATCCAATTGTACCGGAATTAAAAGAGTGTGTATTGGCATTCAGCATCAACGACAAAAAGCAAACAGAACATATTCTTATCGGAGAATTGCAAGAAATCCGAGCCGCATTGAATGGCTCCAATACCGCTCGGATTTTGTCGGAAACAAAAAGACCTATTGGATCACTTATCGCTGACTGCTGTCACTCGATTCCCGGAGTAATGAGTGATATTCGGGTTGCACTAAGTACTGAGGAATCCTCTCAGAATTTAGAATTCTGGAATAATTCCATAGAATCATTGAATCAGCTTTACAATTCCAATAATGAAAGCTTCAAATTTTTCGCGCTTAGAGTCTGGCAGGAATACAAAATCAGAACGAAAAATTCAAGGCGTAATTCAGATGATATATCCTTTTTTATAAATTTTATAGAGGATTTAACCCTTCCTGTCCGTTTATCGTTGGAAAGTATCATTCAAAAAGGACAAAGTGGTTTAAGCGATTCCCCATTAGACTATTTTGATAATACGCTTCTGAATGGAAGTGCAAAGCTTTTCTATAACAATGAAAACGGTGTTCAAGAATATATTGTTGCAGATACTGATTTAATGCCGGTTGTGATATATTCACTCAAGCATATATACAGCACTCATCAGTATTTTCAGCGCTGCAAAGTTTGTAACAAACTGTTTTTGGCTCATACTGCCAACATACCAACTTTATGCAGCGATAAATGCAGACGCACTCAAAGCCGATTAAATAAAAGAAAGTATGACAAAGCTAAGAAAAATATTTCGTATGAGAAAGATTATAAAAATAGCTATATGTACTGGTACAACAAACTGGAAAAACTTAAAAAGGCTAAGGTTGTTAATTATGAGCCATTCGAAAAAGCATTTCAATCTTTTTGTATGGACGCAAGGGTTAAAAAAAGAGCCGTCAAAGACGGCAGCCTTTCCGTCTCAAGTTTTAACAGCTGGATGCTTGCTCAGAGAACAAAGGCGGATGAAATTATGTCTCAGCTTTTAGCGGGACAATCCCATATTGAAAGATAAAAATCGGGACAAACATTTCTAGGTTGAAAAGCTTAGAAGAATGATTGTCCCAAATGTACCAACTTATTTTCACTATATTACATATTACAACAAGAGAGGAGAGCACTTATGCCCAAAAAAGGAATCAATATTTACCATCGGAAAGACGGCCGCTGGGAAGGACAATATTACTATGATATCAATCCTAAAACCGGTCGGCGTCGAAAAATATCACGATATGGACAAACAGAAAAAGAAGCCAAAGAAAAACTGCTCAGTGCAATCAATGAGATTAAATCGGGCACTTATGTAGAAAAGAGCAAATTAACTCTAGAGGGTTGGCTCAATCAATGGCTGGAAGTATATGCACGTCCCAAAGTAAAGCAATCGTCTTATATTAATTATCGTTTATACATAACCAAACATATCTCTCCCAATATTGGCAAATTAAAGCTGGTTGATCTTCGTGTTGATTTGCTTCAACAATTTTTCAATGAAAAAGCCGAACATGGCAGGCTGGATGGCAAAGGCGGCCTTTCCGAAAAAACTTTGCGAAATATGTATACCATGTTTTCCACCGCGCTAAAGCAGGCCTATGAAAACAGCTTAATTAATAGAAATTTTGTCGAGTTTGTAAAGTTGCCAAAGGTAACAAAAAAGGAAATGCGGGTCCTGTCCCTTTCAGAAGAGCAGAAACTTTTGACTACAATTAAGGCAAGCGATGAACGGTATAAAATTGGTATTCTGATTTGCCTATGCACAGGAATCCGTGTGGGCGAACTATGTGGACTTCAGTGGCGGGATATTGACGAGGTGACTCACGTTCTTTCCATTCGGCGAACTCTCAACCGTCTACCAGCCATGGATCAAAGCAAGAGGAAAACCGAGCTGGTTATCGGAATCCCAAAAAGCGACAAATCTATTCGTGATATTCCTTTGCCCTCATTTTTAATTGACGATTTAAAGGCATACAAAGCTCAGCGTGATAAAGAAAAAGTAGCTGCTGGGGATATTTATGACGAACGGGGCTTTATCATTTGCAATGAAATTGGTCGGCCAATTGAGCCACGCACCATGGAAGATGTCTTTAAACGGCTTTTAATCTCTGCAGGGGTGGCCAATGCCAATTTTCACGCGATGCGCCACACATTTGCCACCAGAGCCGTTGAAAGCGGCGTTGACATAAAGACCCTGAGTGAGTTGTTGGGACACGCAGACGTAAGCACAACGCTAAACCGGTACGCTCATTCACTGGATGAGCAAAAACGAAAAGCAATGGCATTAATGGCAGGGTTGTACCAATAAATCAAGGCTATTTTTGTTGCCTAAATTTTTTGATCTTTACCGTCAGAATCTTTTTTATTTGATTTTTGCGCACTCTTTTGACCGTCAAATTTACCGTCAAACAGCCTTTTGGGTGTATTGCTGAAAACACGAAAAAGCCCAGCAGCCGCATGGCTACTGGGTTTTGTTTGGTTGCGGAGGCAGGATTTGAACCTACGACCTTCGGGTTATGAGCCCGACGAGCTACCGGACTGCTCCACTCCGCGATATAAATTTACGCATTCTCACTCCGCCAAATTGTATGGTTTCGTTTTGAGTGCCTAATTATAATACCATTCTAAGGCTGGAATGTCAAGGCTTTTTCTTAAAATTTACTGTTTCATCCTGGCCGGAAAACCTAAAGCCTCGAAAAGGCGAGGAAAATTACAGTCCGGAGAAAAATCTTTCTGTCAAAAAGCCAGACCGCGGATGCTTTCCGGAATAGGAATGTCCCCGGCCGGGCCCGCCAAAAACGCCGACACCCGCCGGCTTTCTCATAAGGACTCGCCTGCTTGAATGTTGCTTCAGGAATGCTTTCAACTCTCGCATTCCGATTTTTCTGCGGCTATTCAGCCTGCAAGCTCCTTTTTCCCCCTACAATGCAAAGTCAATTGATTGAGGAAAAGCGTTTCGCATCTGCGGTTTAAAAAATCCTCGGGCATGAGACGCTGACTTTCGCGCACTCCGGCAAAAGGTCGGTCGAGCGTGCCTATTCGGTTTGATCGAAATTCCGGATAGCCGCTTCAATTCTCTTTTCCATCAGGCTGCCGTGCTCCCCACATGCAGTCACGATCACCACATCCCCGCATGTCAGCTCCAGAGCCATGACCGACAAAATGTTTTTCGCATCGCACCGGGCGCCGCCCTTTTCAAGATAGATCTTGCCCGGATAGGAGCGCGCGATGCTGGCGACCAGACTGGCGGGTCTTGCATGCAGTCCATTCTTTGCGGTGATTTTAATCTGTATCACTCCGTTTCCCCCCCCAGCTTTGAAAGGCACCGCAGGTCAAGAACAGAAATTCCATAACGCTACTGCCGGCATTATTTCATTTTAACTTTTATCAGTCTTTCCGCCGTACGGACTTTTCCTTTAAAAATCTTCATCAACGCCACCTGATCCATATTCGTGATCAGAACTGGTGTAACGATTTCTTTCCCCCGCTGCCGAAGATATGAAAAATCCACTTTCATGACAGGGTCGCCCGTTTTCACCTGTTCGCCTTCTTCTTTCAGCCTTGAAAAGCCTTCGCCTTTTAATTGTACCGTATCCAGTCCAATATGCACCAGAATTTCAAGGCCGTCGTCGCTCAGAATGCAGAAAGCGTGATTTGTTTCTATAATCTGGATGATCTTGCCGTCGCACGGCGCGCAAATCAGCGGATCTTCCGGTATAACCGCACAGCCGTCCCCCACTGACCTTCCGGAAAAAACCGCGTCGTTCACCTGGTCCAGATTCACGACGGTTCCACTTACCGGCGACGCGATTTCAATTTGTTTGCTCATGAAATTTAACATATACAGATCCTCCGTAATCGTAAAAGTGCTGGATCGGACATCCCAAGGGACCGCTGAAAAGCTCCCTCAACCGTATGATACAGGATGCGGCATATTTTAAAGCTATTGAAATGGAATAAGCTTAAGGAAGGTTTTTTCAGCAGGAATGGAATCCACGCTGAAAAAACCTTTTTATGCCGGAAGAAAAACTCCGTCTATTCCAATCCCAAAATGTCAACGATATAATTCTTTAGAATGACTGCTTTGGTTCCGAATACAGCCTGTATCCCGTCTCCTATAACCAAAACGTCGGTTGCACCTAGCGCTTTGAGCTTTTCCTTATCCACTTTTTCCAAATCCTTGACGGATGCCCTCAGGCGGGTGATGCAGGCGTCCATGTCCACAATATTTGTTTTTCCGCCAAAAGCCTGAATTACGTCCACTGCTTTATCCTTAAGGGATGTTTTTGTCGAGCTGACCGCATCGGAAACGGATACAGCGGCAGAACCTTCGTCGTCGCTCCCGCGCCCAGGCGTCATAATATTAAACTTCATAATAAAGAAGCGGAAAGAAAAATAATACAGCAACGCCCAGAAAATGCCGACGATCACGACCGATACCCAGTTGGTCCTGTCGTTCCCCTGCAAAATCCCGAACAGAGTGAAATCGATAAATCCCCCGGAAAATGTATTGCCGATGCGGACGTTAAGAAGGTCCGCAATCAGGAATGAAACCCCGTCCAAAAAAGAGTGAAACACATAAAGCAGCGGGCTGACAAACAGAAACATGTATTCGATCGGCTCCGTAATACCGGTGATAAAGGAAGTAAGCGCCACGCCGAGAAACAAACCGCCGTACTTTTTTCTTCTTTCCTTTGGCACACAGTGATACATGGCAAGGCAGGATGCGGGGAGACCAAACATCATGGTATCGAAACGGCCGGCGAAAAAGCGCGTGCCGTGTGTAAACAGACCGGTATGGGTCGGGTCCGCCAGCTCTGCAAAGAAGATCTTCTGAGCGCCCACGACCGTCTGGCCCGCAACAACCTCCGTCCCGCCCAGCTGCGTGTACCAGAACATCGGGTAAATCATGTGATGAAGGCCGACAGCCCCGCACAGTCTCATTAAAAAGCCGTAGAGGAACGTCCCGACCACGCCCATCGAAGCAATTCCCTGACCGGCGGATGTCAGCAGATTCTGAATGGGCGGCCAAATCGCATAGAACAGCATTCCTGCAAAGATTGCCGCAAACGAGGTGACGATCGGCACGAACCTGGAACCGCCGAAAAACCCGAGGATCGTAGGCAGTTCAATGTTGTGATACCGGTTGTGCAGCGTCACCGCGATTGCTCCCATTACCAGCGCGCCGATGACGCCGGTATCGATTGCGTTGCCCTTCGGATTGAGTATCGTCAGCATAACCGAAATCGTTGCCGTCATAACCAGATATCCGACCAGGCCGGCCAGCGCCGCCGTGCCTCTGTCGCTCCTGGCCAGGCCGATGCACAGGCCGATGCACAGAAGAAGCGACAGATTGTTAAAGACAACGCTGCCGGCGCTGCTCATAATCTGGAAAATTGCCTGGGCGACAAAATTATTCAGGAACGGATATGCCGCAATGGTAGCAGGGTTGCTGAATGCGCCGCCGATGCCGAGCAGCAAACCCGCCGCCGGAAGAATCGCGATCGGAAGCATGAATGATTTTCCTATTTTCTGTAATTGCCTAAACATGTAAAACAATCCTCCCTCTTAGTCAAGTACGGCTGTAAATCTGGCCGTGATGTTCTGCGGGCGGGTGATTGCGCCGCCGACGACCGCGGAATAGGCCCCGGCTTCAAACACCGCTTTCAGGTCGCCGGGCGTATTGATTTTCCCCTCCGCCAGAACGGGAACGCGCAAAGTCCCGCTCAGCTTTTGAATCAGTTTCAGATTTGGTCCGGGCAGATTTTCCGAGTAAGGCGTATAACCGCACAGCGTTGTTGAAATACAGTCAAACCCCAATTCCTGTGCGAGGAAAGCCTCCTCATAGGTGGAGCAGTCCGCCATGGCCAGCCTTCCCCGGGCTTTAATTAAACGGAGAAGATCTTCCAGCTTTTCTCCATTGGGCCTGTCGCGCTGCGTGGCGTCAAGTGCAATCATCGCGGCGTTCGTCTCGAAAAGCTCCTCCACCTCCTTTTTTGTCGACGTAATATAAACCTCTGAATCACTGTAATTTCTCTTGATGATTCCAATGACCGGCAGCCCGGTTACTTTGACAATCTCGTCGATATCCTCTTTGCTCTGTGCGCGTATGCCGGCGGCACCCCCCTGTTTCGCCGCAAGCGCCATCTTTCCCATAACGAAAGGACTGTGCAGCGGCTCGTTTTCCAGCGCCTGGCAGGACACGATCAATTTTCGTCTTATTTTCTCCAGCATAACAATTCTCCTTCTTCTGCTTTTTGATTTTTGCTTTTCATGTCGGCTGGTTGCGGATCCCCCCTTTTTTTAAAAGCGAATGGACAAAAAACAAAGGCATAAACTGGTGCATTCCCGCACAGTTTATGCCTGATTGAACAGTAACATAAAATTATGATTAGCGCTTTTTTAAAATTCGGCGGATACGGTCGATGTGAATGGCCAGGTATCCCAGTTCGCCTTCCGGAAGAACAAAACCGCTTTCCCGCTGCACGAGTTCCCCGGCTTGTTTTGCCAGAGCGTAGGACTTTTTCATGCTTTTTTTGACGGTGGGAAGAAGCGGGTTTTCGACCGAGATGTTTTTTTCGGCTCGGTCCAGGCTGGAACGAAAATGAGTAATCAGCCGGATATATGTAAGGTTTTTCTCCAATTTAACCCCAAGGGTTTCCTCAAGGAAACTGACCATCAGCTTTACAATTCTCGTTTTATTAAGGGAATCCGATGCCTTGGTGTTTAGTTTAGCCGCGTCCAGGTGCAGCGCAATAAAAGCAACCTCGTCTTCGTTGATTTCCACCCCGAGCTGTTCCTTGATCAGAGTCCTTGCCTCAAGCCCTATTTCGAATTCTTCGGGATACAGGTTCTTTATTTCATAGACAAATGGGTTTTGGATCGCCAGCCCCTTTTTGATCCTTTCGATCGCAAAGCCAATATGGTCTGTTAAAACGATCAGCAAATTTTCATTCAGCTTTCCCATCCTTTTTTCCGCCATCAGAGTGATTTCCGAGCAAAGGCCGATCAGCTTGTCGTCGAGATTTTCAATCAGGGTGAGATAATCATTTTTTTCCTTCGTGTCATAAGCAAGAAAAGACTTTTCAATCTGTGCAGAATTCAAAGTAACTTCCATTCCTGGCTTGCGTTTAAAGCCCAGCCCTTTCCCAATGAGGAAAAGCTGCGTCCCCTTAGGTTTTCTGCCGACAAGAATGACATTATTATTCATGACCCGTAAAATCCGATATTCCTCCGCCATCCAAATCACCCTATTAAATAAATAAAAAGGCACCAACACGGATAATCAATGATCCGGTTAATGCCTGATGAATCAGTAACACACCAATTGTTATGAACTTTTCTACAAGATAGCACGTATTTGAAAAAAAGTCAATAAATTTTTAATAATATTTGAATAAATTATTAAAAATGAACAAGGCAGACTGACAAAATTTATTTGTTCAGTCGATTCCCAAAAATTGCGACCGATGCGAAGTCTTCGGCTTTCTGGACATGGTGCGCGAGCGTTTACGGTGCTCGTTTCGTCGGTCTTGCAAAATCACCGCGGGGTATTTTGAATGGCGTTGGTCAAAAGCGGAACCACCTGCTTTTTGCGGGAAACCACACCTTCCAGATAGACCTCGTTGTCCCTTGGTTCCGCGCCAAAGGCGTCGCGGATCAGGTCTTCCTCCCTGCCGAAATACAGCAGGTGGGAACTTTCCTTGACGATGTCGGTCATCATCAAAAGCAAAAGGCTGTAGCCCTTTTCCTGCTGCACCTTTTTCATATGTTCCAAAAGGCTGCCTTTCAGGTCCTTCACATTTTGGGGATCGCCGGCATTGATCTGTCCGATGCCGATTTTATACCGACTCAGATTATAATCTTTAAAATCATTGTAAAGGATCTGATCCGGGTTCATATCCGCAAGCGAGGAACCGGCCTGAAACATCTCGGCCGCAAACCGGTTGGGGTCCACACCCGCAATCTCGGCCAGCTGCGACACCGTCTCGCGGTCAAGGTAGGTCGTCGTCGGAGATTTCAGGTTCAGTGTATCCGAAAGAATTGCGGCGCATAGGATTCCGGCAATTTCTTTTGTCGGACGGATCCCATTTTCCACATACATGTTGGCAATCAGCGTCGCCGTACTCCCCACCGTGTCATTTCTGAAATAAACCGGCGAACCGGTCTGGATATCTCCGATTCTGTGATGGTCGATGATTTCCAAGATTTCAGCCTGATCAATCCCGTCGACCGTCTGAGACATTTCGTTATGATCCAGCAGGATTACTTTCTTCTTTCTAGGCGAAATCAGGTGGTAACGGTATACAAATCCCTTTACGGTCCCGTCGTCGTCGACGATAGGATAGCTGCGAAAGCGGGTCTGGAGCATTTTGTCCCGGATATAATCAATAAAATCATGAACGTTAAAGCAGATCAGATTATTTTTCGTCATCACGTATCCCACGGGAATGCTCTGGTTGATCAGCCGGGCAGCGGTAAACGTATCGTGGTTTGTTTCCATCACAATGCAGCCCTTCTGCTCCGCAAGTTCCAGCACATCCTTATCGACGTGCCCGCCGCAGGTTGCGATCAGGCAGCTCACGCCTGCCTTCAGCACCTTCATCTGACTGTCCTTGCGGTTGCCGACCAGCACGATGTCATTTTTCTCGACAAAAGGTTCCAGACTGTCGGGTGCCATAGTTGCGATGACCACCTTGCCCGCGGAACGGAACACAGCGTCAATGTTCCCGCAGACCAGACGGGCGTTCAGGGTTTCCGTCACGTTGCGAAGCGGCGTATGGCTTTTGGAAAGCACGTTATTTCCCTGCGAAGCCATGTAGCTGTTGGTGATGTCGGAAAGCGAGATAATTCCAAGCAGCTTTCCCGCATCGTCGGTCACGGGAAGAACCTGCCGATTGTTTTTCTGCATGATGTTCCAGGCCGTTTTAATTGAAATATCCTCCGAAACGGGCGGAATCACATCCAGATCCAGATCGGACACCTGTGTTTTCACGGTCTTCAGATATTCCGGTTCCTTGACTCCGAAGCGTTCCAGCACAAATGCCGTTTCTTTATTAATTTTGCCGATGCGAACCGGAACCGCCTGAAATCCCAGCCTCTTTTTCAGCTCGGCATAGCCAATGGAGGAGCAGATGGAGTCCGTATCGGGATTTTTATGTCCTGTGATATAGACGGATTCGTTCATTTTCAGTACCTCTTTTTAAAATACCTTATCTCGGCCACAAACCGCCCGAGCAGGCGGTTGGGCGGCTAAAGAACTGTTCTACTAGGATAAATCATTTTTTTGCCCCAGTCAAGCGCGAAAAAGCAACATACATACATTTTTATAAATACTTTTGTGCAAATTTTCAGTTAACGGCCGAACCAAACGGCATCAGGGCGAGTTTTGCAATTTTAAAGCACTGCATTCCAAACGGAATTCCGACAACCGTAATGCAGAACAGCGCGCCGACGACGGTCGCTTCCACCGCAAGCGCAAAGCCGCCGAAAAACAGCCAAAGGAGATTCAGAAGCAGGGAACCCGCTCCGCCGCCGTACCGAACTTCTTTTTCAAACGGAAAAAACGCCAGCTCCGCGAATTTGAAGCATTGAATACCAATCGGAGCACCGACGACCGTGACGCACCATAAAATACCGACTGCGAGCCAGCTAAGCCACATGATACACCCACCCAGCAAAAACCAAATTGCGTTGCCGACACATCCCATACGGATTCCCCCTAAAGCTGCGCCTCACACGGAGACGCCGTTTCCGATTCGATAGAAATTATGAAAGATCGAGGTCCCAGCGTTCCTCGACGACGCCTTCTCCCCATTCCGGGTTTTCATGAGTCACTGTCGGAATAAAGCCGCGGCTTTGATAAATCCCCCGCGCGGTTTTCAGATTGCTGATCGTTTCCAGATATACATGCCGATAACCGGTCTTGCGGCAGAATTCAAGCGCCCCATCAATCAGCCTTCCTCCAAGGCCCATTCCTCTCGCGCCGGGTTCCAGAAGGAAGAAACGCAGCTGTGCCGTATCCTTCCCGGCGTCCGCGATTGCGATACTGCCGACCGGCCTGCCGCATATCTCCGCAATCCACATGCATTCACGCCGCCGGTCACAGTGCAGAAAAAAGCCGGGGATAATCTGCTCGACATACCCGGCAAACAGGGAGGACAGTCCATATTCCTCCACATAAAGGCTTTTGTGGCGAGAGAGAACGTAATCAAGATCACTGTCGCGGAATTTACGGATCTCCGCCGGGCAAACCGTTTCGGAAAGCTCTTGTCGGATCACGGACATTGAATCCAGTACCGCCTGAAGTTCTTCCTTATCCAGGTTTCGGATCATTTCAGATATGCGGCTGTCGGACGCCCGGTTCAGCTCCCGCATCGCTTTGCTTCCCTGTTCCGTCAGGTTGATATAATGAATCCGGTTGTCCCGCTCCGATTTTTCACGGTAGATCAATTCGTCCCGCTCAAAGCGTTTCAGGATTCTGCTCATATAGCTGCGGTCAACGGACAGCCGGGCGCCCAGCTCGTTCGCGGTGCAGCGGTCCATCCGGCTGATTTCAAGCAGCACTCTTGCTTCTGTCAGGGAAAAGCTGCTGTTCAGGATGCACCGGCTGAGCAGACCCATAAGCTGGGTATAGAATCGGTTGAAGCTCCTGATTTTCGAAACGGCGTTCTTTTGATCCTTCATGTTTCTCTCTCCTTTCCATTTCTATTTCTATTATAGCGTAATTAGTTGACAAAATCAACTAATTGCATCATCAAACAGCATTTCAACATGTTCGATTCCATCTTCCAGATAGACCGGCGAACAGACCGTGAAACCGACCTGACGGTAAAATTCCTGCAGGTGCGCCTGCGCTTCAATCCGGATATTTCCCCCTCCGGTTTCCTTCACAAAGCGAATGGCGCGATTCAGCATCTCGCGGGCCAGCCCGGAACCCCGGCAGTCCCTGCGGACCAACACCCGGCCGATCGAACGTTCCGGAAAAGTCTGCCCGGGGTCAAGAATCCGCAGGCAGGCACAGATTTTTCCTTGCTCGTCACACCCGAACAGATGAAACGATTGCCTGTCCCTCCCGTCCACATCCGGATAAGGGCAGCTCTGCTCCACCACAAACACCTCGCAGCGAAGGCGAAGAATATCGTAAAGCTCCTGCAGCGTCAATTCTTCAAACCGTTTTATCGTCCATTCCATTCATTCATATCCTTCCCAAAGGGCTCGGTCCGTTTTCATTCATTATATTCCAACTGAGCGCTCTTTTCAACGCACAGGGACGCCGCACAGGCGGGTGATTCGTCTTTGTTCCACGCGAAGAGCCGCTCCCCGAAAAAAGGAGCGGCTCCGGCCGTTTTCTATGTCGTATTGTTATTTGCCGACGCCGAGTTTTTCCAGAAGACAGCTTTTAATCACCGCGGCGCATTTATCCCTTCCAATTCTGGAGCTGTTCAGACAAAGGTCGTAATTGACCGGGTCGTTCCAGTCCTTTCCGGTATAGAACTTATAGTACTCCGCGCGGTAACGATCGGTGGTTTTCACATCCTTTTCCGCTGCCCTGCGGTCAAGATGCGCGCGGTTTTCAATCGAGCCGACACAGTCTTCAAACGGCGCGCGAATACCGACGCTCAACACGTTCGGGTAATCCTTCAGAATATCGTCCGCCGCGCGCCCAATGACAACAAACGACTCCGACTCCGCAAGCCGCCGCAAAATTTTGGCCTGATAGTTGAAAAGGTTTACGTCTGAAACAAACAGCCTGTGTTCCGGCGAAAGGACGTTGCCGATGTGTTGCCTTGCCTGCAGAAGCCGGAAGATATTCATCCTGAGCTTTTCGTCCGCCAGATGAAACAGTTCCTCGTTGATTCCGCTCTGGACGGAAGCCATTTGCAAAAGCTCCTTGTCAACCAGCCAGATTCCCAGTTCCTTCGCAAGCTGAATTCCAATCTGTTTTCCTCCGCTGCCGTATCCCCGCGCAATCGTTATCACATAATTGCCCATGTTCACCCCCGTAAACCGCTTTGCCGGAATCTCCTTACCCGGAGGCTTCCTTGTGCGGCGCCGCTGTTTTCGGCGAGCGGCGCGCCGAATTTTCTTTTCCAGTACGGTTTTGCAATAAAAAAAGAAAAGGGCGCATTGAAATCAATCACTTTCAATGCGTCCTTACATTCTATTGATTTTTGATTCTATATACTATATATTACCTTCCGCCTTTTTACTTGTCAAGCAAAAAAACACTCGCCGAAAAGTATTTCTTTCAGCCTCTATTTTGTTCGGTCATTCAGGGTGTTTAAAAAATCACCCGCTGTTTTGCCGCTGGTTTTAATTGCCTGATATAATTCAGACATTTCTTCTTTTTCCTTTTTGGACAAAAGGGTCTTTCGCTTTTCCCGGGCAAGAGATATTTTCTGTTTATAGCGTTCCACTTCGCTGTCAAGTTTTGTAATTTGCTCTTCAATCGACTGCGTTCCGATTCTGCGGCCTCGCGGCATAGAACCCCCTCCTTCTATTTTAAATATCACTATCAATTCTATACCTGTTTCTGCCATTCTATTCGGCATCTTTTTAAAAAATAAAGAATGATCCATCCTTTGAATGGCGAATTGCAGCAAAAAAGGCCATGCGGTAAAATTTCCGCATGGCCGCCTGCTGATTTTCCACTCAGGATTCCGGAACAATAAAATCCTTAAGCCGATTCAATATTTCTCTGTTGTCGGAATGTATATTCAGTTGAACCGGTTTCTTTAAATCGATGCTGAAAATACCCATGATAGACTTTGCATCAATAATATGAACCCCTTCAATCAGTTCGCACTCCACATTTTCCTTGGAGAGAATCGAGGAGAATTTTTTCACTTTTTCAACACTGTCAATCAATACCTTTACCGTAATCATATTCACCGCGCTTTCTTATTTTTCATTAAATTTCACGTTAACCCGATCAATAACATTTTGCTTAAAATTAATGACTTGGTGATCATATTCCTGATTCATCAGCGTGGAATGAATCATGAAATCAGCCGTCGCTTTATTGTTTGCGATCGGGATGTCATAAACCTGAGCAATCCTAAGCAAAGCCTTCACATCCGGATCATGCGGCTGCGCTTCAAGCGGATCGGAGAAAAATATCACAAAATCAATATTGCCTTCCACTATTTTGGCACCGATCTGCTGGTCACCCCCCAAAGGTCCGCTGTTGTACCCTTTGACCGGAAGGCCGGTTCTTTCCGCGACAAGCCTGGCCGTCGTTCCCGTTCCGCACAGAAAATGGTTTCTGAGAATTTCCTGGTTTTCCGCACACCAGTTGATTAATTCCTTCTTTTTTCCGTCGTGGGCGATGAGCGCGATTGTTTTCTGTTTTCCGATTGTAAATGTGATAAATTCTTCATTCATATTTTTCACCCGTTTTCAATTTACTTTCTGAATCGATTTCCTCCTTCCGGGCCCTACAGTACAGATTGCATCGCCCGGAATTAGAGTTCCCTGTTTCAGCAGAACTTGTCCTTTTATCTTTCATTATAAATGTTTTGTATGGAAAATCAATAAAAATTTTTGAAAAAATTTGTGAATTTTTTAGTAAGCCCATACAATCAACCATCCTCGCGAACCGTGCCGAGTCTTTTTTCAGCTTTTGGCTTGTCTCCGGGCAAAAAGGAAAATCAGCATCCCCGTCGCCCCCCCGCAGAAATCCAGCAAAACATCTGAAACGCTGCTGCCCCTGCCCGGAACAAACCTCTGAATGAACTCATCTAAGACCGGAACCAGCAAAAGAAAAAACAGATCCGCAAAAAGCAATTCCCGTTTCGCGGAACGATAGGCTCGGAGCGTCCCTGTTATCAGCGTCCCGAAAACAAAATATTCCGCAAAGTGGGCGGTTTTACGAATCATATGCTCTGAAACTGCCGCCGGTATTCTCATGCTGGAGAGAGCATTGTTGGCGAGATTTGTGACAAAGCGGCTTTGTTCGCCTGACTGGGAAGCAGGAAACATAGAATTGTGAAAAATAAAAAGAACGAAACCGACCGTCGCAATGACGAGACCCTTGCGTTTCATAGATTCATCCTTTCGCTTTTTGCCGCCGCGCCGCGTGATGCCTATCTTCCTCACCGCGGCGGACATTCCCTGTCCATGATATGATGAAAACCCTTTCGCCATTCTTGAAGTTAAAATAAATTTGCGGACCGGCCAGTCTAAAACCATTTTTTCTTTTTAAAATAGTAGACCATCGCACCTGCGATTGCAAGCATAAGCGCCCAGACCGCCCCGTACCCCCATCGAAGCCCCAGCTCCGGCATGTATTTGAAATTCATCCCATAAACTCCGGCGAGAAAAGAAAGAGGAATGAAAATGGTGGAGATGATGGTCAGGACCTTCATAATCTCGTTCAGGCGATTGCTGGTATTGGAAAGGTGCAGGTCAGTCAAACCGGAAAGCAGTTCCCGGTACGTTTCCGTTGTATCGATCGCCTGAACGATATGATTGTAAACGTCGCGAAGATACGGTTCCGTTGTCGCGCGAACCAGCTCGGTCGATTCTTTTCCCATCAGGGAAGCGACGTCCCGCAGGGGCCAGATGCTCCTGTTGAGCCTCAGCAGTGTTTTTTTAAAATCGCGTATTCGCAGCAGATGCTCCTGCGAATTACTCTCCATGATCTGTTCTTCCAGTTCGTCGATTTTATCGCTCAGAGTTTCAAGAACATCGAAATAACCGTCCACAATCGCATCCAGCAGTAAATACATCAGATAATCAGGACCGGAAGTCCGCACATGTGCGCTCTCATTCTCAAGAAAGGAGCGAATCCGGCCGAATACATCCCCCTTTGTTTCGCCGAAGGTGATGACATAACGATCGCCCAGAATAAAATTCATATGCTCCGAAACCAAAGAATCGCCCGCATAATAGATCATTTTCGCAACAATATAAAGAAAATTTTTATATTCTTCAATTTTCGGACGCTGATTCCTGTTTGGGATATTATCAATAATCAGCGGATGGATGTGAAACTCGTCCCCGAGAGTCCGCAATACACCGTCGTCGCACTGCGCGTCCACATTGATCCATCGCACGCCGCCCTCCGGAATGACCGAAAGCCCGGCAAGATTATGCGGATCCGCCGTTTTCAGATGATACGCGCGATAATTTTGAGCATCATAATCAATGATTTCAATGGAGTCACATTCGCTCCGGCCGATTATCCCGTCCTCAGTATTTTTTTTGAAATCCATACTCCCACCTTGCTCCCCGGCATCCATAAACTTGTCTATTATTATATTATACCACAATGCCGAGAAAAAGACATTCCGTAATCCGACGGCCGCTGTCACGCTTTTCAACTGATTTGCATATTTTATAAACTGGGGTTTCCCGCGCGTTTTGAACGGTCCGTCCACCCGAAAGCTGTACCGCCTGCCGGATAAGCACGCAGGTAAATGCCAATTCGGGGAACGCGAAACAGCTTGAAAGACCGGGAATAAGGAGCCCTTTCAGGGACGCGGAAACGGCAACAGCCGTACCTATTTTCATCTATGATTGAAAGCCAAGGGAATATAAGATATAATGAATTTGAAATGGAATTATAACTTCGTATCATTTTGTACTGACAACGTAGAAAAAGCAGGGGTGAAAGCTATGGACCCGACAGGCGAACCCGTGGTTTCAATCAGGGATCTGAGGATGAGCTACGGCAACAAAGAGGTACTTAGGGGAATCAACCTCGAAATTCAAAGAGGGCAGATTATCGGCTACATCGGACCCAACGGAGCGGGGAAGAGCACGACGGTCAAAATCCTTCTTGGCATCCTTGATGGGTATCAGGGCGAGGTGAAGGTTTTCGGCGAGGATATCTCTTCCGGCAGCATCGAATATAAAAAGAGGATCGGCTACGTTCCCGAAACGGCCGATGTTTATGACAGTCTCACCGCGCAGGAATATCTCACTTTCGTCGGCGAGCTGTGCGGCATGGATTATGACGCCGCCGACGGCAAGGCAAAGCGGCTGATGTCGCTGTTCAGCATCGGCGAAAGCTACAGCGCGCGGATATCCTCGTTTTCGAAGGGTATGAGACAGAAACTTTTGATCATCGCGAGCCTTCTGCACAACCCGGATATCCTTTTTTTCGATGAACCCCTGAGCGGGCTCGACGCCAACAGCGTGATGGTGTTCAAGGAGGTCTTGTCGGAACTCGCCGCGCAGGGAAAGACGATTTTTTACTCCTCGCACATCATGGAGGTGGTCGAAAAAATCAGTGACAGGATCATCATTTTAAACGGCGGCCGGATCATGGCTGACGGCACCTTCGACGAGCTTAAGGAGCAGTGCAGCGAGGGCTCGCTTGAGGAAATCTTCAACCAGCTTACCGGCTTTGACCAGTACAGGGATATTGCCGGTGAGTTTATCTCCGTTTTGAAGGAGTGACTGGATGAGGACGATTCATGAGCACGAGCCCCATGACACGGAAAGAATGAAGGATTTCAGGTCGCTTAAATTTCTCGACAGGCTGCGGCCGGTTTTCGAAGCCTTCGGGATCGAATACCCCGTGATGCGCAAAATCATCCGGATCAAACTGGTGATGGACGGCCGCAGGGTGCCTACCGCCTTAGGCAACAGGCGGAGCGAAGAGGAAGGCAGCAGTTCCTACCGATCATCGCTGCTGGCCTACGGGCTGATCGGCCTGTTTATCGGGTTGATGATGATCGTGCCGATGCCGCTGTTTTTCCAGATGAACATCGTTTTGGGCATGCTGCTGTTTATGATCATGACTACGATGATTTCGGATTTTTCTTCGGTGCTGCTGGATCTGAAGGATAAAAGCATCCTGCTCACCCGGCCGGTAAATTTACGCACGCTCAACGCGGCGAAGCTTGTGCATATTGTCATCTACCTGCTGAGCATAACGATGGCGATGTCCGGAATTTCGCTCGTAGCGGGCCTTATCCGCTACGGAGTATGGTTTTTCCTGCTGTTTTTGTTTGAGCTGATGTTGATCTGCGGCTTCGTGATTTTGTTTACCTCGATCTTATATTTTATAATCCTGCATTTCTTCAGCGGCGAGAAGCTCAAGGACATCATTAATTATTTTCAGATAGCCCTCTCTGTCTTTATGACCGTGGGTTATCAGCTGATTGGGAGGCTCTTTGATTTCAAAGATTTGCATTTCACCCCCCGGTGGTGGAATTTTCTGTTGCCCTCGGCGTGGTTTGCCGCGCCTTTCAGCCTTCTGGTGGATCATGACTTTAACCTCTATTATTTTCTGCTCACCGCTACGGGAATTATCATTTCGGTCGCGGCGATCATCCTCTATCTCAAGGTCGCGGCGCCCGTCTTCGAAAAGAATCTGCAGAAGCTCAACAGCAGCACAGAGCGAGGGCATGCGGTGAAAAAGCACTCGCTGCAGCAAACCGTCTCAAACGTCATCTGCCGCAGCAGGCTTGAAAGGGTATTTTTCACTTTTTCGGCGCGGATGCTTAAAAACGAACGGAAGCTCAAGCTCAGGCTTTACCCGAACATCACGTTTGCAGTGATATTCCCTTTCCTCTTCCTATTGAATTTCTTGAGCGGCGGGCAGTCGTTCGCGCAAGCACTGGCACAAATAAAGGGCGGCGACTACTTTTTGTTTCTGTATCTTTCAGCGATGCTGCTCGCGCCTATGATCGTAATGCTCGGTGCGAGCGAAAGTTACAAGGGTTCCTGGATTTACAGGGCTATGCCTGTCGGCAGCCCCGGAGAAATCCTTAAGGGTACCGCCAAGGCCTTTCTCTATAAATATATCTTCCCGGTCTTCCTTTTCACCGGCCTTATGTTCACCGCGATCTATGGGGCCAAAATCATTCCCGACATTATTTTGATTTTCCTCAACACGTTAATTTTGACGCTGTTGATTCGCAGATTTTCAAAAAAGGAACTGCCTTTCTGTACGGATTTTCAATACACACAAAATGGCAGCAACCTTGGCCTTATGATGCTTTCTATGGCTTTAAGCGGAGCGTTTGCGGGCGTGCATTTTATGCTGCTGCGGTTTTTCAGCCCCGGAATCTATCTCTTCATCGCGCTGTCGATTGGGATCATTTTAATTTTGTGGCATATTGCTTTTAAAGTCACATGGCGGGAAATCGCGGAAAACGCCTGAAAAGCGAATGCTGCCATAACAGGCAGTGGCCGTCCCAAACGGGACGGCCACTTTTATTCCTGCTCAAACATCGAGATAACCTCGTCAATAGACTTTCCGCTTTCCTGAATTTTTTGATAGAGCATTTCAACCTCAGATTTCTTTTTTTGTTCCAGCAGATCTTTCTTCTGAGCTTTGAGTTCATTGAGCTTATCCTGGTGGGTTAAAATCATAGCATCAATCTTTTCAATTTGCTCGTTAAAAGATTCCACCGCGGTTTTCTTTTTTCCACGCGGCATTACAAACGCCTCCCTCATTTATTTCTTTCAGTATATCATCGCAAAAAATAAATGCAATTATTCAGTCGGCAGATTCATCAAATATTTTATTTTTCGGTATATGCCAGCCCCCTCGGCTGTTGACGGGAAGAGAAAGATCCATGCCAGTTCGTGCTGTGAAACATGAAAGGCACAATCAACTTCTTGATTTATTTGTCAGGGGGAGATTATAATGAAGTGCACACGGGAGGGATAAACATGGAGAACGAAGAAATGCTCGCTGCGATTAAGAAAATGTTTATTGAAGAACGTGCGATAACAGATACCAAGCTGGAGGCTATGCAGGAAGCTACGGATTCCAAGCTGGAAGCCATGCAAACAGATACGGACAGCAAGTTCGAAGCGATGGATAAAAGACTGGACGCGAAGATTGCGGCTGCTCAGGAAGAAACCGTCCGGCAAATTAAGACCCTTCTGGAAAACGGCGTTGAAAAGCAGCTCCGGCTTCTGGCGGAAGGCCATGCGCAGATTCTTGCCCGACTGCCTGACGCGGAAGAGCAGGGAGAAATCAAAGCCCGCGTCACAACGTTGGAACATGTCGCTGCCGACCATACACGACAGCTCAATGAGCTGTGGAAAGCACTGTAATGCCACTTTTCATATCATTTTAGCAGTCGGATTACCGGCTGCTTTTTTGATAAATTCTTGATTAGGGTAAGTGAGGCGGCAGTCTTAGCACCTTTTCTCGGCATACCTATTTTTATTCGTTACAGCAATTCCAGCTGAATTAATGTCCATATTTGCAATCTAAATTGGAAATGCTGTCGGGAAACATCCTGGAAAAGTCAAGAATGGTGCAGAACCTAAACACCCAAAAACTGTTGGTTAAGCAGCCAGACCTCTGGCGGCCTGAGGGTACATAGCGGGAGCGAGGCCGCCCGGATTGGCGGTATAGATTCGCTC
>NZ_JBJKOP010000056.1:0-47977 GCF_046707225.1 Caproicibacter sp. | reverse complement strand
AGCTTAGCACTGCCGTGTCTGTTTGACCGTTTATCTCGCAGAATTTTCAACAAAAATATCGAAATCGCTGACTTTTCAACAGAAAAAGGAGCTGCCCCAAAACTTTCGTTTTGCAACAGCCCCTTTGTATAGGAAGAAAGTGAAGAGGAAGATTAACCTTTTATCGCGCCTGCAATCACGCTCTTTTGAATCTGGTTGCTGAACATCAGGTATATGATCAGCGTGGGGACCGTGGCGATAACAAGACCGGCCCCGATCGGCCCCCACTGGGTACCCTGTTGGCCGGAAAGCGACATAATGCCGACCGTGAGGGTTTTTATTTTGTCGGCGCTGATAAAAGTATTTGCAAACATCAATTCGTTCCAGGAGGAAAGAAAAGTGAAAATGGCGACGGTCGCGATGGCCGGGCGGACCAGGGGCAGAGAAATGTAATAAAATATGCGGTAGATGCCGCATCCGTCCAGACAGGCGGACTCTTCCAGTTCCTTCGGGATATTCTGCAAAAAGCCGACCAGAATAAAGATTCCCATCGGCAAAGCAAACGCAACATAGGGCAGGATGAGGGAAAAATAACTGTTGAGCAGGCTCATGTTCTTTAAAACAATGAACAGCGGCAAAAGCGTGGCGTGAAGGGGAACCATCATACCAAGAAGGATATAAGTCAGAAAAAGATGATTCCATTTCCAGTGCATCCGCACGATGGCATACGCGGAGGTCGTCAGCAGGATGGTAGAAACAATAATGGTAGCCCCTGTTACGATGATGCTGTTCATAAGGTAGACGGCAACGTTTCCGCTTGTCAGCACCGTAAAGTAATTGGAAAATCTCCAGACTTTCGGGATTCCCATGGCGTTTCCGCTGTAAATTTCATTGTTGTTCTTAAAAGAGAAAAGAAAAAGCCAAATCAGGGGGTAAACCTGTATCAGCGTATACAGCCCCAGAAAAGCGAACAGGACAATCGAAGAGACTTTAACTTTCTTCTGCTTTTTTAGAGCAGGATGGTCGGAATGTATTTTCATATGTATCACCACTTAAGATTCATCTTGGTCGTTGCTGAAGAGTTTTTTGATTACCAGTGTGAACACAAGGCATTCCGCAATGATAAAAATGGCCATTGCGCTGCCGTATCCGTATTGATAGCGGGAAAAAATGGTCGTGTACATTAGTGTAGTGGGAACTTCCGTAGAATGCAGCGGACCGCCGCCCGTCATTACGTAGATCAGGTCAAATGCCTTAAACGACCCGGTGACGGCAAAGATGATACAAACGCATAGGATTGATTTCATCAGGGGAATTGAAATATGAAAAGCAATTTTTAGCTCGCTGGCCCCGTCGATGCGCGCCGCTTCGTAAATGTCCGGTGAAATTGATTTTGCGCCTGCGTAAAGCAGCAGCATGTGGTATCCGACGTATTGCCACAGCATGGCGGCGAAAACACAGGCCAGGGCGGTTTTTGAGTCGGCCAGCCAGGCGTTTGTAAGGGAATCGAGGCCGACCGCCCTTAGAACCCCATTGAGCATTCCGTAATCGGAATTGTAGATTTTCATCCATAATTGCCCGATTACGACCGTGGAGATGATGACCGGGATGAAGTACACCGTCCTGAAAAAACGTTCCCCTTTGACTCCTCTCGCAAGAATCAGCGCCAACAGCAGTGAAATCGGAAGCTGGATGCCGACCGAAATCAGGGCCAGAACCAGAGAATTGACGACCGACTGCATAAAGCCGTCGGTATTGTTAAGAAACAGATTTTTATAATTTGTAAATCCGACGAATACTCCTTTGGAAAAGCCGTCCCAGTCCAGGGTGCTGTAATGGATCGAGAAAAAAATGGGTAAAACGACAATGATCGTAAAAAGGAGGAATGTTGGAAAAGTGAAAAGAAAAATTGCTTTTTTATCGCGCAGCATTTTTTCCATGATAGTTAGCCTTCTTTCCTGAATCTTTCACAGCGGACATTTTTTAGTAGGAAAGGGATTTTCCCTGTTAAACTTGCATAACAGGGAAAATCAGACTTTTCCGTCGGGCAGATTCAGGACTTGTTGACTTTTTGCTGCATTTGTTTGGCAAAATCCTGCGGGGAAATTTGTTTTCCGAACAGGCTTTGCACAAGGTCCAGATGGGTCTGCGCGTCGTCCCCGGTCAGATACAGGTCCCAGGCGGGAACGCTGCCGGTCGAGCCCTTGACGATATTATCCATGATCTCTTTGGACAGAGGATCGATTTTTGACTGGTCGAGAGAATCGTATTTCCATTCGGGCAGACCGCCGCCCGTCAGATACATGCCGCTCGAAAATTCGGAGGCGAGGTATTTGATAGCCTGAACCGCTTCGTCCTTATGCTTGCTGTTCGCGCTGACGCACAGGGCGTCGGCACCGCCGCCGAGGTATTCGGTATCCGTCCCTTTCGCGCCCGCGATCGTCGGGAATTTCACCGCGCTGACCTTTCCCTTCAGGGAATCGTCGATGACCTGCGCGTCAAAGTTACCGCCGAAATACATCGGGATTTTGCCTTGGGTAAACATTGCGACGGATTCGTCGCGCGTAACTCCCAGGACATCCTTAGGGAACGCCCCCGCGTCCACCAGGTCCTGCAGCTTTTGCGCCGCTTCGGCAAACGCCGTCTGATCGTAGGATTCCTTCTTGTTCAGGGCATCCAGACAGAGCTGAGCGCCGCCCTCGCGGAGCGCGATCATGTCGTAATACCACATGCCGGGCCATTCGTCTTTTTCTCCGACCGTCATCGGCGTAATTCCTTTTGATTTAAATGTTTTGACCGCGGTCAGCAATTCGTCAAAAGTGGTCGGCACTTTGACGCCGTTCTGCTTGAACAAATCGTCGTTTACATAGAGCGCGCCGGCTTGCTGATTGTAAGTAAGCCCGTATATCTTTCCGTCAAAAGTGATGTTGGTCAGCGCGCCGGACAGCAATTTATCCTTTGTGCCGTCGTTCAGATAATCGTCGAGGGGCAGAATCTTTCCCGCCTTGGCGAAGGGCTCGGTGAAGCCGCCGGCCCAGGTGTAGATGATGTCCGGGGCGCTGTCCGCCGCAATTGCGGTTTTGATTTTGGTTTTGTAGGCGTTGTTTTCAGTGGAGCTCGCTTCGATCTGAATATTCGGGTGATCCGAATTCCACTGCTTAATGGTATTCTCCATGGTGTGCTGGGTGTCGTTCGTGTAGTTGTTCCAGAATGTCAGCGTGATTTTTTCAGCGGGGGCCGACTGAGAAGCCGTCCCTGCCTGCGACGAATTTTCCGTGCTTTGCGCGCTGCCGGCGGATGGGGAACCGGCACATGCGGTAACCGTTGTCAATAAGACGGACAAACTCAGTATGCCAGCGAAAAGATGCTTTGCCTTCATAATTTCTCCTCCTTAAAATAAGTCCGAATCAAAAAAGGCGGGATACGAAAGATTCACGGCCTTTTTCTGATTAAGCGGCGTGTTGTAAAAGTGGTCACATTTGCAGATCTGTTCCCGTCAAAATATTTGACCGGAACGAAATATGGCAAAGGCATTAAAAATGATTTATCAGTTTTCAATTAAAAGAGTATGCAAATTAACGAAATATTATTTAATTGCTCTAATGCCTTTCGTGAACATTATAAAAAGGTTCTATCTTTTCTTCAATACGCTTTGCCAAATAGAGCAAAAAATGAGCAAAAATCGGCAAGGGCTGATAAGACTACTACCTCTCAAAACGATAAGATAATATCAAACGCTGCAATTACAGATTTGGAGGCATTCCATGACGACGAATTTACCGCACTACCTGAACGAGGAGCTGAGTTTTGAAGAAAGGGCCGGGGACCTTGTCTCGCGCCTGACACTGGAAGAAAAGATCTCCCAGATGCAGTATGAGTCACCGGCGATTGAACGTCTCGAAATACCGAGTTACAACTGGTGGTCAGAGGCGTTGCACGGGGTTGCGAGGGCGGGGGTGGCTACGGTGTTTCCGCAGGCGATCGGAATCGCCGCAACCTTCGACGAGCGTCTGGTTCAAAAAATGGCGGACTTGATTTCCACCGAGGGCAGGGCGAAATACCATGAATACCAGCGCAAGGGCGACCATGATATTTTTAAGGGGCTGACGTTCTGGTCGCCCACCATTAATATTTTTCGCGATCCGCGCTGGGGGCGCGGGCAGGAGACCTACGGCGAAGATCCATGTCTCACCTCCCGGCTTTGCGTCTCTTTTATCCGGGGCATTCAGGGCAATCACTCCAAATATCTGAAAGCGGCCGCCTGCGCCAAGCATTTTGCCGCTTACAGCGGCCCGGAGGACGGACGCCACAGCTTTAACGCGGAGGTTTCCCAAAAGGATTTGTGGGAAACCTACCTGCCCGCTTTTGAGGCGGCGGTCTGCGAAGCCGGAGTAGAGGGCGTGATGGGGGCTTACAACAGGCTGAACGGCGAGCCTTGCTGCGGCAGCAGAACCCTTCTGGTCGAAATTCTTCGGGACGAATGGGGATTTAAGGGTTACACCACGTCGGACTGCTGGGCGATCAAGGACTTTCACGAGGCGCATCGAGTGACACAAAATATTGAGGAATCTTCCGCTCTTGCGCTGAAAAACGGCTGCGACCTCAACTGCGGCTGCGCGTTTGCCAGCCTGGTCAAAGCCTACCGTGCAGGATTGGTGACGGAACAGCAGATTGACGGGGCGGTTTATCGCCTTATGCTGACCAGAATGCGTCTGGGGATGTTCGACAAAGCCGAGCACGTGCCCTACGCATCCATTCCATATGAAAAAAACGATTGTGAAGAGCATCGGGAGTTTTCCGAACAAACGGCGGAAAAGTCGCTGGTGCTGCTGCGCAACCGGAACGGAATCCTTCCTTTGGACAGAGAGCGGCTCCGTTCCATTGCCGTAATCGGCCCCAATGCCGACAGCCGGACCGCTCTACTCGGGAACTATTTTGGGACTCCGTCCGAATCCGTAACGGTACTGGAAGGAATCCGGCGGTCTGTCGGCCCGGAAACGAGGATCTATTATGCGGAGGGCTGCCATCTTTATCAAAACAGCATGATCCACCTCTCATGGAAGAACGACCGTCTGGCGGAAGCGGTCTCCGCCGCGGAGCGGGCGGACGTGGCCATCGTCTGCCTGGGATTGGACGCCAGCCTTGAAGGGGAGGAGGGCGACACTTCCAATGAGTTTTCCTCCGGCGACCGGCAAAACCTGAAACTGCCGGGCAATCAGGAGACGCTCCTGGAGGCTGTGCGGGCCACGGTCACGCCCGTCGTAGTCGTGCTGATGTCCGGCAGCGCTCTCGCGGTCAGTTGGGCGGATGAACACGCCGACGCGATTTTGCAGGCCTGGTACCCCGGGTCTCAGGGCGGAAGGGCAGTCGCGTCCCTGCTGTTCGGCGACTTTTCCCCCGCGGGAAGGCTGCCCGTGACCTTTTATCGCTCCGACGACGACCTGCCGGATTTCAAAGATTATTCCATGGAGAACAGGACTTACCGATTTTTTCATGGAACACCTTTATATCCGTTCGGTTACGGCCTGAGCTATACCACATTTTCTTATGAGCAGCCGGTAGTGGAAAAAGAAATTTCAGTCGGTTCCGACGCCGAAGTTACGTCGTGGGTCCGAAATACCGGAACACGGGAATCGGACGAGGTCGTCCAGGTGTATCTGCGGGATCTGAAGGCAAGCGTACGGGTCCCAAGGTATCAGTTGGTGGGATTCCAAAGAATCCATTTAAAGCCGGGAGAGAAGGCACAGGTGAAATTTATCATTTCCGCGCGCCAGATGGCGCTGATTGACAACAGCGGAAACTGTATTCTGGAACCGGGAGAATTCCGCGTTTTCGTGGGCGGAAGCCAGCCGGACGAACGGAGCGCGGAGCTTTTGGGGGAGGCTGTTCCCTCAGCGGTCTTTACGGCGACGGGCTCCCCTTTAAAAATGCGAAGATAATTGCCGCCAAACGGATGGGCCGCGTTGCAGGGCGGCAAACGACGGATGACCGTCAAAATCCTTGTTTTCTGTAAAAAATCTAAATAAGGAAAAACCGGGGAGAAAAGTTACATTTTTCAGTTTGCACGAACATTTATTAATTTTAAGCCTTGATTTCCTTAAATAAATATGCTATTATGCCTCTATCATATTGTTTGGCAATGAGGCCGGCAATTCCTTTTGGGGATTGCCGGCTTTCTTTTTTTAATGCTGGCCGGTCGGATAGCACTTATCCCCGGCCGCGGGAAACGGAAGATGGAGGATGTTTTGAATGAATCACGGGGACGCGGCATGGATGCTGACAAGCTCGGCGCTGGTTTTATTGATGACGCCGGCTCTTGCTTTGTTTTATTCCGGGATGACCAAACGAAAGAACACGGTAAATACCATTATGAGCTGCATTCTCACGATGGGGCTTTCTGCGGTGCTTTGGATTTTAGTCGGATTTTCCCTGTCTTTCAGCGGGGATCTCGGCGGTGTGATCGGCAATCTTCAGTGGGCCGGCATGGATTTTAACACGCTTTCCGATTCGTCCTATCCCCCCAATACGCTGATTTTCGCGATCTTTCAAATGATGTTCGCGGTGATTACTCCCTCGCTGATTGTAGGCGCTATTGTGGAACGAATGCGCTTTTCCTCGCTGTTTATATTTATCGCGGTCTGGTCGTTTTTGGTCTATTTCCCAATGGCGCATATGGTTTGGGGCGGGGGATTCCTGATGAAAATCGGCTCGGTCGATTTTGCGGGAGGCAACGTGGTTCACATCACCTCGGGCGTGAGCGCGCTGATTCTTTCCATTGTTTTGGGCAAGCGGAAAAATTACGGAAAAATATCCTACCACCCGCACAATGTTCCCTTTGTTTTTCTGGGCGCGGCGCTTCTCTGGTTCGGATGGTTCGGGTTTAACGCCGGAAGCGCCGGGGCGGCAAACGCGCTGGCGGCTCACGCATTTATGACAACGAATACCTCCGCGGCCGCCGCGATGCTGTCCTGGATTTTTATTGAGAAGTACAAAGACGGCGCCCCTACTCTGGTGGGCGCCTCCACGGGTCTGGTGGTCGGGCTGGTCGCGATCACTCCAGGTTCCGGCTTTGTGCCGATCTGGGCTTCTCTTGTCATCGGCGCGCTGGCGAGCCCGATTTCTTATTTCTTTATTTCCGTCGTTAAGAAGCGCTTCGGGTACGACGACGCGCTCGATGTATTTGGATGCCACGGGATCGGCGGAATTTGGGGCGGCATTGCGACCGGCCTGTTCACGCAAAGTTCCATTAATTCTTCCGCAAAGTGGAACGGTTTGTTTTTCGGCAGCACGGAGCTGTTTCTTCGGCAGATCGCGGCGATCGGCGTAGCGGTAGGATTTGCCGTTGTCGGGACGCTCCTCGCTGCTGCGATTGCAAAGTTGGTGACAAAGGGGCTCCGCGTCTCGGAAAAGGAAGAGGCGATTGGCCTGGACATTACGGAACACGGGGAACCGGCTTATCCGGCTTTTAACGGAATGGATTGATCGGAGGAGGATTGGGAATGAAGAAAATTGAAGCATATATTCGCCCGGAACAGCTCGAGGATGTGAAGGAAGCTTTAAAATCGATGAATGTCAACGGAATCAGCGTGACTCAAATCATGGGCTCCGGCTGTCAGCGCGGTTACCGCGAGTTCATTCGGGGAACGGAAGTCGATTATAATTTTTTGAAGAAGATTAAAATCGAGCTGGTCGTGCCGGATTCCCGCTTGGAAGAAATTTTGAGCAAAATTATCGAGACGGCCAAAACCGGAAAGATCGGCGACGGTAAAATATTTATCTCGGAAATATCGGACGCGATCCGGATTCGTACCGGCGAACGCGGCGAATCGACGGTACGCTGAAAATCAAGAGGTCACATCCGCAATCAGAGGGAACACATTGCTGCCGGTTTTCAGAAGAAACAGAGCGGCCCCGCTTTGCCCGGGGGCCGCTCTGCTTTTCGTAATCGGGAAAAGGACCGAATTCCCCGATTATCGTTCTTTCATCCTTTAACGCGTAAGTTCCAAAACTTCTTTAATGCTGTCGATTTTCTTCGTAGCCTCCGGAACGTTCCCAAAGCCGTACGCTGCGTAGAGAAAGGGGATTCCGGCTGCCGCCGCCGCGTCGCAGTCGCCCTGCGTGTCGCCGATGTAGACCGCGTCTTTCAGACCGTTTCGCTCCATCAGCAGGCGGATGTTTTTCCCCTTGCTTTTGCCCGTGTTCCCAAAAGATTCAAAATCGGAAATATAACGCTGCGTTTCGCTCTTTTTAAGGAACAGTTCGATGTATCCGCACTGGCAGTTGCTTACGATGAAAAGACGGTGGTCTTTGGAGAGTTGTTCAATCGTTTCTTTGGTGCCGGGATAAAGCAGGTTTTCCGTGTTTTCCTCCAGAGCCTCCTGCTCGTTTTCGCAGCACTGACGGATCAGCAGTTTTTTTGTATGCGAATCCGCTTCGCGGAACAGATCGTCCGCAATGATGTCCATGGATTTGCCGAATTCTTTTTTCAGAACAGCCGGTGTGATTTCCGCGGAGATTCCTCCGACTTCCCGGACCGCTTTGGCCCATGCGGTTGCGACTACTTTTGTGGAATCCCATAGAGTTCCGTCAATATCAAAAATAATATTCATGCTAAAACCCATTCCTGTTATTTATTGTTGTTACTAGTATCATAAAATACAATGTCCGTTTGGTCAATACCCGGCGGATGCTTGTCCGCCTAATTTGCCGGAAACCGCCGATTTGTTACAGGAGGGAGTTGTTGGATCAGACAGTTATTCAGCCTGCATGTATCCTGCGAGTCACGCGGCGGCGGAATCGGCAAAAGCCTTTTCCGGGCAGTCTGTGAGAGCGCAAAGAGCCTTGGCGAAAAAAACTCTATCTCTCGCGCATTATCCGAAGGATCACAGGCTTTTTATCGCCGTAGGGGGCTGTACGGAGGCGAAAGAAAAAGCTCACGGAAGCCGATCCTGCGGCTGCCGGAGGGAGCCTCTTCTCACTTGAAAATTAGGACAGGATGGAAGAATTCCGTTAGTTCAGCTTCAGGATTTCTTCTGCGATTCTTTGGCTGCCGAATCCGTCGAGATACGAGTTCATCCGCACAGCCGTTTCCCTTCGCAGGGAATTGTTTTCCGTCAGACTTTTCAGGTGTGCTGTGATGCGAAACAGGCAGGCGTCATAATTGCCGATGATGTCGCCGGCGTAAGGCGCGATGCGGTCAAAATGGAACTGCTTGCCGCACTCGGACTGTTCCGCCGTCAAGGCAAAGCACACGGTGGGCGTCCCGCAGGCGCACAGCTCATACAAGTGCATGCCGCAGGCCGATACGGCGGCGTCACAGTTTCTCATCACAGCAGCCATATTTTCGGGATTTGCAACAAGCTCCACATTCCTCAGCCGCGACGCCTGCTTTTCCAGAGGAGATATTCCACGGTTCAGGAATTCCGGTGCGAGAATAAAATTTAAATTCGGAAAAGCGGAGGAAAGGTCTTCGGCAAGCCTCCCGACAGGACCGGTTTCGGCAAATTCCCCTACGGGCATCAATATATTCATCACCCGGTCGCGGACAATGGGCCGCAGTTCGCGAAATTCTTTTCGCAGCGGGATATACCGGGCGCCCAAAAGCAGTTTCGTGCTGCCTGCGCAATATGCTTCCGAATAAAAATCGATGCGGCAGGCGTTGCTGTAATTGATCAGCAAATGAATTCCCGGAAAAACCTGCTCCTGCTGCATTCCAAGATAAATCAGCTCGGCGGCCTGGTTCAGCGATTCAAAATAACCGGCGGAGATATGGGGAAGATCGACCAGAAGTTTCGCGGCCTTTTCCTTTTTCAAAAGAGGTATCAGGCGCTCCGCCTCGGATTCCGGGTTGTTAAGGTGATCTAAAACAATGGATTGGAATCCGCTCCGTCTGATTGGTTCCGATGCGTTCGCTTCCGTTAACAGGAACACGGAGTGTTCCCCGCGCCGGCGGAGCTCTTCCGCAATCGCAAGGCATTCGGTAAGGTGCTCCGGCGCGGTTTCAATGTCCGCGTCGGTTCTGATATACAGCATGTTAACCTCTCCTCTGCTCCGCTGCCGATCCGCCGGTTCGCTCCGTTCAGGCCTTTGGCAAAGATCGCTGAGCCTCACCTTGATCTGATGGGGATTGTCTATCCATTCATATTCCGCGAACCCGCGGGATATTCGCGTTTGCATTTGGTAACGGTCCGGTACCCCGGCAGCGGTGTTTTCGTCCGTTTTTCCGGGGGAAGAACAGGCGAGCGCCGGGAAGGGGGGATTTTTTTAACCGAATGTACTTGACTTTTTGAGTTAGCAGAGGTAAACTAAACACACAAGTTAGCATATGCTTACCAAACGGGAGCAGAACAGGCAGTTGGATTTAACGGAGGTAGCGGCATGAATATGGAGCAGACGGTCTTAAGGGAACGAATTGGAAACAAGGCTGCGGGTTTTTCGGGGGTTATGCCTTTAAACATGGTCCGCCCGGGGCAAGCGGTATCGGTTCATTCCATACGCGGCGGAGATGAAACCCGGCGCTTTCTTGCAAGCCTGGGCTTTGTAACGGATGCGGCGGTCACCGTCGTTACGGAGCTTGGCGGAAATATTATTGTGAATGTCAAAGGGACCCGCGTGGCAATCGGCAGGTCGATGGCGAGCCGCGTTTATGTCGGTTGATTGAATGAAAAGTAAAGGGGGAAAGTCGAATGAAAACCTTGAAGGACGCAAAATGCGGTCAGACGGTGACGGTGGCAAAACTGACGGGGGCCGGCGCGCTAAAGCGCAGAATTATGGATATGGGAATCACAAAAGGTGCTGAAATTCTGATCCGCAAGGTGGCACCGCTTGGTGACCCGATTGAGGTGAACGTTCGGGGCTACGAGCTCTCCATCCGCAAGTCGGAAGCGGAAAACATTCTTGTGACGGAATGAGGAGAAGAAGATTTTTTTCGCAGGCTAGTTAGCGTATGCAAACCATTAAAGGAGGTAAATTGATGGAGATAAAGATTGCGCTTGTAGGCAACCCGAACTGCGGCAAAACGACGATGTTTAACGACTTGACGGGTTCCAGCCAATATGTGGGCAACTGGCCCGGCGTGACGGTGGAAAAGAAAGAGGGAAGGCTGAGAGGGCATCGGGACGTCACAATTACTGATTTGCCGGGAATTTATTCTTTGTCGCCCTATACGCTGGAAGAAGTGGTCAGCCGAAACTATTTGATCAACGAGCGGCCGGATGCAATCATTAATCTGGTGGACGGAACCAATCTGGAGCGCAATCTCTACCTGACCACACAGATTCTGGAACTGGGGATTCCGGTTGTTCTGGCACTGAACATGATTGACCTGGTGCGAAAAAGCGGGGACAGGATCGATGCCGAAAAGCTGGGGGAAGCCCTGGGCTGCGAAGTGGTCGAAACCTCTGCCCTGAAAGGAACCGGTTCCCTGCAGGCTGCGGAAAAAGTAATTAAACTCGCAAAGGAAAAAAAGCATTCGACTCCGCAGCGTAAATTCGGCGAAGAGGTGGAGCGCGCTTTGGATGCTATCCGAGATCTGGCGAATGGAGCAATCAAACCGGAGCTTGCGCGCTGGTATGAAATAAAGATTTTTGAGCGCGATTCCAAAGTAATGGAAGCGCTGACTTTGCCGCAGGAAACCGAAAGCAAACTGGATTCCGTCATTGCGGAAGTCGAAGAAAAAATGGACGATGACAGTGAAAGCGTCATTACAAACGAACGGTATGAGGCCATTGCAAAACTGATGAAAACCTGCGTCCATAAAAAACGCGTCGGTATGAGCACTTCCGATCAAATAGACCGGGTGGTGACGAACCGCTGGCTTGCGCTTCCGATATTCGCGATCGTCATGTTTGTCGTTTATTATGTTTCCATCTCTTCTCTGGGAACCATTGTAACGGATTGGACGAACGACACCTTGTTCGGCGGGTGGATTCAGCCGGCGGTTGCCGAATGGATGACCGGCGTCGGCGCCGCCGACTGGATCAGCGGGCTGGTGGTCGACGGCGTCATCGGCGGTGTCGGCTCCGTGCTGGGATTCGTTCCGCAGATGTTCATCCTGTTCTTTTTTCTCTCGATTCTGGAGGACTGCGGCTATATGGCGCGCGTTGCCTTCATCATGGACCGCATTTTTCGGAAATTCGGCCTCTCGGGCAAAAGCTTTATCCCGATGCTGATCTCTTCCGGATGCGGCGTGCCCGGGATTATGGCAACCAAGACGATTGAAAACGAAAAAGACCGCAGGATGACCATTATGACGACGACTTCCATTCCGTGCGGTGCGAAGCTTCCGATCATTGCGTTAATCGGGGGAGCAATGTTCCCGAATATTGTGTGGATGGCCCCGGCAATGTACTTTATGGGGGTTCTGGCCATCGTCATTTCGGGAATTATGCTGAAAAAGACAAAGCTGTTTGCGGGAGAACCCGCTCCGTTTGTCATGGAGCTGCCGCAGTATCACATTCCGGCCCCGAAAGGCGTTCTGATTCATATGTGGGAACGCGGCAAGGCGTTTATCGTGAAGGCCGGTACGGTAATCTTTGTCGCTTGCGGCGCGATCTGGTTCCTTTCCAGCTTTGGATTCGCTAACGGCGGCTTCGGCATGGTGGATGAAAACGCGAGTATCCTCGCCGCCTTCGGGCGCGTGATCGCGCCTGTTTTCGCCCCTCTGGGTTTTGGCAACTGGCAGGCCGCGGTCGCCACGGTTTCCGGGTTGGTGGCAAAGGAAAACGTTGTGGGAACGTTCGGCGTGCTGTTCGGAATCGGCGGAGATGTGGCGGAAGACGACCCCGGCCTGCTCAGGCAGATAGCGATCATGTTCCCCTACGGCTCGGCGGCGCTCGCCTTCCTGGTTTTCAACCTTCTGTGCGCCCCGTGCTTCGCTGCCATCGGCGCCATGAAGCGGGAAATGGCCAGCTCAAAGTGGACATGGTTCGCGCTTGGGTATCAGACGGTATTCGCGTACTCTGTCGCGCTGATGATTCACCAGTTCGGCGGCCTGATCTTCGGAGGCGTCTCCTTTGGCGGAGGAACCGTTGCCGCGCTGGCTGTTTTGGCCGTCCTGCTTTACTTTTTGTTCCGGCCGAACCCACAGGATCAGGTCAGGCAAGGTTCCGCGGCGAGCGCGGCTTTATAAGGCAAAGCGAAAAGAGGTTTGACAGTATGTTCCAGTGGCTTGCCGCAAACGCGGCTACAATTTTAATCAGTATCGCATTGGCGTCTTTGTTCGTTCTGGCTGTCAGGAATATGCGCAAAACCCGGAAAAGCGGGGGATGCGCGGGCTGCGGCGGCGACAGGTGCAGTCGCTGCTCCCAGGCGGAGCAGAGTCCAAAGCGGTAAAATCATGATGAAAGGGGCTGCCGTTCAAATTGAACGGCGGCCTTTTTTCATGTCTGCACAAGGCCCGGCTCCGGAATAAACGCGGCGGGGAGAGACACACTACCCTTCGAGGTGAATCTTATGGCGGAACAAAAGAAAAAGAAAACGCAAAACCCACAGAAAAAATTAAAGGACGCCGTTTTGAACGACGCCGGAAACCAAACTGATTTTAATCCAAACCACAATACGCGCAAGGTCGCCCTGGGACCCAACACAAAACGCTGAAGGAGGAGACGGAATGGGGAATCGCACGAAAAACGAAAAGAAGCATGACGGAAAATTTCCGTCCAAACATGTGAATCACGACCCGCGTACGGAAAGCGCGAAAGCGGTATTTCCGGCGGAAGATAAAAATAAAAAATGAACGGCAGGGAACTGTATCTTGAGTTGAACCGGCATTTGCTGCGGGACGCGGAGCCGTCCCGGTATCTGAACCGGATTTGCGGCGACCCGCTTTTCCGGCAGGTGCCGTTTGATATGCTCGACCGGCTCAGGCAAACCGCGCAGTCCCCGATCTATCATCCCGAAGGCAGCGTCTGGAACCATACCATGCTGGTGGTGGACGAGGCGGCAGGACAAAAAGAAAAAAGCGCCCGTCCCGCGGTTTTTCTGTGGGCGGCGCTTTTGCACGACATTGGAAAACCCGATGCTACAACAATCCGGAAAGGGAAAATAACCTCTTACAACCATGAAATCATCGGAGAAAGGCTTGCCGTTGAATTCCTCAGGTGTTTTACAGATGACGAAGACTTTATCCGCGCGGTGGCGGCACTGGTCCGCTGGCATATGCAGATTCTGTTTGTTGTCAAGAGCCTTCCGTTCGCGGATCTGGAGGGAATGAAGAGAGAGGCCGATTTTCATGAGATTGGTTTGCTTGGCTTTTGCGACCGGATGGGCCGGCTGAATGCCGACAGGGAAAAAGAAAAGAAAAACCTCAGACTGTTTTATAAGCAGTGCGGGCCGCGGTGAAAATCAACTTTATCAGGTGACCGTGACCAGACACTGGGCGGTCAGGCCGTTGCCGGTTTTTGCCTGAATCGTCGTGCAGCCCTTTGAAATGCCCAGAACCGTCCCGTTCTGAACGACCGCGACCCTGGAATTGCACGAGCTCCAGGACGTGCGGTTGTCGTACACATTGCCGTTGATCAGCGTAACCGCGGAATTCAGCTCACAGGTTTTTCCCGCCTTGACACTGACGGCGGTCTTGTCCATTTTGACGGAAACAGGGATGTATTCGTTCAGAGCGACGCACCGGGCAAGACTTTGCGCGATGGCGTCCGTGTTGCTCTCGATCCAGGCGACATCCTGCGGATTGTCGTGATACGCCGTTTCGATCAGGCAGTGCGTCATTTTCGGCATATACATCTCCCACAGCGCGTCGTTGGTGTCAAGGCTGACGGCGCTTTTGTCCGGATAAATAAAATTCGTCTTCAACAGGTTGGCAAAACGCAGGCTTTGAGCACTGTCCGACGGATAAAAAATCGTGGTGCCGTTCGTTTTGGGGCCGTCGTCCCGCGCGTTGGAGTGAATCGCAAGATAAAGGTCGCAGCGGTTTTCCTCCGCCTGCCTGACCCGGCTGACAATCGTGTTTCGCTGATTTTCACGGCTGCCGGTTTGGGCGCTTGCAAGGACGTAACCGATTCCATACTGCCGGAGATAGGGGATCATGGCAAAGGCAACCTCCCGCATATGGAGCTCCTCACTGCCGGAACCGTCGCAGTAGGGATTCCAGGTCTGGCAGGAGGGGCTTAAATAGACGCGGTATGTAGGAACGGAATAGGTTGGGCGGGTAGTAAAAATTCCGTTCCGTTCGGCGGCCGATGCCTGTTCGACGGCGGAGCCCAGTACCGCGGCCGCCGTCAGGGCAAGGCAGAGCATTATTTTCAGTTTTTTCAGACGCATCGTGAGTCACAGGCTTTCCTTTTTTTATATCTTAATTATAGAACATTTTTCCCGAAACTTCTACAGGATGCGCCTGCTTTTTTTAATCGGACATCAATCGCTTTTCCCCCGTAATTTCCTGAATCGGCTGAATATCCTGCGTTACCTCCAGAACTCCGAGGTATTCCTTTTTTTCGTTTCTGACGGCAAAATACCGGATGTAGATATATCTGCCGCCCATTTTGATCCAGAAATCCTCGTGATCTTTTCTGCCGGCTTTCAGATCCTCCACGATTTTTTCCACGATATGCACGCTCGCCGGCGGATGGCAGTTCGCCACCTTGCGGCCGAGAATTGCCTTGGTTCTGGGGAATACCCGCTCTGCTCCCTGTGAAAAATATTTGACCGTGTCATCCCGACCCACAAAGGTCAGGTCTACCGGGAGGGTGTCAAGAATCCGGATCAGCTCCTCGATTTTCAGAGTGCCCGTGGGCAGCGCCACGGTTCCCGGCAGGCTGGTTTCTTCCTTTAACCGGTCGGCACCGCCTTTTTGTGGGCCGGGCTTCCACACAGGCGCTTTTTCAATCAGGCAGAGCCCGAAATCTCCGCTTTCCTCGTCGATTTGTTTCCACTCGTCCTCCGTCAGGTTTTCCAGAAGCATGGGCAGCATGATATTTTCTTCTTTGAAAATCATTTCGGCAATTTGATTCAAAAGGGCTTCGATCGGTTCTTTCAGCTGCCCGGATTCCCGCAGATTCAGATTTCGGCTGATTTGCTTAATTTGTGCTCTGATTTCGTCGTCGACGCCCCACATGACCTTCGGCGGGGCGGTAATGCCGTAATGCTCCAAATAGGGAAACAGGAGATTCTCTTTTTTCAGATAATGCCGGTCGATTTCCGCCAGCTTTGCAAATCGGGCCTTGACGGCCTTCTCCGCGTCTTCCTCCGGAAGTTGGGGCAGATAGCTGCGGATTTCACCGAGCAGCCGATCCACCGCCCTGTTTTCGGCTTTCAAAACATTCGCCGGATGTCCCGGTATTTTCGAGGGATCCGCCGGCCGGTGGATTTCTTCGATCGATCCCTTGAAAACGGCCGCGTGAACGTCGCAGAGGCGTTGTACTTCAGAGACCGGCAGGCCATCCGCAACCAGAGCCTGCTCCGCCTGAGCGATTTCCTCTGCGGAGACCCCCTCAAAGGTTTTTGCAAACTGCCCTTTGACCTCTTCCACACTTTTGCCCGACTGCAGCTGTGCGATCAGGTCTTTGATCACTTTCTGACGGTATTCCCGGTTGTTGATTTCTTCGCTCATTCAATCTCCTCCTTATCTATTGCGGTCTGTCTTCCGAATCCTGCGCCTGTTTTTTCAGCAGGGCGGCAAACTGTCTGCCGTATTCCTCACACGCCGAACGCTCGGCACGGTCTGGCACCCAAAGGCTGCGGCGGCCGTCGTTCAGAATTTGAAAACCGCAGGCGGCAAGCTCCCCTGTCATCTGCTTCACCGCTTCTCCGCTCCAGCCGTAACTGCCGAAAGCCGCGGCACTTTTTGCCTGAAATTTCAGGCCTTTCATCATTTCCAGAATCCCGCCGATGGAATACAGGTATCCGTTGTTGATGGTGGGGGAACCGAGAAGAACTGCCTTAGAACGGAAAACTTCGGTGATCACGTCATTTTTATCTTTTTTGGAGGAATTCATCAGCTTTACGGTAACCGTCGGGTCTTCTTTCCGGATGCCTTGGGCGATGGCTTCGGCCATTCTCCGGGTCGAATTCCACATGGTGTCGTAAACAAGGGTGATCTGGTTCTCCCGGTACCGGCCGGCCCATTCCAGATATTTGCCGACTATCTGAACGGGGTTGTCCTTCCAGATGACGCCGTGGCTGGGACAGATCATTGAAACGGGAAGTTTCAGCGTAAGAACTTCGTTGATCTTCCTGGTTACAAACCGGCTGAACGGCGTGAGGATGTTCGCGTAGTATTTCAGCGCTTCCGCCCAAAGCTCCGCCTGATCCACCGTATCGTTGTAGAGCGATTCCGTCGCAAAGTGTTCGCCGAACGCGTCGTTGCTGAACAGGGCGTTTTCGCCTGTCAGATAGGTAAACATGGAGTCCGGCCAGTGAAGCATGGGGGCTTCCACAAAGAGGAGCGTGCTTTCCCCAAGCTCCAGTTTATCGCCGGTTTTGACCACTTTAAAATTCCAGTCGCGGTGGTAGTGTGCTTTCAGGATTTTCGCTCCGTTGGCCGTGCAGTAGATCGGCGTTTCCGGGATTTCGCGCATCAGTTCCGGCAGGGCGCCGCTGTGGTCGATTTCGCTGTGGTTCGCAATGATGTAATCAATGCGGTTCAGATCGGTTTCCTTTTTCAGCTCGGCGACGAATTCTCTGCCGAACGGCTGCCATACCGTGTCGATCAGCGCCGTCTTCTGGTCCCGGATAAGATAGGAGTTGTAAGAAGACCCCCGGTGTGTCGAGTATTCATTGCCGTGGAATTTTGTCAGTTCCCAGTCGATTTTGCCAACCCACGTGATTTTCTCCGACAGCTGTTTCCCCATGAATGCCGCCTCCGTGTTTTTGTTTTAGCTTTCCTCGCGGGAACGGGTTTTAGTCATTCAAATTGGCAGAAGATAGAAATACCCCCGCGGATGCGGGGGTATGGCGGGGATCATCGGTTCAGAATTTTTTTCAGGTCTTCTTCCGGCGTGCTGATCGGGGAAATGCCGAACTGTTCCACCAGAACATTCAGGACATTCTTGGAAAGGAACGCGGGCAGCGTCGGCCCGATGTAGATGTTCTTGATTCCGAGGGACAAAAGCGAAAGCAGGACGCAGACCGCCTTTTGCTCGTACCACGACAGAACAATGGAGAGCGGCAGGTCGTTTACGCCGCACCCGAACGCTTCCGCCAGAGCGGACGCGACGCGCACCGCGCTGTAAGCGTCGTTGCACTGCCCCATATCCATGATACGCGGCAGACCGCCGATAGAGCCGAGGTCCAGGTCGTTGAAACGGTATTTCCCGCAGGCCAGGGTCAGAATCATGCTGTCCTTCGGGGCCTGCTTGACAAATTCCGTGTAGTAGTTGCGCCCCGGCTTTGCGCCGTCGCAGCCGCCGACCAGAAAGAAACGGCTGATTGCGCCGGACTTTACTGCTTCCACAACTTTATCCGCCGCGCCGAGCACGGCGCCGTGGGCAAAGCCGGTCGTCACCTGCGTACCTCCGTTGATGCCGGTCATAACGCGATCTTCCGCGTAACCGCCAAGCTCCAGAGCCTTTTCAATCACCGGGGTAAAATCCTTTTCCTCACCGATGTGGACCATATCGGGGTAGGCCACGACTTCGGTCGTGAAAACGCGGTCGCGGTAACTGTCCTTTACGGGCATCAGGCAGTTCGTGGTAAACAGGACCGGCGCGGGAATGTCTTTGAATTCCTTCTGCTGGTTCTGCCAGGCGGTACCGAAATTGCCTTTGAGCTGCGGGTATTCCTTCAGCTTGGGGTAGGCGTGCGCGGGCAGCATTTCTCCGTGCGTGTACACGTTGATTCCCCTGCCCTTGGTTTGTTCCAGCAACAACTGAAGGTCGAGCAGATCATGGCCGGAAATGACGATGAACGGGCCTTTTTCAATCGTCAGCGGCACGGTGACGGGCACGGGGGAGCCGTAGGTTTCCGTGTTGGCCCGGTCAAGCAGTTCCATGCACTTCAGGTTTACTTTGCCGGTTTCCATGACAACCGGCAGAAGCTCATCCATGCCGAATGTTCCGCCGACCACGGCAAGGCCCTTGTAGAAAAAGTCGTTTACTTCCCCGTCCGTGTAGCCGAGCACCAGGGCGTGGTACGCGTAAGCGGCCATGCCGCGCAGACCGAACAGAATCAGTGATTTGAGCGAACGGATGTCTTCGTCGTCCCGCCACAGGCGGTTCATGTCATATTCTCCGGCGACCGCCTCGGCAAGCCTGCTCCGCTCCGCGCGGACCGCGCCGATCCGGCGACGGATGTCTTTGTTGTCGAAATTGACGTTTGTAATGGTGGTGAAGAGTCCCTCGATGATCACGCGGTCCGCCGACGCGCCGTGATCACGCCCGTAAAAGTCCCTGGCGAGCCCGATCAGGGCGCCGGTCAGCTCATCCTGCAAAAGAGCGGTGTCCTCTTGCTTGCCGCAGACGCCCTGCGCGCCGGTGCAGCCGCTGCATCCCGCCGTCTGCTCGCATTGAAAACAAAACATATTTCCCATTTTTTCTATCTCCTTCATATTTTTTAAAATATTTCGTTTTGATGTTCTCTTCTATGCCTGTATTATAAAACGGATTCCAATGAATTTCCGTTGGAATTCCAACGAATGGAGAGGAAATTATGGGGGGCTTGTGACATATTTTGCTTGCGAAAATAATACTCATTTGCTAAAGTCTGTTTAAAACAGTGCAGGTACAAGGATGTGAAACGGCTCGGATGAAACAAAATCAGCCTTTGGCCGGGGGCGGCAGACCCGTTCGGCGAGAAGGAAAAAAGACGGGAGCGGTGGTTACGGCCGCGGGGATGTCTTCCCGCATGAGTGAATTCAAGCCTCTTCTGAAAATCGGATCCATCAGCATCGTGAGGCGAATCATTTCCACTTTGCAGCAGGCCGGCGCGGATCCGGTTGTCCTGGTGACGGGAAACCAGGCCGACGCGCTGGAACGGCATGTCGCGCATATGGGCGTTGTCTGTCTTCGCAACGAAAACTACCGAAAGAGCCAAATGTTTGACTCCGCGAAGATCGGATTGTCCTATCTGCAGAATCAATGCGGGAAGATCCTGTTTACCCCGGTCGACGTGCCGCTTTTCACCTGCCGGACCGTCCGCGATCTGCTGCGGACCGACGCTGCGGTCGCGTCGCCGGTCTGCAACGGCGTTGAGGGGCATCCGCTGCTGATTGCCTCGGAAGCGGTGCCGAAGCTGCTTTCCTACCGGGGAGAACGGGGGCTGGCGGGCGCGGTGGAACACAGCGGGCTTGAAAAGAAGCTTGTGGAAGTCGGGGACGAGGGCGTGCTGTTCGACATGGATACCCGGGAAGATTATGAGCGTTTGCTGCAGCGGCACAACAGGCAGATGTTTCGTCCCCAACTGCGGCTCTGCCTGGCACGGGAAGACGTGTTTTTCGGGCCGGGAACCGCGCTGCTGCTTCGGCTGATCCAAACGACCGGCTCGGTGCGGAGCGCCTGTGCCCAGATGGACCTGTCCTACAGCAAAGCGTGGAAGATGATCCGGGCGATGGAGGAGCAGCTTCGCTGCCCGGTTGTCGAACGGCATCAGGGAGGAGAGGGCGGCGGGAAAGCTCGGCTGACCGGGCAGGGCGAGCAGCTGCTCGCGCTCTATGATTCCTTTGAAGAGGAAAGCAAGGCGGAGGTTCAGAAAATTTTTCATCGGCATTTTCCCGACGGCTTCGGCGGCTGACGAAATCAGAAAAAGAGGGAGTCGGATGGAACGGCTGTTTCACGGGATTCGACAGCGGCTTTTGCAAAACAAAGACATCGTTCTTGTCACGGTGATCGCAAGCTCCGGCTCCACGCCGCGAGGTGCCGGGGCCCGCATGGCGGTCGGCGAGGAGGGAAGATTCTGCGGAACGATCGGGGGAGGCGCGGTGGAGTACAGCGCGGAACAGATCGCGCGTGGGGCGTTAAAGAAAAAGGAGTCGATGATTCACAGCTTCTGCCTTTCCCCGAATCAGGTCGCGGATCTTGGGATGATCTGCGGGGGCAGCGTCACGGTTCATTTTCGGTATATTTCCCATACGGACCGCGATTTTCTCTCTCTGACGGAGGCTGTTCTTTCGATGTTCAGCCGAAGGGAAACCAGCTGGCTTTTAACGGACCTGACCGAGGGTACCGGAGCGATGGGCGTTTACGGGGTGAAGTCCGGCCTTTTCGGGATCGGAGGCCGGACGGCGGAGGAGGTGGGGCAAATTCTTACGGCGCGGACGCAGAAAATACGGATGGATGGAAGAGAATACTACGCGGAAGAACTGGTCCGTTCCGGTCGGGTTTACATTTTCGGCGGAGGCCATGTGGCGCAGGCGCTGGTGCCCGTGCTGTCGCATGTGGGCTTTCGCTGTGTGGTGGCGGACGACCGTCCGGAGTTTTCGACGCGCGAGCTGTTTCCCGACGCGGAAGAGGTGCTGCTGGTCGACTTCCGGAATCTTCAGAAAGATATTTCGCTGACGGAGGACGATGCGGTCTGCGTCATGACGCGGGGGCACGCGTCCGATACCGACGTGCAGCTCCAGGTGCTGAAAACACCTGTGCGATATGTGGGCGTCATGGGCAGCAGCCGCAAAATTGAGGCGGTTTCAAAAATTCTTCGGGAGCACGGAATTCCGGAAGAACGCGTTGGAGAAATCCACACGCCGATCGGTCTTGAGATCAAAGCGGAGACGCCCGCGGAAATCGCGGTGAGCATCGCCGCCGAACTGATTCTGGAACGCGCCCGGAGCCCGGCGTGAGCCGGCATCTGCTGCTGGAGGGTGCGAGCGGGGTCGGGAAAACTACGCTGATTCTCCATACGCTCGGCAGTTTTCGCCGCAGGGCGGGGGGCTTTGTCACTCAGCGAATGGCGGACGAATCTGGTTTTACAAAGGGCTTTTGTCTGACCCCGGCCGGCAGGGCGGAGTCCGCCGTCATCCCGTACCGGCCGGAGCAGCCCGGCGTTTTTCTTCTTCGCGGAGTCGACGGGGCGAACGCATTTGCAAAGGCGGGATTCAGGCTGCTGGAACAGCCGGAGCGTTTCCCTTTTCTGCTGCTTGACGAAATCGGGGGAATTGAACTTTTGAATCCCGCTGCCTTTTTTCATCTGGGCGAATTGTTTTTTAAAACAACTCCCATTCTCAGCGTTTTAAAAAGTGTGGAAAATTGTGAGCGGATGATTGAAAACGGCGGCGCGCCCGGCGAGATGCTCCAAGAGAACCTGCTGTTTCGAAAAATGCTTGCAGAAAATCCGGAAGTTGAGCTGCTTTCTATGAACCGGGAAAATCGGGATTTGGTCAAAGAGAAGATTGTCGAATTGATCGGGAAAGTCAGGTGATCAAATGGTTTCCGCCGCGCGGTATCGCATCCGGGTGATCTTTCTGGGCGTGTTGCTCTGCGTCTGTCTGGTCGGCTCCCTGGGCCTGGGACGTTATGCGGTCGACCCCGCCGAGGTCTTAAAAATACTTCTGTCCAAAGTAACGGCCTTAAAACCGGACTGGCAGGGACAGGCGCAGACCGTGGTGCTCCAAATCCGGCTGCCGCGCGTTGTCATGGGGGCGCTCATCGGCGCGGGGCTGGCCTGCGCGGGCTGCGCCTACCAGGCGATTTTTCAGAACCCGATGGCGTCGCCGGACGTGCTCGGCGCTTCCAACGGAGCCTGCTTTGGGGCCGCACTGGGGCTTTACTGCGGCGCGGGTTATACCGGCACGTCGCTGCTTTCTTTTTTTTGCGGCATGGCCGCGGTCGGAGTGGTCCTGCTGATTTCCGTAAGAATCAGAGGGAACGCGACGCTCGGTCTGATTCTTTCGGGCATTATGGTCGGTTCGCTGGGGTCGGCCGGAGTTTCCTACATCAAGCTGGCCGCCGACCCGAACAATACGCTCCCCGCCATTACGTACTGGCTGATGGGGTCACTCGCCTCCATTCGGAATCAGGACGCGGCGTTCGCGGTGCCCCTGATTCTCGCGGGAATTCTGCCGATTTATCTCTGGCGGTGGAAAATCGGCGTTCTGACGGCTGGGGACGAGGAGGCCGCCGCCATGGGGGTGAATGTCGCCCGAATGCGCGCCGCTGTGGTTGCCTGCGCGACGCTGATTACCGCGGCCTGCGTGTCCGTCAGCGGCATGATCGGCTGGGTGGGGCTGGTCATCCCGCATTTCGCGCGCATCCTGGTCGGCGGCGATTTCCGCCGTTCGCTGCCCGCGTCCATGCTGGTCGGGGGCAGCTTTCTGCTGATGGTAGACAACTTTTCCAGACTGCTTTCAACAAGCGAAATTCCAATCGGAATTCTGACCGCGATGATCGGCGTGCCGCTTTTTTTATATCTGATTCTAAGGGAGGGGAACAGGCTGTGAGCCTTTGCGTGGAACGCCTTGAATTTTCCTATCGAAACAAAAAAATATTGGAGGACGTCTCATTTCGGGCGGAAAACGGGAATCTCCTCTGCCTGCTCGGCTGCAACGGGGCGGGCAAAAGCACGCTGTTTCGCTGCATTCTCGGACTTCTGCCCTTTGACGCGGGAAGCGTCCGGCTGGACGGCGAAGACGTCCTTTCTCTCTCGTATCGGGAAAGAGCAAAGAAAATCGCTTATATCCCGCAAAGTCAGCCTTCAGTCTTCAATTATTCCGTAATGGACCTTGTCCTGATGGGGACCACACCCCAGCTCGGCGGATTTTCCTGCCCCGGACAGATGCAGACAAAGCGGGCGGAAGAAGCGCTGGGGCTTCTGGGAATTGAAGAACTGGCCGGGCGCAGCTACGCGCGCCTGTCCGGCGGAGAGCGTCAGCTGGTACTGATTGCCAGAGCAGTGGCCCAACGGGCGAAAATGCTGCTGATGGACGAACCCTGCTCCGGGCTGGATTACGGAAATCAGGTTCGCGTTATGGAACGGATCAAAGAGCTGTCGGGGCAGGGATACCTGATTCTGATGTCCACGCACAGTCCGGGACAGGTCTATCTGTACGCCGACCGGGTGCTTGTGCTGATGAACGGAAAAATCAGGTGCGGCGGTCCTCCGGACGAGGTCCTTGACGCCGAAATGCTGAAAACGGTTTACGGAATACCCGTTTCCCTTGAACGGGTCAACGGCGTCCCCGTTTGCATTCCGGAGAATCGACGGACGGGAGGGAACGAGCATGTGGGAACTGTATGACGCGCTGATCGGCGGGGTTGATTCCGTCGAGCCGCTTGACGAGGTTGTCATGGGAGATGCCTGGACAATGGTGACGTCCGGCGGGCGCTGCGGAGTCGCCATGAGCATACCGGCTCAAAGCAGGCCGCGTCTTTTTCGCGGGGACTATCAGGGCCTGCCGCTGAGGGAGGCGGCGGGCCTTGTCAAGTCGTGGAATCTGGCGGAGGGCGGGGTCGGAATGGCGGCGATCAATGCTTTTTACAACACGAAAGAACGGCTGGACCGGTACGGGGCGCGCCAGCCGGAACATGAATTCTGTACGGCGGGAATCGAACTTGCGGGGAAACGGGTGGGATTCATCGGGCATTTTCGAATGCAGGGCGATCCGCTTGCGGAAGCAGAAGACACCGTGATTCTGGAGAAAAGGCCGCAGCCCGGGGATTATCCGGACAGCGCCTGTGAGTATCTGCTGGACGGCTGCGGGGTCGTTGTCATCACGGGGAGCGCCCTGACCAACAAGACCATGCCGCGCCTTTTGCAGCTTTGCCGGAAATCCGTTGTGGTTCTGGCGGGACCGAGCGTTCCAATGACTCCCCGGCTTTTTGATTTCGGGGTTTTCCGCCTTGCGGGCCTGATTGTTACGAACCCTGTGAAAATGAAGGAATTCGTGCTTTCCGGGCGGCACGGTCCGCCTTATCAATACGGAGAATGGTTTCGTCTGGATCATCAATCTGAAAAGGAGATGATAAATTGAAAAAGGAACTGATCGGTTTTTTCAGCGTGGTTACGGTGCTCTGTCTGGTGTTTGCCGGCTGTGCCTCCGGTTCCGCGGCGCAAGCAGCGTCTCAGCCGGCAACGGCTTCGTCCTCTGCCGCCGGGCCGTCCTCAAAAGACGCGGGGCAGAAGACCCGTGTGTTTACGGACAGCGCCGGGCGGAGTGTGACGGTTCCGTCGGTCATCCGGTCGGCCGCTCCCTCCGGGCCTCTGGCACAGATCGTGCTGTACACGGTCGCCCCCGATAAACTGGCGGGGCTTGCGAGCAATTTTTCCGCCGACGCGAAGAAATACATCGATCAAAAGTATTGGAGCCTACCAAAGTTCGGGCAGTTTTACGGGAAAAACGCCAGCCTGAATCTGGAGGCGCTGACGGCGGCCGCCCCGGACGTGATTATCGATGTGGGCGAGGCAAAAAAAACGATCCGCGAGGATATGGACGGCCTGCAGAAGCAGCTGAACATCCCGACCGTATTTATTGAAGCCACGCTGGACGACATGGACCGGGCCTACACGATGCTGGGCGACCTGCTGGGCGAATCCGACCGCGCCGCCAAGCTGGCGCAAACCTGCGGGCAAACGATCAAAAACGCTGACGAGATCGCTTCCGGCATTCCGCAGAATCAGAGAATCCGCGTTTACATGGCGACGGGGGACGCCGGCCTGAATACCAACGCGGCTGGTTCCATCCACGCCGATGTCCTGGAGCGCGTCGGAGCCGTCAATGTGGCGAACGTACAGGCGGTCAGTTCCGGCGGCGGCAGCGAAATATCCTTTGAGCAGCTTCTCAGCTGGAATCCGGATGTGATTCTGGCCGACAGTGAAAAGCTGTATCAGAGGATCACTTCCGACTCCGCGTGGGCATCGCTGAAAGCGGTAAAGGATGGAAAAGTTTATCGAATTCCGAGCACGCCGTACAGCTTTCTTGGAAATCCGCCTTCCGTGAACCGGGTTGTCGGCATCGACTGGCTGGGGAATCTGCTGTATCCGGACAAATATCAGATGGATCTCAAGAAAAAGATTTGCGATTTTTACAGTCAGTTTTATTCGATTTCTCTGACCGACGAACAATTTGCCTCCATCATGCAGCCGTAACCAACAATACAAACCTGACCGGGCGCTACGGCCTACTTGGCTCCCGCTCCAGCATGCAGGATGCCGTTGATCTTCCGTCCAGGGCTTACGGCGGCAGTACGCCGGAAAGTTATCTGAACGTTCTGAAAAGCGAAAGTGCGGCAGGAAGTTTGATTGATGGCCTGGGCTGAAAGGATACGGATACAAGCAAAGCCGGCGCCCTCATTCGGCGCCGGCTTTGCAGCTCGTAAGATCGTGTTTCAACAATTCGGGTCCATCCTGTTGATTGTTTTTACAGACCGTACGCGGATGAAACCAGAATTGCACAGAGCACGCCGAGCAGGGAGCCGGCCAGCGTGTCGGAGGGATAATGAACGTTTAGAAAAATGCGCGAGAAGGCAATCAGACAGGCAAGAATGATCGCGGCCGCGCAAAGCGGACTGTTCACTAGGAAAAAAACGGTGGCCGCCGCAAAAGAAGAGGAGGAGTGCCCGGAGGGGAACGAGTAGCCGCCCGGGGCTTTGATCAGCAGGGAGGAATCATGCTCGGCGGCGAAAGGCCTGGGCCGCCCGACCAACAATTTCAGCAGCTGGCCTGTCAGGTGAGAGAGCGCGAGCGAAAAGATCAGAATGTAGACAAATCTTCTGCTTTTTCCCTCTAATATCCAAACCGCGGCGTAAATCAGCCAGACCGCCCCGGCGTTGCCGATTCTGGAAATCTGGGGGAAAATGAAATCGGTGATCCGGTTGTGGCAGTGAAGCTGAACGTATTCAATTACTTTTGTGTCCATTCTCGTCCTCCGTCAACGCATTCATCCTGTCGGGCTCTCAAGCGGCGGTGCCAAGGAGATTGACATCGCCTGCAGGCAAGCGGTAATATAAAGACATCAGATCTGAGCTTCTGTAATCAATTATTAAAACAGGGAGGCTGCTTTGAATAAAAGTCTTTGGATTCATTTGAGTATTTGCTTGGTATTTGCCGTTATCTGGATCATAGGTGCAGGCTTGAACAGCATCAATGAAACCTTATTTGAATTGATTGGCTTGATATTATCGGTTTCATATTCAGCGCATCACGTCGCGGCAGGGAGAAAAAAGCGGCAATCTTCGTAAAAGCCCTGTTTGCAGATTTTGCAGGCGGGGCTTTTTCAGTTGAGCTCCGACGAAGCGCCGTGGCCCAATGGAAGTTACGGCCAGCGCAGATAATTGCAGTTTTCCGCCGCGAGCTGTGCCGCCGCCATAAAAACGGTAAAGAAAGCCAGAATCATGATAATGAAGACGGAGCCTGCGTCATACCGCATCTTTTCTTCCCGGTTCATGGCGTAGGCCAGCAGGGTTTCGATGCCGAGAAACACGAGAATCAGGGGCCAGAGCGAAGTGATCAGGCGGATTGTCACGGCGGGGACCGCCAGCCTGAGCAGGAACAGAACCCCGAAGAAGACCATTGAGACGCCGGCGGTCAGGGTGCCGACTCTTCTGTTTTTAATCACGGTGATCCAGATCCTCCTTTTTTCCCTTGATCAGCCGGATGCCGATCAGGATAATCACAACGCCCAGAAACACCTGCGGGAATACGGAAAGCAGTGCCTGAAAATATCTTGCCGCCAGCGGCAGAAGCCCGAACCGGAACTGCGAAAGCAGTTTTAAACCGATCAGATAAATCCCGAAAAAGATGAGCGCGATCCCGGCGTAGAGTCCCCCCTTGCCGGAGAACTTTCCGTTCAGCTCCGAAAGTCCGTTCAAATGGAAAAGGTACCGGTCTTGCGCCGCGCCGAATTCCTGATCATCCGCCCAGGCAAGGTTGATGCAGTCAAAAAAGGAGTAGAACCACAGCACGGGAAGAAGATAGAGCAGCGGCCCGATGCCGAGCCAGGAGGACAGGAAGATAGTCAGGAAAAACATAGACATCAGGGAAAGCCCCCGCTTCATAAAACCCAGAAACATATGCCCCGCGCCGGGCAGAATAGCGAATAGTACGGTCAATCCCTTACTTCTTTTTTTCGGCATGTTGAAAGACCTCCCAGTGAAGAATTTGTTGTGAAAAACCGTTCAGGCGTGAGCTGATTTGTTCCACAGCGCTGAATCCCGGCGCCGTAATATCCAGATAGGAATTCTGCGCTCCGGCAAGCGTTCTGAGCGTGCCGGAGAAAACGAGGAACAGCGCCGCGCAGGCCGCCAGGGCGACCCGGGCGGAGTACAGGAACAGTTCCGCGCCCGTTTCCCTTTGGGGAAGGCGGCGGCGGACCTCTTCCGCAAAGCCGGCAGGCGGGACCGAGGGCTTACCGGAATCGAACGCTTCCGCAAGGCGTTCGGCGCAGATTTCGCAGGAGCCAAGATGCTCCGCGACTCGGAGCATTTCTTCCGGCCCCAGTTTTCCTTCGGAAAAATCCAGAAGAATCTGTTCTTCCGCGTGACCGTCGGGCAAAAAAAGTCCGTTCATTGTTGTTCCTCCTCCCACAGGGCTTTCAGCAGTTTTTTCGCGCGGTACAGCCGCGTTTCCAAGGTCCTTATGTTTTGGCCGGTTTCCCGTGCCAGTTCAGAAAGCTTCTTCTCATCGCAAAAATAGCTTTCCGCCACACTCCGGTACGGCTCCTTCAGTCGGCCGCACAGTCCGCGGATATGTTCCTTCGACATCCGGTCTTCCGCCTGTTCCTCCGGCAGGCCGCCCGGGTCGCGGAGCAGGGCGGCGTCCTCTTCGGGAAGCGGCAGGCTTTTTCTGGCCGGGCTTTTCAGAAAGTCCCTGCATTTATTCACGGCGATGGCGGCCAGCCATGCTTTGGGATTCTCTCCGTCGAATCGATTCCAGTTCCGGTACGCGGATAAAAAGGTTTCCTGCGCCAGATCTTCGGCGTCGAAATAATTTTTGGTCATGGTCAGGCAGATGGTGAAAATAAGAGACTGATACCGTACTAGGGTGCATTCAAATTGTCGCACATTAATACGCATCACCATCCTTTTTTGTCTGCCATCATTATAAACGAGTCTTCGGCAGAAAACACTTCAATCAGCAGAATCTTTTTGAGTTTTTATCCGAAAAAAAAGCCGAACGCAAATACGTCCGGCCCTGTCCTTAAAGCCTGTTGATTTTACAGCAAAAAGGAAAAATCAGGGATTTTTTCTTGACTTCACGGCAAAAAGGGGTATAATTTACCTGTAAGGCACAAAAAGTGCAGTGCAGGGGAAGGTGTAACCAGCACCGACCCCCTGCATACGGAGAACAGACCTCCATACGCAACTGAATCCTCAGCACACTGCGTCCACTATTATAACTCTGTTTTGTCCTTTTGTACAGGGGGAAAAATCGGGGGATTGCGCGTGCATTCGGCAACGTTGTATATGGATGAAAAATCCGTGTACGGCGTTTTTTTGTGCCCTGCGGGCCGCCCGAACGGGGCCGGATGCACCACCATCCTCTCCGTTCCCGCGGTCCTTATTATTCTTAGCATTCAAGTTTCAAGGGAGAATTTTGATACAAATAGTTATATTGCAATATAAAAATACATAATTGATTCGACTTTACTTTTTCCTAAGTCTGTTGATAGGAATTATTTGACAAGAATGGCTGCTAATTTTATAATAAGTAAAAATAATCGGGAAGGAGGGAGAAGATGAAAAAATATTTTTCACATGATTTATCCATGAGCGTCTTTCTCCTTGTGATGGTTGGGTTTGCCGTCTATCTTTCCGTTACCTGCGCGAATATGAAAAGCTGGGGTAAAATTGATTATTCGGCCGGTGAAGCGGAGTATGGGAGCAATCGCCCGTACAAGGTTCAGGAATGTACGCGGGAAGATTATGCTGCAATGAAAGACGCGTATCGCGGCGGAAGCTACGGAGCGGATACACAGCGGATCCATTTATGGATTGACGGGAAAAATCTCCCGCAGACACAGGACCTGTCCGAATCGGATGCAGAGTCAAATGATTCATGGAACAGCAAATACTATTTTGTTGAGGAAAAAATTCTGCTGGACTACAAGTTCGCGCTTGATTTTCAGGCTTATGTCCATGCGCTTGCGGGCAAAGACGGCAGGGTACAAAAGATTGTGGAAATTGCGGCGCCCTATCTTTCCATGGGCGGAAACGCCTCCGGCAGCCGTTTTACCGGCGCCGGAGGGCTGATGAACGGAAAGGACGGGGCGGAAATGGATTTTAACGGTGTTATGAGCTTTGAAGCGGATAATACAGTACCTGTGTTCGGCGAAAATTACAGCCAGATCGCCGCCGGTACCGATGCGGGGACGAAGTATCAGTACTTGGTGAGAAACGAGCGTTTTCGCTGGAGCTGGAGCGATTTGAGTCCGTCCGGTCAGGCTTAGAAAGAGGGGGAACAAAATTGCTTGGAAAACTTTCCAATAGAACGCTTTCAACCAGAATCATGGTTTGGCTGTGCGCGGGACTGATTTTCTTTTTGCTTGGTGCCGCGGTCAATGCGAATTGGAGCGGCATGGTTCAGGGGAATCAGGATTTTGCACGGCTGATCGCGTACGCTCGCGCTCTTTATTACAGAATACGGGTGGTCGTTTGGGCCATCATCAGCTTTTTCCTTATCTGGCATGGCTGCGACGTTCTTTACCGGCTGCTGTCGGTTTGCCAGAGCTTTCAGGAAGAACAGCAGAGATGAACTTTTCCGTTGCTCCAAAGAAAACCGCCGCAAGTTAAACTTTGCGGCGGCTTTTTGATCTGCGAAAGCGGATTAACCCTTGGGGACGGAATACTCCACTCCGTCTTTTGTCACGCGGGCGTGCACCAGCGGAATTTGCGCGGGCGGCTCCGCGCCGATCTGCACGGCGGCCCGGAACAGTTTTTCGGCCTCGTCGCATTTTTCCTGCGAAGAGGTGAAAAATGTCGCGAGCGATTCGCCGGCGGCTACCCGGTCGCCGACCTTTTTATGCAGCACGATTCCGGCGCTGAAATCGATGGGGTCCTCTTTCTTTTCCCGCCCCGCGCCGAGCTCGACGGAAGCGATGCCGCATTCCTCCGTGTTCATCGCGTGGAGAAACCCGTCCTTCCGCGCGGGAATTTCGTGCCGGACAGCCGCCTGTGTAAACTTTGAATTGTCGTCCAGTACGGAAACGTCCCCGCCCTGCGCCGCGACCATTTCGCGCAGCTTTTGAAACGCCCCGCCGTTTTCGATTTGCCCCTTCGCAAGGGCGCGGCATTCCTCGACGCTGCCGTGCCCGGCCAGATACAGCATGTTCGCCGCGAGCTCGATGCAGATGGCGGTCAGGTCCTTCGGGCCGCGTCCCCTCAGTGTCTCGCAGACCTCGCAGATTTCCAGACTGTTGCCGATCGCGTTGCCGAGCGGGCGGTCCATATCCGTTATCAGCGCGACGGTTCGGCGGCCGACGTGCTCGCCGATGGAAACCATCGCTTCCGCGAGGCGCACGGAGTCGTCAACTGTTTTCATGAATGCGCCGCTGCCGGTTTTTACGTCCAGCAGGATGCAGTCGGAGCCCGCCGCGATTTTTTTGCTCATGATGCTCGACGCAATCAGCGGAATGCTCTCGATAGTCGCGGTCACATCCCGCAGCGCGTACAGCTTTTTGTCTGCCGGAACCAGATTCCCGGACTGCCCGATGACGCTGACGCCGACTTTTCGCACGATATCGAAGAAGGTCTCGCGGTCCAGGGCGGTTTTCATGCCGGGGATGGACTCCATTTTGTCCACCGTGCCGCCGGTGTGCCCCAGGCCGCGTCCGCTCATTTTTGCGACGCGGACCCCGAGCGAAGCCACAATCGGAGCGATGATCAGGGTCGTTTTGTCGCCGACCCCGCCCGTGCTGTGCTTATCAACCTTGACCCCGTCGATGGAGGAGAGGTCGACCATTTCGCCGGATCGCGCCATGCTCATGGTCAGGTTCGCCGTTTCCCGCTCCGTCATGCCCTGAAAATAAATCGCCATCATCAGCGCGGAGGCCTGATAGTCCGGAATATCACCCCCGACGTACCCGTCGATGAAAAATTGAATTTCCTCCTGCGACAGCTCTCCGCCGCTGCGTTTTTTCGAGATAATATCGTACATTCTCACAGGGATTTTCCTCCTTCTTCCAGATTCCTGCCGCTGAATCCAAGCGGAAGCAGCTCGTGCAGGGAAAGCGTTTTTCTTTCTTCCGGCGATTTTGCGAGGATCACTTTAAATTCGTCCGGGTCGCAGAATTCCATCATGACCTGACGGCAGACGCCGCAGGGCGGGCAGAAATCGGTAATGTCCTGTCCCGCTTTTCCGCCGACAATCGCAATGGCTGCGAATTCGCGCTCGCCCTCGCTCACCGCTTTGAAAAACGCGGTCCGTTCCGCGCAGTTGGAGGGGGTGTAAGCGGCGTTTTCGATATTGCACCCCTGATAGACCCTTCCGCTTTTCGTAAGAAGCGCCGCGCCGACCTGAAAGCCGGAATACGGCGTATAAGCCATTTTACGCGCTTCGATTGCTGCCGCGGCCAGTTCTTTTTCGTCCATAAAAACTCCTCCCCCACGGAGCGAAAGCGCCCCGTGCCAAAAAAATCCGGGCGGCGGGAAGACCCGCCGGCCCGGTTAAAACCGCAGATCATGTCCTGTGAGCGGTTTGCGGTTTTTTATACGGTCAATAACCGTGAGCTTCCTCATTCTTGATCAGCTTGATGATGCGGCTGGTTCCCAGGCGGGAAGCGCCCAGGGAAAGAAAACGCTCCGCGTCATCCAGCGTTTTGATGCCGCCGGCCGCCTTAATCCTGATGTTCGGGCCGACGTGCCCGCGAAACAGGGCGACGTCCTCAAACGTCGCGCCGGCCGTGGAAAATCCTGTGGAAGTCTTGATGAAATCCGCGCCGGACTCGGTCACGATTTCACACATACGGATTTTTTCCTCCCGGGTCAGCAGGCAGGTCTCGACGATCACCTTGAGGATCCGCTCGCCGCAGACCGCCTTGAGCTTCCGGATTTCATCGAGCTCTTGGTCATACAATCCGTCTTTGATCCAGCCGATATTGATGACCATATCGATTTCATCCGCGCCGTTTTGGATGGCGTCCTTTGCTTCCAGTGCTTTTACTGCGGAGGTAGAGTACCCGTTCGGGAATCCGATGACCGTGCAGACGGCCATTTTGTCCCCAAGGTATTCTTTTGCGCGTTTGACGTAAGACGCGGGGATGCAGACGGAGGCGGTCCGATATTTGACGGCGTCGTCACAGATGACCCGGATTTCGTCCCACGTCGCGGTCTGGGTCAGCAGGGTATGGTCCACTGCGCTCAGCATTTTCTGAAGATCCATTGTTATCCTCCCGTTTTTATCTCTGTCCCTTTTCATAGGGCAGGCCGTCCGCTTTCGGCGCGACGGAGCGCCCGACGAACAGAATCAGCACCACAATGGTGAGAATATAGGGCAGCATGGCAAGAATCTGGCTCGGAATCGTCACGCCGCTGTCGCTGCCGCCGAGAACCACGGTCAAAGCCTGTGCCAGACCGAACAGCAGGCAGGCCCCATAGGCCCCGTAAGGAGTCCATTTGCCGAAAATAACGGCGGCCAGCGCGATGAACCCCTGGCCGCTGATCGCGGTCGGGTTGAATTGGGAGATGATCGCGAGCGTCATCGAAGCGCCGCCGAATCCGGAAAGCACGCCGGAGGCCAGAACGCAGGAATAACGCGTGCGGCCGACGTTGATGCCGAGCGTGTCGGAGGCTGCGGGGTGCTCGCCGACGGAGCGAATGCGCAGGCCCCATTTGGTTTTATACAGGAAGAACCAGATAAACACCGTGGCAATCAGGCCGAGCACCACCGTCACGTCGACGTTCAGGTTTGCCGCCGGGGTTCCGGCGAAGGCGTCCTCCCCAAACAGTCTGGGCAGCGTGGCAACCGGCGGGGTCATGGTGGCGTCCTTAAACAGAAGACGGCAGAAGAACAGCGCGAAGCCCGGGCCGATCAGATTGATCGCGATGCCGGAAATCGTCTGGTCCGCGTTGAAGGTCACCGAGGCGATCGCGTGCAGCAGGGCGACAAGTCCCCCGGCGACGCCCGCCGCAAGGAAACCCAGCCACGGGTTGCCGGTAAAGTAACTGACGGAGGCGCCGGTAAACGCGCCCATGGTCATCATGCCCTCAATCCCGATGTTGACGACGCCCGAGCGCTCCGATACAACGCCGCCAAGCGCGCCGAAAACCAGCGGGGTGGAGTACATCATGGTGATACCGATGAGTAAAAGAAGCTTACTGAACATGGCCGGCACCTCTCTTTTCCAGCTTTTCCGCAAGCACGGGAACGATCTTTGTCAGCGCGACGAAAAATACAATCGTGCCGATCATAATGTTGATGATTTCGGTTGGGGCGCCGACATCCTGCTGGACGCTCTGCCCGCCGTAGAGCAGTCCGCCGAACAGCAGCCCGGCGAAAATACAGCCGATGGGGGATGAGCCCGCGATCAGCGCCACGGAGAGCCCGTTAAAGCCGTTGTTTTCAAACGCCGCCAGAGTGGAAATCTTATGCGGCGCGGTCCCGGTGATGGCAAGGGCTCCCGCCAGGCCGGCCAGGGCGCCCGCGATGACCATCGCGTCGGTGATGTTTTTGTTCACATTGATGCCCGCGAATTCCGCGGCGTCGCGGTTGAATCCGACGGCGCGCAGCTCATAGCCCTTTGCCGAGCGGTACAGCAGGTACCAGATGAACGCGGCCATCAGCACCGCAATGAGAAACCCGAAATTCACGTCGGTTTTCAGCATGATCTCGTACAGCCACTTGTGCGGCTTTAACGCCGCCATCCCCGCCTTGGAGGTTTTCCAGTCGGGCAGAAGCATGGTGTAGCTGGAGGGATTGACCGGATAGGTGCTGGTGGAGTTCGGCATGTGGTAGGAGGCGGAGGCAACGACAAAATTGGACAGATACAGTCCGATCCAGTTCAGCATGATGCTGGTGATAACCTCATGAATGCCGAATCTCGCCTTCAGGTACCCCACGATCCAGCCGAACAGCGTGCCGCCCAGCACGCCCGCCATAACAACCACGGGAATCTGAAGGACGGGGGGGAGGTCCAGCTTGACCCCGACTAAAACAGCCGCGACGGCTCCCGCGATGTACTGACCTTCCGCCCCGATGTTGAACAGGCCGGTCTGGAAAGCGAAGGCAACGCTCAGGCCGGTCAGAATAATCGGCGTCGCCTTGATAATGACATTGGAAATGTATTTGGGCCTTGCAAAGATTCCGTGAAACAGAGCGCCGAAGGATTGCCCGGGATTGTAGCCCGCGGCAACAAGCACGACCGCGGCTACGATAAACCCGAATAAAACGGCAATCAGAGTCGAGGCGATCGGTTTTTTAAGTATTTTCGCTGCCAGTTTCATTCGGCTTGCCTCCCGCCATTAAAAGTCCGATGGTATTTTCGTCAACCTGTCCCTGCGGGAACGAAGCGACGATGCTTCCCGCGTAGATCACGCCGATCGTGTCGGCGACGTTCATGACTTCGTCCAGTTCCAGCGAAATCAGCAGAACGGCCCTGCCCGCGTCGCGTTCGCGAACCAGCATCTTATGCACGTATTCGACCGCGCCGACGTCAAGCCCGCGCGTCGGCTGCACCGCGATGAGAAGCTCCGGTTCGTTCGAAATTTCGCGCGCGATGATGACCTTTTGCTGGTTGCCTCCGGAAAGTCCGCGCACCGGCTGGCTTTCACAGCCTGCGGGCCGGATGTCGTAATCCTCGATCAGCTTCCGGGCAAAACCGGTCATTCTGGAGCGGTCGATCATTCCGCGGCGGGTGAATTCGGGGGTTCGGTATTTTTCGATCACCGCGTTTTCCGCGACCGTAAAGGGGAGCACCAGACCGCGTCTCTGCCGGTCTTCGTGGATGGTGGAGACCTTGTGGTCGATCACGTTGCGCGGCGTGGTGTTCTGAATTTCAACGCCGTTGATCTTGATCGTGCCGCTCTGCGCGCGCGTCAGGCATGTGATGGCTTCCACCAGTTCTTTCTGGCCGTTGCCGTCGATCCCCGCGATCCCCAGAATTTCGCCGCGCCGGATTTTCAGGGAAAGGTTTCGAACGGCTTCCAGCCCGCGTTCGTTTTTGACGGTCAGGTTTTCAATTTCAAAGATCACGTCGCCCGGTTTTGCCGGCTCTTTTTCGACGACCAGCTTCACCGCGTGCCCGACCATCATGGTAGCCAGCTGTTCCTCGTCCACATCCGCGACCGGCACCGTGTCGATATACTGCCCGCGCCGGATGATGGTGCATACGTCCGAGGATGCTTTGATTTCCTTGAGCTTGTGCGTAATGATGATGATGGTTTTTCCGTCGCTGATCAGGCTGCGCATGATTTCGATCAGTTCCTCAATCTCCTGCGGCGTCAGCACCGCGGTCGGTTCGTCCAGGATGAGAAGGTCCGCCCCGCGGTAGAGTGCCTTCAGAATTTCGACGCGCTGCTGCATCCCGACGGAAATATCTTCGATTTTGGCGTCCGGGTCAACCTCCAGACCGTATTTTTTAACGATTCCGAGGATATCTTCGCGCGCTTTTTTCGTATCTATGATTCCGAATTTGCCGGTAACCTCGTTACCGAGGATAATATTCTGTGTTACGGTAAAATTGTCGACCAGCATAAAGTGCTGGTGGACCATGCCGATTCCGTGCTCGATTGCCGTATTTGGATTTTTAATCTCTGTTTTCTTGCCATTGATATAGATTTCGCCCGAGTCGGCCTGGTACAGGCCGTACAGGATGTTCATCAGCGTGCTTTTTCCGGCGCCGTTTTCCCCCAAAACAGCGTGGATGGAACCTTTTTTTACGTTCAGATCCACATGATCAAGGGCACAAAAGGAGCCGAACAGTTTGGTGATACCGTGCATCTGCACCGCGTATTCCGTGCTGACTTCCATGGCAGATCCCCCTTGCTTTCCATTCTTCCTCCCACAAGGAACGGGGCGCCCAAAGGAACGCCCCGCCCAAAAGGAAAGGATAACCGGGTTTATGAAATTATTTCAGTGCTTTAATAAACGCGTCGTAGTCGTCTTTGCTGGCCGGAGGAACAATCTCTTTATCCTTGATTTTCTGCTCCAGAGCCATTGCCGCTTTATAGGTGTCGTCGCCCATCAGCTTATGCTCTTCCGGAATGCCTACGCCGTCTTCCGTCAGGCCCAGGCTGTAAGTTTTGCCGCCGATTTCCTTGCCGTCGACCGCGTCTTTGGAGACCTGCTCAACCGCTTTGTCAACGCGCTTCATGGCGGAAGTCAGAACGTTATTGGGAGCAAGGAAAGCCTGATCCTTATCCACGCCGATGGCGTATTTGTTTGCTTCCTTCGCCGCTTCGATGACGCCGACGCCTACGTTGCCGGCCGCGTGGAAGACAATGTCGCACCCGCCGGAGTACATGGATTTCGCGATCGCCTTGCCCTTTGCGGAATCGACGAAGCTTTCGGCGTACTGCGAAACTACGTCGATCTTCTTGTTGAGTTCTTTTGCGGCGTAAGCAACACCGGCTTTGTAACCGTACTCAAACTGATCAATGACGTCGCTTTTCTGTCCGCCGACAAAGCCGACCTTGTTGGTCTTTGTGGTTTTGCCCGCGATATAGCCGACAAGAAAGGACGGCTCCTGTGCACGGAATACCACGCAGGTGACATTGCTCGGCACGGTTTCATAGGCGTTGTCGATAATGGCGTAGCCGATGTCCGGATTCTGTTTTGCCGCGTTCTGCAGCGCGTCCGCCATTGCATAGCCGACGCCCCAGATCAGCTGGTTGCCGTCGTCGGCGGCTTTGTCAAGGTTGGTGGCGTAGTCGGACTCCTGTTTGGATTCGGAATAATTTGCCTTAACGCCCGGCACATCCTTCTCGAGCTGCTGCAGGCCTTCCCAGGAAAGCTGGTTGAAAGACTGGTCGTTCACCCCGCCGGTGTCCGTTACCATCAGAATCTTGTAGTTTGTCGCGGCTGCGGATGAGCTACCCGCTGCGGAGGCCGCCTGACTGGATGCTTTGCTGGACGCTTCACTGGACGATCCCGTCCCCGAACTGCAGGCCGTTGCAGAGACAGCCATGAGGGCTGCGAGCAGGAACGCTGCCAACTTTTTCATTTGATTTCCTCCTAAAGTTTTGATATGAAATACCACAATTAGTGATATTACACTTTTTATCGGCATAAAACAAGACTTTGACTGATTCCATTGAAAAATCCTTAATTTTTTTAGAAAAAAACTGTAAAAAACCTTAGAAATTAAGCCAGAGAAAGAGCCAGCTCCATCATTTGGGTAAAGCCTGTTTCGCGCTCTTCGGCGGACAGGGATTCGCCGGTAAACGGGCAGTCGGAGATGGTAAGAAGGCAAAGCGCGTGCTTTCCCGCTCTCGCAGCATTCATATAAAGGGCGGCGGCTTCCATTTCGACCGCGAGAACGCCCATTTTTCTCCATAATTTCAGAGCGTCTTCCTGATCGCTGTAAAATGAGTCACTGGAAAGCACGTTCCCTACCTTTGAGGAAATGCCGAGTTCTTTCGCGTTTTCAACCGCGCGGGACAAAAGGCCGTAATCCGCGGTGGGTGCGAACGTGCCCGGCAGACGGTACTGGGCGGCATAATTGGAATCGGTGCAGGCCCCGACCGCAGCAACGACGTCCTTGACGTGAACCCCGTCCGCGATCCCTCCGGCGGAACCGACACGGATAATGTTGTCGACCCCGTAGAAGTTGAAAAGCTCATAGGTGTAAATTCCGACGGACGGCATCCCCATTCCGCCGCCCATGACGGAAACCGGCTTGCCCTGATAAGTTCCGGTGAACCCGAGCATATTGCGCACGGTGTTAAAGCAGACTGCGTTTTTCAGGTATTTTTCCGCGATGTACTTCGCGCGGAGAGGATCTCCGGGCATCAAAACCGTTTTTGCGATTTCTCCGTCTTTTGCGCCGTTGTGCGGCGTTGGTACGTTTGGCATTGTTTACCTCCTGTTTTCGCGGAGCGTGTGCCCCAAAAAGTAAATGCGGTGAAGAGCAGGTTATTTTATGATTTGATCCAGCCTGGAACAACCTGTGATCTTGGAAGCAATTCCGAAATAGTCGAGTATGGTCGCGCCGATGTCCGCAAAAGTCGGCAGCGTGCCCAGATTCGCCCCCCGGTCAACCGCATTCCCGTAAACAACCCAGGGAATGTATTCCCGCGAGTGGTCGGTGCTTGGGGTGCTGGGGTCGCAGCCGTGGTCGGCGGTAATCATCAGAAGATCGTCCGGGCGAAGCCCTTTGATGATTTCAGGCAGCTTTCGGTCGAAATACGACAGAGCTTTCGCATAGCCTTCCACGTCGTTGCGGTGACCGTACAACATGTCGAAATCCACCAGATTGACAAAGCACAGGCCATCAAAATCACGACCGGTCAGCTCGATGGTTCGCTCAATGCCGTCCGGGTTATCTTTTGTACGAATCGCCTCGCCGATACCCTTCCCTGCAAAAATATCGTTGATTTTGCCGACCGCGATGACACTGAGCCCGTTTTCCGAGAGCTGGTCGAGCATGGTGACCTTCGGCGGCTGAATTGAAAAGTCGTGCCGGTTCGAGGTGCGCGTGAAGTTGGGAGATTCACCTACAAACGGCCGGGCAATCACGCGGCCGACCCCGTGCTTTCCCGTGAGGATTCCGCGGGCGATGCGGCAGTCGCGGTACAGTTCCTCAAGCGGAACGACCGATTCGTGCGCTGCAATCTGGAACACGCTGTCCGCCGAGGTGTAAACGATCAGTGCGCCGGTTTCCACATGCTCTTTTCCGTAGTCGCGGATAACGTCGGTTCCGGAATACGGTTTGTTGCAAAGAACGCGGCGGCCGGTTTTTTCCTCAAATTCCCGAATCACCTCCGGCGGGAAACCATTCGGGTAAGTCGGCAGCGGCTTCGGGGAGTTGATTCCCGCGATTTCCCAATGCCCGATGGTCGTATCCTTTCCCTTCGATACTTCCCTCAGGCGCGCGAACGCGGCCTGAGGTTCCGGCTCGCCTGGGCGGCAGGTTACGCCGTCAATATTGAAAAGCCCCAGCTTTTGCATATTCGGCATGGAGAAGTTTTCAATGGTGGCGCAGGCGGCAAGCGTGTTGCTGCCCTCGTCCTCGTATTCCGCCGCGTCCGGTTCAGCCCCGATGCCGACGCTGTCCAGTACGATTAAAAAGATTCGTTTTCCCATAATCCGCTTCCTTTTATCAGATTTGTTTGGTTGTCTCACGTATTTTCAGCGAAACGGGAAAAATGATTTCCCGCTGTTCAATTTTTCCTTTTTCCACCTGTTCCAGAATCAAACCGACCGCCCGACGCCCGATTGCCTCGATCGGCTGCGCCACGGTGGTCAGTGCGGGCGTCATCAGTTCGCTGAGTTCCACCCCGTCGTAGCCGACGATCATGACGTCGTCCGGCACGCTGCGGCCCTGTTCGTGCAGAAGCCGGTAAAGAGACAGCGCGGCCATATCGCTGACGGCGAGGATTCCTTCCGCGTCCGGAAAACGCCGGAACAGTTCCCGCGCGCCGTCCCGTCCCTCCCGGTAGTCGAATCCGCTTTCGACGAACAGCGGCTGGATGCCGTGTTCGTTGCAGGCGTCCACATACCCGAGAAACCGCTGCTGACTGCTGGTATACTGCTGAGGGCCGCGCATCAGGACGATTTTTCGGCATCCGCAGCGAATCAGGTGTTCGGTGGAAATTTTACCGCCTTCGTGGCTGTCCGACTGAACGGAGGCGCTATAGCGCGCCCCGGCGCTTTTATCCAGAACAACGATCGGCAGACGGCAGGATTCCAGTTCCTCGTCAAGATGCTCGTTGTTTGCCGTGATGATGATGCCGTCGGCGTTCATGGAGGACAGCATTTTAATATAGGCGACTTCCTTTTCCGGATTCTGGTCGGTGTTGCAGAGGATGACCTTGTAACCGTTGCGGAAGGCCTCATCTTCAATCGCGCGGCCGATTTCACTCAGGAAGATGTTGAGAATGCTCGGAACGATATACCCGATCATGCGGGAAGATTTTTTGTAAAGGGAACGGGCAATCTCATTTGGATTGAAACCCGTTTCAGCAATAGCTTTCCGCACTCGCCGTTCTTTTTCTTTGGAAACCTTCGCCGTCCCGTTGATCACGCGCGATACGGTGGCCGAGGAAACTCCAGCTAATCTGGCGACGTCACTGATATGGGCCAAAAAAACCACCAGGACTTTCTTATTTGCTGTTTGAAATCGGTTTCATGAACATATTGTACAGCATTGAAAAGACCTTGTCAATATTTTTATGAATTTTGTAAAATAATTTTTGTTCCTTATTTGACAATGATCCGGCGAAAACCCGCAGCGGCGGCCAGTTCGCGCAATTCCCGCATTCGCTGTGAGGAGGGGGAGAGGAGAGAGGAAAAATCCCCTTTTACGCCAAACGGCCGGAAAGAGATCAAAACAAGGCGGGCGCCCGGCGATTCGGAACCCAATGTTTGCGCGATTCCGCGAATCGCCGCTTCGGCGTCAACCTTTTCGTCCAGGCAGACAATGCGGACCTCCTCCAGTTTTCCAATCGCCGAAAGATGGCGAAGGTTTTCCTTTACGACCGCGTTGTCGCCGCCCGTCAGGCTTTGAAAAGTCTGAGCCGACCAGGCTTTCACGTCCAGCATCACGCCGTCGCAGAGTTTCATCAGTTCGGGAAAAGCGGAGAACGAAACGGTTCCGTTGCTGTCCAGAAGGCAGGAAAGGCCGCGCGGCCTTGCCAGTGTAAAAAACTCAGTTAGGAACTGCGGGTACAGGGAGCATTCCCCGCCGGAAACCGTGACGCCGCGGATGAACGGAATGTTTTTTTCCACTTCCGCCATGACCTGCCGCGCGTCCATTTCACGGACCTTCGGCGAAGCGCGGTTTGGGCAGACGGCGATGCAGGTGTCACAGGAAACACAGTTTGCATTGTCCCAGAAAACACGGTTGTCCCGCAGGGAAAGCGCTCCCGCAGGGCACTTGGATACACAGGCACCGCAGGAATTGCAGAGCCGCTGTGTTTCGGGGTTGTGGCAGTAGCCGCACGCAAGATTGCAGCCCTGCAGAAAAACGGAGGTTCGGCTGCCGGGGCCGTCCACCGTGCTGAATGGAATGATTTTGTTAACGGGGGCTTTCGTCATCCCATGCGCACCTTTCGCTTTTCCAGATGGTTCGTCGCGTAGCTCGCCGAACCAAGCTGGGTGGTGTTTTGCAGCACGGGCTGATGTTTGCGGTATTTTTCCATTTCGCTGCGCTTGACCAGGTACCCGGTGATGCGCACCAGATCGGTGTCGGCGGAATAGAAGCTCATATACTGCACGCCGAGGGAGAACGCGCCTTTCACAACGTCGAGAAGCGCGGCGGGGTTCTGTTCAACATTGCCCGCGATCGGGAAGATGTCGCCGACGCCGGCCGGAAAATAGCGGTGGAACCGCGCGCAATGGCGCAGGTGGTCGGAGAAGGAGTCCGGCTCGTCGCCGATGGCGATGCGCACGCCGGAGGTGATACCGAGGTCGCTGTCCAGCCCGACCTGCGCGTGAAGCAGAAATTTTCCGCCGGTCAGCGGGGAGTAAGCCGCTTCGTAACCGTTTACAAGCTCCTGAATCCGGTCCATAATTCTTTGACCGAGGTCGTCGGCTTCTTTGTCGCGTCCGTAAATCCTGCCTTTTTCCTTCATCAGCGTGTTGACACATTCCGCCATCCCGGTTACGCCGAACATCGGCAGAAAGCGGTCTTTGGAAATCAGTCCTTCTTTCACAAGGAAATTCGACTCAAAGAACCCGGACTGCTCCACAATGAACCGGATGCGCTCGTTCATGTAGTCCGCGATCAGACCGAGGCATTCCGGAAGCAGTGTGTTCAGAAAATGTTCTTCGCTTTCCGCTTCCTTGACCAGCTCGGTCAGCGTGACGCGGGTGAGCGTGTACGCTCCGCCGCAGACCGGCAGAATGTTGTAGCAGCTTGCCACGCCGTAGCGTTCGCCGAACGGCGCGCGGTTCGCCGGATCGTTGCAGACGGCCGGATTGGAACAGGCCAAAGAGCAGTTGATGACCTCTTCCATAAAGGAATCCGGCGTTACGGCAGGGTCGTATTTTATCGTCAGGTTGGGGACCGTGTTCTGAATTTCCCGCTCCACCTTTAAAATCAGGCGGCCGGCGCGCGTTTCGTCCGGCCCCAGATTCGCGTGGCAGAAGGAATCGGTAATCGTCCGGTCCAGATAGGTCAGAAACAGGCGCAGTTTTTCACAGATTTCCGCGTCGGTGTGACCGTCCAGGAACGGGTCGATCAGTTTGTCGACGCTGCCGAGGTAGACTGGAAAATTGGTAATGGACGGAACATGACGGTAAAGAATCATCAGCGAAAACAGCAGCTCGTCCAGCGTCTTCGGCGGGTCAAGCTTCAAAAATCCGCTTCCCTGCCGCACAAACCGGTCGTAGTCGGGCAGAATATAACGCGGGCGGTACGGTGCGCCACCCTCAAACAGGTCGTTGATTGCCCCGGATTCAAAATAGTGCTTTGTGCGCGGGGGAATCTTCAGAACCTCCAGCGCGTTTTCCGCGCACTTTGCCAGACCCATCAGCTTCTGCTCATGGGTCAGTTCGCGGGATGTCAGTGTTTGGTAGGTGCCTTCCCGGTCAAACATTGCGTTTCCTCCATTCTGTCACATTTTTATTGATAAAACTTTTCACAAACCTATTGAAGGCGAAGATCGAATTCACGCAGAAGCGCCTGCCGCTGCACGGCGTCCAGTCTGATCTTGCCGTGGGTCACGTCCACCAGCTTTGCCTGCGCAAGGCTGCGGATTACCCGGTTGACGGTGCGAACGCTGCACCCGGTCCGCTCCGCGATTTCCGCGCGGGTCACAGTCAGCCTGACGCTTTCCTGCGGTTCCCGGCACGCTTCATAAGCGCGCAGAAGCACCTGCATGACCCTACCGGGCGCGTCCAGAAAATGGCGGGTTCTTTCGTTAACCGCCTGATCCAACAGTGCGCCCACAATGCTGCGGACCCGTTCGGAAAAAAATTCGGGGTTGCTTTTCATCCACTGCAAATAGGTTCCCGCCGAAAAGGAGAGAAGGCGGCAGGGGGAGACGGCTCTGACTTCGGCCAGATACTGGTTTTTCCCTGCCAGAAGCTCGTATTCCCCGAAAAACTCAAAAGGTCTGAATTCCGTGACCGTATAGCTGGAAAGACGGGGCCGGCTGATGATGACGGAAACACGGCCGCTCAGCAGCAGATAAACCCGCTCGCAGGCATCCCCCTCGCGGATCAACGCTTCTCCGGGGGCCAGCGAAAGAGGAAGAACAGAAGCCCCGCAAGGAAAGGATTTCATCATCGGTTCCAGTTTTTCCCGCAGCGCTTTGCCCTCCGACCCGAGGGCTTCGAAAAGATTCATACCGGTGCCCCCTTTCCTTTAAATATAATTTCCTTCTGGTTTTATTATATCAAACCGGGAACATAATAAAAGGACTTCTGTCCTGTTTTAGAAAATTCAATCGGGATCTTGACTTTTCGTCTGCTTCCTGATAAGATGAACTTGTAAACAAAAGATTACATATATAAACATTTGTTGGGGGTAGAATGAATGATTACACAGCGGGAACGGCAGATTCTGCACTGGATTGAAAACAATCCGCTGATTTCGCAGCAGGAGCTGGCGGAAAAAGCGGGAATTACCCGTTCCTCCGTCGCGGTTCACATCTCCAACCTGATGAAAAAGGGATTAATCCGCGGCAAGGGCTACATTTTGCAGCGGGACCCCTATGCCGTTGTTGTCGGCGGGGCAAATATCGACATCGGCGGCAAGCCGTTCCGGGCGCTGATCCCCAAAGACTCCAACCCGGGGCGCGTAACCCTTTCGTCCGGCGGGGTGGGCAGGAATATCGCCGTCAATCTGGCGCAGCTGGGCGTTGGAGTAAAGTTTATCACCGCGCTGGGGGACGACGCGTACGCGGCGCAGCTTGCGGACGGATGCCGTAAGGCGGGGCTTGACCTTTCGGAATCCCTGACTGTTCCGGGCGGGGCGACCTCCACTTACCTTTATCTCACGGATGATGCGGGGGATATGGAGCTGGCCGTTAACGACATGGAAATTTATGAGAAGCTCACGCCTGAATATTTAAAGACAAAGGCGGATCTGATTGAGAACGCGGCACTGTGTATTCTGGACACCAACCTGACGGCGGAAACGGTGCGCTATCTGGCGGAAAATATTCACTGTCCGCTGTTCTGCGACCCTGTGTCCGTCGCGAAGGCCGGCAAGATTTCCGGGCTGCTCGGGCATCTGCACACGCTCAAGCCGAACCTGCTGGAGGCGGAGCTGCTCAGCGGCGTGAAAATCAAGGATGACCGTTCCTTGGAACAGGCCGCGGAGATCCTGCTGGAGACGGGCCTCGAGCGCGTATTCCTTTCGCTGGGAACCCGGGGCGTTTACTGTGCGGACCACAGCGAGAGCTTTCGGCTGCCGTGCTTTCCGTCGTCTGCGGTCAACGCGACGGGCGTCGGCGACAGCTTCCTTGCCGCCGTGGCATGGGGCTGGATTCAGGGGCTTTCACTGCGCGAATGCGCTGAAGCCGGTCTGGCCGCCGCCTCCGTCTGCATTGAAAGCCCGCAGACCGTCAGTCCGAAGCTGAATCGGGAATCCCTCCTGAACCGGCTGAACGCGTCGAAGAATACCGGCTGTAAGTACCATTCCGAATTATGACTGTATGACTGAAAGAAAAGGAGATTAGTAACATGAAATCACTTGAAAAATATCTGACCGTATCGCCGGAAGTCAAAGAGGCGCTTGCAAACGGAAAACCGGTTGTGGCGCTGGAATCCACCATCATTTCCCACGGAATGCCGTACCCGAAGAACGTGGAAACGGCGATGAACGTGGAAAAAATCATCCGCGACAACGGTGCGGTTCCCGCGACGATTGCGGTAATCGGCGGCAGGCTTCGCGCGGGTCTGACAGAGGAAGAGATCACCTACCTCGGCAAAAAGGGCCTTGCGGTTACCAAGGCGAGCCGCAGGGACCTGCCGGTCCTGGCGGCCCGCGGGGAGGACGGGGCGACGACCGTCGCCGCTACCATGATTATTGCGGCTCTGGCCGGTATCCCGGTCTTCGCGACCGGCGGAATCGGCGGGGTTCACCGCGGAGCGGAAGTTACGATGGATATTTCCGCCGATCTGGAAGAATTGGCCGAAACCCCGGTAATGGTTGTCTGCGCGGGAGCAAAATCGATTCTCGACCTTGGCTTGACGCTGGAGTATCTGGAAACCAAGGGCGTTTCCGTTTTAGGGTATCAGACGGAGGAGCTTCCGGCATTCTTCACCCGCACGAGCGGCTTTCATGTGGATTACCGTGTGGATACGCCGAACGAACTGGCCCGTATTTACCGCGCAAAACAGGATTTGAATCTGGGCGGCGGCCTGCTGGTGACTAACCCGATTCCGGAGGAATACGCCATGGATCCGGACTATATTAACCGTTCGATTGACGAAGCCTGCGCAGAAGCCAAACGGCTGGGAATCACGGGGAAGGAGATCACCCCGTACCTGCTGGACAAAATCCAGAAAATCACGGGCGGAAAAAGCCTGGAAGCCAACATTAAACTGGTTTACAACAACGCGGCGCTGGGCGCGAAGGTTGCCTGCGAGCTGTGCGGGCTCGAATCAGAATAAAAGCATGCGGCCCTCTGTCTGCGGACAGAGGGCCTTTTCTTTTTGTCTGGCTTATCAGGCGGCGGAAAAGGTGTTATACTAACTAAGATGAACCGGAATCCGGATCACGGAAAGGAGACAGACATGAACGGTTTTACTTATTATTCACCGACCAAAGTAGTGTTCGGGGGCGGCAGCGAGCGGGATGCGGCGGCTGAAATCCGCGCGTTCGGCGGCAGTAAGGTGCTTCTGGTTTACGGGGGACACAGTGCGGAAAAGAGCGGACTGCTTTCCAGAGTTTGCCGCACGCTGGAAGAAGGCGGACTGCAGTACCGGTGCATTGGCGGCGTGAAGCCGAATCCGCGTCTGGATCTGGCGGAGCAGGGCGTGAAGCTGGCGCTGGAATACGGGGCGGATTTTCTCCTTGCGGTTGGCGGAGGGAGCGTGATTGACACGGCGAAGGCGATTGCCCTCGGCGCCGCTCACCCCGAAACCCGGCTCTGGGATTTCTGGCTGAGAAAGGCGGAACCGAAAGGAAGCCTGCCCGTCGGCGTGATTCTGACGATTTCCGCGGCGGGAAGCGAGACAAGTGATTCCGCCGTGCTGACCAATCAGGAAACCGGCGAGAAGCGCGGACTGAGTACGGCTTACAACCGCCCCCGCTTTGCGTTTCTTGATCCGGAGCTGACGTTTACGCTTCCGAAATATCAGATTGCCTGCGGCGCTGTCGATATTATGATGCACACGCTGGACCGCTATTTTACCCCGACGGAGGGGAACGAGCTGACGGATGAGCTTGCGGAGGCGCTGCTGCGCGTGGTGATCCGCAACGGCCCGAAGGCTTTGGAAAAGCCCGACGGGTATCAGGCGATGAGCGAACTGATGTGGGCGGGCAGCGTTTCCCACAACGGCCTGACCGGCCTTGGCGCCCTGACGGATTTCGCGACGCACCAGCTGGGGCACGAGCTCAGCGCGATGTTTGACGCGGCGCACGGCGCAAGCCTTTCCGCAGTCTGGGGGTCGTGGGCGAAATACTGCTATGAAACCAAGCCGGAGCGCTTTGCCCGGTATGCACGCAATGTCTGGGGCGTGAGCGGCGGAGAGGGGACCGAAGAGGCGGCGCTGAAAGGAATCAAAAAAACGGTTGCCTATTTTAAATCCCTGGATATGCCCGTCGATTTTTCCAGCCTCGGCATCGGGGTGCAGAGCGAAGAGACGCTGCGCGAGCTTGCCGACCGCTGTGTGTTCCGCGGCGAGAGAAAAATAGGACATTTCCGTGAATTGGACCGAGAGGACGTGTACCGGATTTACAGGTTGGCGAATCATTGACAAGGCAAAGGCCCGTGGGCAAGATTGCCCGCGGGCTCAGATTGTCGAAGAACCCACCTGACGCGTTAAGCGAAGGATGGGCTCTTTTTACAATTTGCGTGAAGAGAAAATAGAAAATGAAAAATCAACATAAAGCCGGAAGAATGACGATCCCGCCACTTCC
>NZ_JBJKOP010000055.1:0-22485 GCF_046707225.1 Caproicibacter sp. | reverse complement strand
CGTCAAAGACGAGTTCTTCCGGTCCGTATATCTTTCCTATCTCAGCGCTGTTTAACAGCTCCAGGCAGCTTTTCCCTTGAGCATAGCAACGTATCCAAGTCTGTGAGTTTTCCAAGGCAAATCCAATAGATTGATAAAATTGATTCGCTGGAAGATCCTCCTGCGTCCACAGTTCGCAATAGTGAATTCCGCACGCTAACAATTGCACCTTAGCCTGTTCCCATAGCTTTCTGGCAACACCCTGCCTGCGGTATTTCGGCAAAACTGCCATGTGCCAAATAATTGCGCCGCGCTCATCGCCGTTGCAGGCTAAATCGTCTGAGTCGAGTTCAATATCGATTAAACCGACAATCGAGTTATTTTCTTCTGCTACCAAGCAAATCGATGGATGGTCATACTTTTCTTTTGCTGTCTTCACATCATTATAGTAAGAGCAGTCAAGAAAGGAAAGCACGCGGCAAGAAAGCCATCCCCTCTCATCAGCGTTGTTATATGTTCGTATTTTCAATAAAAGTAATCCTTTCGTACAATCACACATAAGGCACAGGCCAGTCAGACTCTTTCATAAGACTGCTGCAACACGTAACGTTGGGTTTTCCCATAAAGCCCAAATAATCCCCGCTTCGGTTTTTATGTAAAAAAGAAACCCGAAAAGCTAGCATTCATGCGGCTTTCCGGGTCTTTATTTTGGTGCGCGAGACGGGACTTGAAACCGGAAATTCACTTTTCGCACATTGCAGCAAAAGCCAACAAACGGCGGTGTTACGCGGTTTGTTGGCTTTCTCAGTTTTGCCGGCATTCGTACGGAAATGCCGGTTTTGGTAGGGATAAACCCCAAATAAACCCCAAGGGATAAGTCGCTTTCTTAAATACACTCCCTATACAAAGCATCTTGCTCATACAAGATTCTGGAAAATACACATTAATACTTGCCATTAAGCGACAGATATTCTATAATTAAGAAAATATAATTACATTATTATGGCTAATTATGCATAGTTGTTTTTGTTTTTTTACCATTATTTTTAAATAGAAGCGAAGGAATTTAATGAGTAAAAAGATATTGTTCTGTGCTTCCACTGTTTCTCACATTTTGAATTTTCACTTACCTTATTTAAAAGCATTCCAAGATAAGGGCTATGAAGTTTGGGTTGCAGCCAATGAACAGAAACCTATTCCCTATGCTGATTTTGTCGTTGCGTTGCCAATTCAAAAAAAGTTCACGAGTTTCGAGAATATAAAGGCAATTTTTGCAGCCAGGCAACTGATGAAAAAGCAAAGTTTCGATATAATCAGTACCCATACTACTCTTGCGAGTGCAATTGTTCGTATAGCAGTTTTATTGTTATTGAAAAAGCCAAAAGTATTTTGTACTGTTCACGGATATTTGTTCAATGAGAACGATGGATTCAAAAAGTGGTTTTATCTTCTGCCTGAAAAAATATGCGCACCAATTACGAATGTCTTAATGGTAATGAACCATGAAGATTATGAAATTGCAAAAAAGCACAAGCTATATAAAAACAAACTTTATTTCATTAATGGAATGGGAATTGATCTAAGCAAATATCCCCCTATTTCTCCTGAGGAACGTCTAGCAGCGCGAAAAAAGCTGAATCTTGCTGATGAAGATTTTGCATATGTTTATGCTGCAGAGTTTTCCAAGCGCAAAAATCAATCTTTTCTTATTCGCGCATTTGCAGAAACTTGTAAATCAAAACCGCATTTAAAACTGTTTCTTGCTGGTGAAGGGGCTTTGCTTGAAGAATGTAAAGAACTCGCACAGACACTCGGTGTTGCAGAACAAATTACGTTTTTGGGCTATGTTAACGACATTCGAAGTCTTTACGCAGGATGTGATACCTGCGTTTCGACAAGTCTATGTGAGGGGCTCCCTTTCAATATCATGGAAGCTATGGCATGCGGATTGCCTGTGATTGCAAGTGATATTAAAGGACACCATGATTTATTATGCGATGGGAAATCTGGTTTGCTGTATAGTGGCACCAAAAAGTTGCAAGACCATATGAATACCATCGCAAAAAAACGTACCTTATATGCTCTCACTCAAGAAAATGGCCTTTTAAAAGTTAAAAGATATGATATTCACACGGCTTTTTCACAGATCATGAATTGTTATCAGGAGTTTGAGAGCTGTTGAAAACCGATTGCTCGTCCCGCCGTTTTCCTGCAATCGGGACAAGCCCTCAAAGTTGATTTTAAGCTCAAAAGGTGAACCCCTTGGCCACTCTAATTCATTTCGATATTCTTTATTTTGCTGATAAGGAGCGTTCTCAGATTGACGAAATTCAGACGAAGGCTATACGGCTTTTTTAAATATCAGACTCTGCTGAAGGAACTGGTAGTCCGAGATATCAAAGTCCGTTACCGCAAATCTTTTCTGGGATTGATTTGGACTGTGCTCAATCCTTTGCTGATGATGGTCGTGTTGGTGACCGTATTCTCCAACCTCTTCCAGACCAACATTCAGAATTATCCGGTTTATGTTCTTATCGGCAACATCGTTTTTAACTTCAACGCGGATGCTTCCACACAGGGCATGAACTCCATTGTGGCCAATTCGTCGCTGATCAAAAAAGTTTATATCCCGAAATATCTGTTTCCGCTTTCCAATGTAGTCTCTTGTCTGGTCAACTTCGGGTTTTCGGTTATTTCTCTTGTGATAGTCATGCTGATTACTCAAGCTCCGTTTCACCTTACGATGATTACCCTCTGGATTCCGCTATGCTATCTGTTCATGTTTACATTCGGCCTCGGCTTGACTCTGTGCGCGGTCAACGTCTATTTTCGGGACACACAGCACCTGTACAGCGTTGTGATTACGGCATGGATGTACTTAACCCCGCTGTTCTACACCGTGGACATTGTACCACCGGCGCTGCGTAATATTATGCATTTCAATCCGATGTATCAATACGTCTTTTTTTTCCGACAGATTATTCTGGACGGGACCTTCCCCTGCCCACACACCAACCTGATTTGCTTTTCGATAGGTACCGTGACAATGATCTTTGGCCTATTTGTATTTGCAAAACTTCAGGACCGCTTTATTCTGCACATTTAGGGAGCGATGGAGGTACGACTTTTTTGAAGGATTACAGACTAAAAAATTATTATATGCTCGATACATTAAAGCGGGAAATCGACAGTTTTGACGTGATTTCTTTTAATGTATTTGACACTCTTTTGCTGTGCGACGTGCTCCAGCACTCCGATCTCTTTAAGATTTTACAGGAGGATGTGGAGCGACTGCACGGTATCGTCGGCTTCAATTATATTCGTGAGAATGAGGAAAACGAGCTGCGCATCAAAAATCAAAACAGGGGCGTTGCGCTGGACGAAATTTATAAAGCAATCGAGGAAAAGCTAAAAATCTCCTGCGCAAAAATCAAGCAGGCGGAGCTTGCCTTGGAGTCGAAGCACCACAGTCCCAATCCCCTGATGCTTCAGATTTTCTCCAGTGCCCTCTCGGCGGGCAAGAAGATTCTCATTCTGTGCGACACCTGCCTTCCCTCTCTTTTTCTAAAAGATCTGCTTGAAAAAAACGGCTTTGCCGGATTTGCTGAGGTCTATTCCTCCAGTGATATTGGGAAAAGCAAAGCCACAGGGGAATTGTACCACCATGTTGCTGAAACGGAACACATTTCACCGGAAAAATGGCTGCACATTGGGAATGATCCATCCTCTGACGTAGACATTGCCCGAAAATGCGGGCTAACCGCCTACTATTATAAATCGCTGCGGGAGCGCTACTGGGAAAACAAGGCAGAGTACAGGGCGCTGCAGCAAGAAAAGAGCAAAGAGCTTCTTCCTTTGGAAAAGGAAGACGATTCGATTGCCCATTCAAAGGAAACGGCGCATTATATCAATACCTACTACACGCAGGTAACTGCTCCGTCCGAAGAGCTTGCGGTGAAGGCCGAGCATGTCTCTATGCTGTTCAATATGAGCAGCGAAAAAATCGACAATCTCAAGGAATATGTGATCCGGCTGATTCAGGGGAAGCTGATGTTCCAGGAATTCTGGGCTCTAAAAGATATCAACTTCACTGTAAAAAAAGGGGAAAAACTCGGCCTGATCGGTCTAAACGGTTCCGGAAAGAGCACCACGCTGAAAGTGGTTTCCGGAGTCATGAAGCCAACCAAGGGCACGATGCAGGTGAATGGGAGTATCGCCCCGCTGATTGAACTCGGCGCGGGATTCGATGCCAATCTGTCCGCGCAGGAAAACATTTATCTCAACGGTGCAATTCTTGGATTCTCTCATGAGCAGATGCAGGAAAAATACGATGAAATCATCAATTTTGCTGAACTGCGGGATTTTGAGAATGTCGCCATAAAAAACTACTCCTCAGGCATGGTCGCCCGACTTGGGTTTGCGATTGCAACCGCACATGTACCTGATATTCTGATCATTGATGAGATCCTTTCCGTAGGAGATTTTGAGTTTCAAAAAAAGTGCCACCGGAAAATGCGGGAACTGACCGAGCGCGGAGCAACTGTCCTGTTCGTTTCGCACTCCGCGGGTGACATTATTGAAATGTGCGATCAAGCCGTCTGGCTGGATCATGGAAATATTGTCAACATGGGTGAAGCGGAATACATTGTCGGCAAATATCTAAGCATTTAGACCGGTTCCGTCCGACGGTCTGCTGCTTAAACAATATAAAGGTGATAAAAATGCCAAAGGAACCTCTTGCTTTTATTAAAAAAAGATGGCCTGTTTTGCTGTTTCTTCTTATCGTTGTGGTTTCCATCCCGATTATTGCAAATAAGATGGAAACGAATGACCAACATTTTCTAAAGAACAAACCCAAAGTGGATACGACGCAATGGGTTCAGTTTACGATCAACGGCTACCCACAGTCGATGGATCTTTATCAGAATCACATTTGGTATGAAACCCCCATGCTCACAACGGAACAGGATACGAAGGTTTCCGTCGGCAACTTTTCCGGCTATGATATAACCGTAAACGGGAAGCCGATCCAGCCGAACGGGACAGTCAGTTTTCGGCTTGAAAAGTTGTTGAAAAGCCAAAGCATCAAAATTGAGCTGAAAGATGTCAACACAGGAGACATCCGTGACGAATATGTGCGCACTCTTCCGGGTTCCTACGAGGGAGGAGAGGTTGTCTCCAATCGGCCGCAGAAGGGCGTCTACTATTTTAATGCAGACAATTACATCTATAAAATGGATACCGCCGGTAACATCCTTTTCTTTAAGAGCGTTCTTCCGGAATTCAATTCCGCAGGCGGGAACGATTTCAAACGGACGGAAATCGACGGTAAGGTGTGGTACAGCTATCTGGAAGCGGGCACAAGCGAAAATCATCCCGATCTGGCAGGCGTCGATTACGGTTGCATGAAGGCGGTCGTCATGGACGAGAACTATAACGAGGTCGACAAGATTTTCAGTCTGGTGCCGAATGGCAGTGTAACGGAGGGTCAGCCTCTGGATAACCACCAATTCACCATTCTGGGCGACCACCACTACCTGCTCAGTTCCTATGTCGGCAAGCGGGTTGATAATATTCCCTCTTCCGTTACGCACAGCAAATTCGGCGCACGCGTTGTTGCCGCGGTGATTCAGGAAGTTCAGAACGGAAAGGTGCTCTTTCAGTGGGACAGCACGGAGCATCCCGAACTCTACGGCATGAGCGTGAGAAATTACGATTACACAAACAAGAATAATTACTGGGCGGATTACCTGCACTTTACCAGTTTAGCGGTTGACCCGGCGGACGGGAATCTCATCTGCTCGTTTCAGAATGCGGACGCCGTTGTAAAAATTGACCGTAAAACCGGAGCAACCCTGTGGGTTCTCGGCGGCAAAAACGATCAGTTTGGCTTGACTTCGGCACAAAAGTTTTCCAATCCGAACGACGTGCGCGTAGGCGACGATGGCAGTCTTACCGTTTTCAGCGGCGGAGATCCGCACGGTAAGCCAAAAGCAGTTGGAACGGCAGTCTATACGTTCCGGCTCGATGAAAACGGAAAAAGAGTTGTCAGCTGCCAATCCTATTCGGTTGATGGCGCTGTCAGTTCCTCAATGGGAGGGGCGCAGGAAATCGGAGACGGGACTTACACGGTTTGCTGGGGGGAACGAAAAACCGCTCTTCCACTGTTTTCTGAAATTGATTTTAAAACCAATCAAGTCCTTTTTGAATTTGTCAAACCTGCCACGGACAAAAAAGAAAGCAACGCTTACCGGGTCTACAAATTCAACAAATAAGAGGAAATAAAGCAAAAGAGGAGAGCTTTATGGGACAACCGTTTGTCAGTATCATTGTGCCGGTATATAACTGTGAAAAATATCTGGATCGGTGTCTTTCTTCTCTTCTCGCGCAAACACTGAAGGAAATCGAAATCGTTGTCGTCCACCACGACTCCACCGACGGCAGTCTGGAGATCGCAAAGAAATTTGCGGCTCTGGACAGCAGAATCGTATTACTCTGCATGGATGGCATCCGACTGCCTGATGCGCGGAACCTTGGCATGGAGCAGTCAGTGGGCTCCTACATCGGCTTTGTGGATGCGGACGATTTCGTAGCTGCCGAGATGTTTGAAACACTGTACCATAGGGCTGAAAGCACCGGGGCCGATGTGGCAGTTTGCGATTATTTCACGACTTATACGGATCACGAGCAGGAAAACACGATCGGCATGAAAGATGAAACCATCCAGGTCCGCACTATCGGAATAAGCGAATTTTACCTGACTTACTTTGCGGGCAATCCGAACCTCTGGAATAAAATCTACCGACGGGATCTGGTGATACAAAACGGCATCCGGTTTGAAATTGAAAACGGAGAAGATCTCCTGTTCAATATGAGGATTCTTCCTTTTGTGGGAACGACCTGTATTGTCGGCCGCAGCCTGTACCATTATGTCCAGCGGAAAAGTTCCTTGATGCACGAGCACATGTCCCGCTATTCGGACGACTCCGTCCATCTGCTTGAGCGGTATCTGGAAATGCCTGTTGCGCCAGACAGTGACCAGCGCTCTTATTTATTACCGTATTATGCGTTTGCCAACATGTTCACCGGCTTTATGTTTTCCTCGCACTGTGTGAAAGCAGGATATCCATTTTTCGCAGCGCAGATTGCTGCTATGCGGAGAAGCCCTTTCTTTGAGGATTTTTGCCGAAAAATTGCGACAACGGCAGAGCTGAGTGAGCTTTACAGAGACGGCGCTATGTCAATCCGATTTTACTGGACGCAGAGGGTAATCTTTTCCCTCTGTCTGGTGTCTCTGGATTCTGCCGCCGCTTTTTTTATGTTTGTTTCCAGCAGAATCATTTACCTGAAAAAGAGGAAATTGCAGTTTCATTTATTTGATTAGGAGCGTTGGAGCTATGATAAGGATAAGGAGCGGCGGATTTTGGGGTCAGGTCGACACCTTCGGCCTCAAAAACTGCGGTTATCAGGCCTACGAAAAAGTGGTATCGGATCGGTTTCGCTACCGTGGAACCAATCTTGCCGCTCCCAGCGACCGGGTTTCAGGTTCCAGGGAACCTGACGCCGAAAGCGGAAAACCTTTTGTCAACAGGACGATTGTTTATCTTGTTCACCGCTTCTTCCCGGAATCGCAGGGTGGAACGGAACAATTTGTACTCAATATAGCCAAAAGCCAACCTCCGGAGAACCGGGTTGTCATTTTTACCTACTGTGCCGAAAGCAGAAGGGAATTCCCCCAGCATTTTGGCAATATTCTGTTCCGGGAAGACGAATTTCAGGGGCTCCGGGTCATTCGTTACCGGCATCTGCATGCACCAGAGGGGATCCTCCAGGACATTCATTCGGCCGATCCCGATCTGACCGCGTTCGCAAAGCAATGGTTCCGGTCTCTTTCACCGGATTTTGTCCACTGCGCTTATCCCAGCTGGACGGCCTCTTTTCTTACAATTTGTCAGCAGATGAAAATTCCCTATGGCATTACATTGACAGACTTCCAAATACTGTGTCATTATGCTACAATGATAGATAAAAAGGGGAATTTTTGCACAAATTGCCATTTGGGTGTCAAATGTGGGGAAATTTGCAGCACGAAGATGGTCCCGGATCCCGGGAAACGGTTCCGGACCGCACTGGAGCTGCTGACCCGCGCCGCGTTTCTTTCAGCGCCCAGCGGCTTTGTTGCCGAACGGATCGAAACAAATTTCCCCGGTGTTTCTGTATTTGTTATTCCGCACGGTATTTCCGGAAAAATCAGTGCCATTCCGAGAGAGACTGTAAAAACATTTCTATATCTTGGAAAACTGTCCGCTGCAAAAGGCGTGCACCTGTTAATACGGGCGTTTCGGCAAGTTTCAGGAGATATCAGACTGAAGATTTACGGAAGTGGGAGCCCACTTTATCAGGCGAAGCTGAAACGCATAGCCCGCGGTGACAGAAGGATTTCATTCTGCGGTGCCGTCTCCCACGACGAGATTGATTCCGTGTACCGTTCAGGCGACTGTGTGATCATCCCTTCCCTCTGGGAAGAAACTTATAATATGGTGTTGAGCGAAGCCATGGCTTCTGGCGCGATGGTAATTGCTTCCGATGCGGGAGCCATGCGGGAAAGAGTCAGGGATGGGGTGAACGGATATCTGTTCCCCTGCGGAAATCAGGAAAGACTGGCGGAGGCAATCCGGCAGGCGATGGAACATCTCTTTTCCCCCGGAAAAAATGAAAAAGTACCGGGGATTGCCGAGGAACATAAAATTTACGTCGGCCTTTACGAGGAAGCCGCCATAAAAAAGGAGACAGAAAAAAGATGACGGAAGAAATCAACCTGAGGAAAACGCTGCGGCGCAATCTACGAAAAGCCTATCAGGGATGGTACCTCTGGCACTGCCTTGTGAAAAAGTATCGATTGCAGAATACGGCGGTCGTACTGATGCCGTCTGAGAATCGGGACTATAACTATTACGCTCTGCTGTATTTGGATCAGATGCTGGAAAAGAAAGGGTTCAAGAGCGCAATCCTTCTGACCCATGACGATGCGGTGGTAAAATCCGCCTCTCTGTTTTCAGCAAAAATCGAGGCGGTCCAGCCCTTTTCAAGAGAACAGGCCGAAAAGCTGATGCAGTTTTACAGCATGTTTGAGTTTGACGTGCGTTTCCTTGTTGCTTCTTTGGAAGAGCCGGCCGGCAGGAATTCAACCGGTCTCATTGGGAAAAAAGGAACAACCGCTGAGGAAATTTTCGCCATTGGCGTTTACGGCCTGCTTCCGTTAAAAAAGGAAAAGCCGCCCCAATACAGCGGGAATAATCCAGCCATACTCTCTTTTCTTAAAATCAACCAGGGAGGGCAACTATGACCCCTGAAACAATTATTATACAAGCCGGCGGAAAAGGTACCCGGATGGATTATCTGACCGAAAACAAACCAAAAGCCTTGGTTCCCATCCGGAATCTGCCCATGATTTTTCATCTTTTTCAAAAATATCCCGATCGAAAATATGTTGTGATCGGCGACTACAAAATCGATGTTTTAAGAAAATATTTAAACGCTTTTTGTAAAGTGGATTATACGATTGTCAGCGCAACCGGGCATACGGGAACCTGCGCAGGAATCGCGGCCGCGTTGGAATGCGTCCCGCAGAATACTCCGCTGATGCTGATCTGGTCGGATCTCGTCCTGCCGGATGAATTTTCTTTTCCCACAGAGGAAGGGAATTATGTCGGTCTGTCCAAGGACTTTCCGTGCAGATGGAAGTATGAGGACGGCACTTTTCAGGAAGAGCGTTCTCAGAAATTCGGCGTGGCGGGATTTTTTCTGTTTCAAAACAAGGATGTTCTGAAAGATGTTCCGTGGGAAGGGGAATTCGTCCGCTGGCTGTGCGAACAGAAAATTTCTTTCCGTGACCTGCCCCTGTACCGGACAAGGGAATACGGCCTGCTGGAGAAATATCTGGAGCTCTCTTTGCAGCGTTGCCGCCCTTTTAACCGCTTGACGGTGGAACAGGACTGTATCGTTAAGGAAGGAATCGACGAACAGGGCAAGATGTTGGCCATCCGGGAAAAAGCATGGTACGAAAAGGTGCGGAACATGCATTTTGCTAATATTCCGGAGATTTATTCCCTCTCTCCCCTGAAAATGGAGAAGATCGACGGAAGAAATATTTTTGAATACTGCCTGGAGCAGAAAGATAAGAAAAAAATTCTTGCTGATATTATCGCCTGTCTAAAAAGCGTACAGCAATTGGGAAGCTGCCCAGCCAATCTGGAAAGCTACCGGCAGGCCTACATAGGAAAAACCTTCGATCGGCTGAATAAAGTCAGGGATCTGGTTCCTTTTGCCAATGACGAAACCGTGGTTATAAACGACAAGACCTGCCGCAATATTTTTTATCAGCGCGAAGCGGTGGAAAAGAAAATCCTGCAGTTTTACCCAAAGCATTTTTCTTTTATTCATGGGGACTGCACCTTCTCCAACATTCTGCTGAAGAACGGAACGACGCCGGTGCTAATCGACCCGCGGGGATATTTCGGCTACACGGAATTTTACGGCGACCCGGCTTATGACTGGGCGAAGCTGTATTATTCCGTTGTGGGGAACTACGACCAGTTTAATTTGAAACGGTTCCGGCTCCATATCGGCGAGGATTCGGTGAAACTGGAGATCGAATCAAACCACTGGGAAGACATGGAAGCCGAGTTTTTCAGCCTACTGAAGAACGACGTCTCAGAGGAGCAGATTCGGCTGATCCACGCGATTATTTGGCTTTCCCTTACCACCTATGCCTGGGAGAATTATGATTCCGTCTGTGGCGCATTTTACAACGGACTTTACTACTTGGAGGATATCTTATGAACGAATATTTCACTTCCATTCTTGACTCGATTTCGGATTCCGTCCGCTCCATCGACGGCAAAAAGTTCGACCAGTTGGTCGGCGAATGCGTGCGCGCGCTCGAAGGCGGGCATAAAATCATCGCGTCCGGGCTCGGCAAAAATGTCCCGGTATGCGACAAATTCGTCGGCACCATGGTTTCGCTGGGGCAGGAAGCCAGTTTTATGAACACAAATTCCGCCGTGCACGGCGACATCGGTATGGTGCGTCAGGGCGACGTGGTGATTATTCTAACCAAAAGCGGCGAAACGGTCGAATCCGTTTATCTGACGGATCTGCTGAAAAAACGCGGCGCGGATATCTGGCTGCTGACCTTCCGCCGGGACAGCACGCTGACCCGCGCGATTGAGAAATCCCTGATTCTTGACTTGGATCACGAGGGGGATATGTGGGACATTGTTCCGAACAATTCCACAACGGTGAACCTCATTGTCCTTCAGGGCCTTGCGATGACGATCGTGAAAAAGCGCGGAGTGACGCTGCAGGACTTCAAGAAAAACCATCCGGGCGGATTCATTGGAGAACAGCTGAAAAATGTGTGACATAATCAAAGTATCCCCTCTGGGGAAAACCTGGGTTCTGGATCTGGACGGAACCATCGTGAAGCACAATGGGTATAAGATTGACGGCCATGATACGCTTCTGGACGGCGCGAAAAAATTCCTGGATTCGCTGTCCCCGGACGACCTGATTGTTTTCATCACCTCCCGGACCGACGAATACCGAAAGATGACGGAAGATTTTCTGAAAGAGAACGGCATTCGGTGCGACTCCATTATTTTCAACGCTCCTTACGGCGAGCGGATTTTAATCAACGACAAAAAGCCCTCCGGGCTGAATACGGCGATTGCGGTAAATACGGAACGGGATCGGTTCTGCGAAATTACTTTTGCGGCGGACGAAAATCTTTAGCGTGACAAGGGGGGTAACGAATGGGAAAAGCGGGACATTTGTTTGGGGAAATCAAAGATCGACTGAAAAGAATAACACTATTACGTATGAGCTCATGCTATAATGTGCAGATTAAGAAAGGGTACCAGATCTATCAGCATTTACTTGCAAAATATGGACGGGATGTTCAAATCCTAGTTTGCCCTTGGCCTGGCTCCGGGGATGCCTATATAGCCGGTATGCTGCTTAAAGACTATCTAAAAAAGAATAATATTTCAAATTACGTTGTGTTTACCTCTTGTAAACCAGCTCCTGTCCTTTTTCAGATGTTTGTGGATTGCAAAATAGAAATACAACCACAAGTGAATTGTGAAAAACTGATTAAATTCTTTGTATTTTTGAATGGTGAAAACATCAATATAAAATTTCTTCATTTTAACATAAGGTCTCATACTACAATAGTTGAAAAAGTTGAAGGAATTAACGGAGTCAGTTTTTTTCAGATGTATTCGAGTGTAGCATTCGCGCTTGATCCCTCAAGGGAATTGCTACCACCTCGCTTTTCTTGTGATAAAGCAGTTATTTCTGATTTGTTTCGAACACATCAATTAGAGGAAGGCAATACAGTCATTCTTGCCCCTTATGCAGGTTCCCTAACCAGTTGCCCGGATTTTTGGAATGCTCTGGCGCAGGAACTGATAAAAGAGGGCTTTTGTGTTTGTACTAATTCAGGGAGTGCTCAGGAAAAGCCCATAAAGGGAACAGAAGCTGTAAAAATTCCCCTTCAATCTATTGTTCCGGCAGTGGAATATGCTGGTTTTTTCGTAGGACTTAGAAGCGGACTGTGTGATATTATCAGTTCCGCAAAATGCAAGAAAGCGATTCTTTATCCCAGTAACTATCGCTGGGGATTTTCTTTTTCCCGTGAGTACTTAAGCCTTCATAATATGCCTTTTTGCACAAATGTTGAGGAATATGAATTCGGTGGCGTTTTTCAGAAGGCGCTGACAGAAAGGGTCATGGACTACCTTTTAAATAGAGAGGATCACATGGTAGACACTAATACAAATATGGAAAAGGGAATGATTTCAGTTATCATTCCAGCTTACAATGTCGAAAACGAGTTGGAAGATTGTTTGAACTCTATAATCGCGCAGACATGGGCAAGTCTAGAGATCATTGTAATAGACAACGGTTCAAAAGATAACACCGGTGAAATTATTCAAAAGTATTGCGTCATTGATAAACGAATTAAAAAGTTAAAAGTTTCGGAAAATAAAGGCGTTTCAAATGCACGGAACTTAGGGTTAGCAAGCGCCAACGGTGAATTCATTGCATTTTGTGACAGTGATGATTTTGTTCCGCCGGAAGCATATGAAAAAATGATTAAAAAAGCTGAGCTGTCACAATACGACGTCGTTGTGGGCAATTGGCTGGATATAGAGGGTTCCGATAAAGTTTTCAAAAGAGACGCTTATTGGAATAGAAATGAGTTTGTCGCTTTTTTTGCAGGCGGGGCAATATGGAACAAATTATATAGACATTCTTTGTTAAGCGATAGTAGCTTATTCCCACCTTACAACTTTGGAGAAGATACACTTTTTCTTGGACATGTATATAAAAAGGAACCTTTAATCGGTATTGTCTCGGATATTGTCTATCATCATCTTGATCGGAATGCGGCTTCTATTAAGAGTGGACAGCTTACCAGGCAGTATCATGCATCCAGCATGATGGAATATATCAAAAGCGGAACCGAGCTTTATACCATGGATTTAAAATGCAATCCACAAGATTTATACATTGAGTATCATCGCTATTTGTCGTATATTTATAATTTCTGGTGGAAAATTACAAAACGTGATGAACAGAAATCTGTATTTGAGGATCTGCAGAATTTCACAATGCTTTTTAATTGGGACACAGATTCTCGACAAAATGATTTTATTAGAATCTTTCATGTGCTTCCTTCTCTTTTTCAAAAAGCGGATTATGAAGGTTATATTTCATTTTTAATGAATTGTTACTGTGGTTCCAGTAACAGAGACGTTGGAGGTCTTCCAGAGTTTTACGATTCTCGTTTTACTGTATTGAAAGAATTCCAGAATGGCATGATCGGATTCCGCTATATTCTGAAATATGCAAAAGCGTGGCTCAAGTTTAAAACAACTCGTAAATAGGCTAATACTTCAGGCCTTCCGTTTAAAATGGAGAGAATTAATTCAATGATTAAAAACTTTCTAAAGAAATATCTCCCCCCTTCCTCAAAGACGTTTCAAAACGCTGTCCTTCAGCTTGAAGATGATATTAAACAAAAAACTGAATCGCAGCAGGCCTTGGCAATAACCTTTCATGATCCACTCCAGAAGGTCATAGACCAAAATGTGGAGATTCAAGATCAGTTGAATCTTATTCAGAAACGGTCGGAAAGTGGTTCGGCTGAACTGCTGCAGCTGAGGGAGCAGGTTCAGGGACAGTTAACAATGCTAAAAGATCAAATTAGCTGCACATCATCCGAGCTGGCAAGGATCAGGGAGCAGGTTTCAGAACTGAAGAATATTCGCCAAAGCTTGACTGATGAGATCGGGAAATCTTTCGGCGCTCTAAATGAGAAAATTGACGTTCTTTCTCTCCAAAAACAAATGGTGTTCTGGTACACATATGCTGTCCAGCGCCAAACATCCTTATCTGAAGCGCAGCGCTCCTTTTACCGCTCTCTTCCCAAAGCAGAAGGGGATTTGCGCATTATTCAAAATATGGAAGTTTACTTACTAAAAAATTTTATCCGTATTTGTAATGAAAATGGTCTTAATTATTGGCTTCAGGGTGGCACTTTACTCGGTGCAATCCGCCATAAAGGATTTATTCCATGGGACGATGATATGGATATATCAATGCCACGGGCAGATTTTGACAAGCTACAATTAATTCTCAGTAAATCCGAACAGTTTGCTATATGCGACTATTATCATCTTGTCAACCGTTACTGGTTTTCCCGCATACCGAAGTTTATTTGCGTCGCAAGCAATACGGATTTTTTTCTGGATATCTTTGTTCAAGAGTGTGTTCCGTGCCCCCCAGAAGATGAACAAGCTTTCTGGCAACATGTTTGTCGAATGCGAGAAGAACTTTCCGATACACTTGAAGCACTCCTTCCAGAACTCACCCAGCCTTACAGCGATGTTCCGATTAAAAATTCTGATGATAAAAAGAAAGTCGATTCCGTTTTTAACGAATTTATACAAAAGACGAATGCTTGGTCCGGTTGCAAGGGAGATTCTTTAGTTTATTATTGGAGCGTCCCCTATGTTAAATTTTCTTGGCAAAGGATTTACCGACAAGATGTTATTTTCCCCCTTAAAACACAAAATTTCGAAGGAGAAATATGTTGTGTACCCAAACACTATGAAGCTTATGCCCGTGACGAATACGGTGATTACCTTCGTCTTTCCAACGACTTTGGCTTGCATGGTCACTGGGATGTATTTTCTTTCGGCAACCAGATTGAAAAAGCTAGTAAGTTTTTGACTTCCGTTTCAGAAACGAATAAAAATTTTGAAGGCAGGTAATTTACCATGGAAATCAATCAGGCCGTTATTCTTGCCGGCGGCTACGGCACGCGGATGAAGCCGTTTACAGATACGAATCCAAAACCCATGTACCCCTTTGAGGGTAAGCCATTTCTGGAATATTTGGTGGAACAGGTTCGCGGATTCGGAATCCGTGAGATCGTTCTGCTGCTGGGATATTTGCCAGAAAAAATTATGGACTATTTCGGTGACGGCAGCAAATGGGGCGTGAATATCCGCTATTCCGTCACGCCGGTCGAATATGAGACGGGGCTGCGGCTGAAAGGCGCGGAGCAGCTGTTCGCGGACGATTTCCTGCTGATGTACTGCGACAATTACTGCCCGATTGACTTTGAGCGCCTCTGTGAGGAATACCGCCAGAGCGGGGCCCTGCTGGAATTCACTGCCTATAAAAATCTGGACGGCTACACGAAGAACAACCTGAAAGTCGCTGACAACGGCCTTGTGGAGGTCTACGACAAAAAGCGTGTTACCCAGGGGCTTCAGGGGGTTGATATCGGCTACGCAATTGTAAACAAGTCTGTTCTACGGCTTATGCCGGACGAAAACGTCAATTTTGAAGCAGCTGTATACCCACAGTTGGTGGAACAGAAGAAAATGTATGCCATGGTTACGGAACACCGCTATTATTCCATCGGTTCCTGGGCGAGAATCGAACTGACTAAAGAGTTTTTCAGTCCACGCAAATTTGTCTTTCTCGACCGCGACGGCACGCTGAACGTGCGGCCGCCGCGTGCCTGCTACATAGAAAAGCCGGAAGATTTTGTCTGGCTCGACGGCGCGGTGGAAGCGATACGGTTATTAAAAGACAACGGCTATAAGATCCTTTTGGTGTCAAACCAACCGGGCATTGCACGGGGAAATCTGACCGAGGAAACGCTGGCGACGATCCATGAAAAAATGCAGAACGATCTAAAACAGGTCGGCGCGCAGATCGACCGGATTTACTACTGCCCGCACAACTGGGATGACGGATGCTCCTGCCGCAAGCCAAAGCCAGGGATGTTTTTTCAGGCTCAGAAGGACTATTCCCTTGACCTGACAAAATGCACCATGATCGGAGACGACGAAAGAGATGTGGAAGCGGGCCGAGCCGCGGGATGCAGATGCATCCTGGTTTCGGACGCGTACTCGCTGAAGGACGCTGTCGCGGACCTAATGAAAGAGTCATGAGTCCATAGTACATTCAATCATTTCAACGACATTACATAAAGGAGAAAAGCGACATGATCATCTCAAAAACACCCCTGCGCTGTTCATTTTTCGGCGGAGGAACGGACTTTAAAGACTATTATGAAAACAGTCGGTTCGGTTACGGCTCGACGATCAGCACAGCCTTGAATATGTTCGTCTATATCACCGTAAACAGAAAGTTTGACGACAAGATCCGCGTGGTATATTCCGGCAACGAGTTAGTTGACAGCGTCGATGAGGTCAAGCACAACATCATCCGGAATGCTCTGAAAATAACCGGAATTGAAAAGAGCATAGAGGTCATTTACATGGCAGATATCCCCTTGAGTAGCGCCGGAATCGGGCTTGCTTCCTCCAGCGCACTGGCCGTGGGCGTACTGAACGCGCTGCACGCCTACAAAGGGGAACATGTTTCAGCGGAAACTCTAGCACGTGAAGCATGCCACATTGAGATTGACTGTCTCGGCCAGCGGATTGGCATTCAGGACCAGTTTGCTGTGGCCTGCGGCGGCTTCAACCAATATAAATACAATCGGGACGGTAGCGTAAGTGTGGAGCCGATTATCTGCAAAAAGGAAAACAGCGACAGCTTGAAAGAGAACCTGATGCTGTTTTTCACGGGCCTGACCCGCGATTCCAGAAAAATTTTGAATGAGCAGCAACAGACTATCGCGCAGAAGATGGATGGTCTTGACAATCTGGTTCTGGCGGTAAACCGTGTTTATCAAGATCTCGTGGACGGCTCGGTGGACAATTGGGGCTATGAACTGGACAAGGCTTGGCAGATCAAGAAGCGCTTTGCAAGCGGTGTTTCAACGCCCATGATTGACGAGATGTATTCCTCGGCGAAAAACGCGGGTGCACTCGGCGGCAAGATCCTCGGCGCGGGCGGCGGCGGATTCATGCTGTTGTATGTGCCGGCAGAACGTCAGGCGGCGGTTGAGGAAGCGCTGAAGGATTATCGAAAAGTCGACTTTTCCTTTGAGCCGCTGGGTAGCCGAATCATATTCTCTGACTAATCAAAAAATAAAGGAGTGCGAATTTATATGTCGGATTATAAAGAAGCAATTGCCAAATACATTGACGATGAACAGAAGGTATTGGCTTCTCTGGATGTGGACGCAATCAACGAAGCGATGAATCTCCTCGAAAAGGCTTTTCAAGAAGAAAAAATGATTTATATTTTCGGAAACGGCGGGAGCTCCGCCACTGCCTCACACTATCAGAACGATTTCAATAAGGGAGTTTCCGAACATACGGAAAAGAAGTTCCGTTTCCTGTGCTTGAATGACAACGTCCCGACCGTGATGGCGATTGCAAACGACATCGGATTCGAAGAAATTTTTCGCTTCCAGCTGAAAGGCAAGCTGCGGGAAGGCGACCTAGTGGTCGGCATTTCCGGCAGCGGCAATTCGAAGAACGTACTCAACGCGGTAGAGTACGCGAAAAGCTGCGGCAACAAGGTGATCGGCATCACCGGCTATGACGGAGGCAAGCTAAAAAAACTGAGTGATGTATCTCTTCACGTTCCCGTCAATAGCATGCAGATTACGGAAGACGTACATATGACATTCGACCATTTAATCATGAGTATTTTTTATAAAACGATGTGCGGAATCGATCATTTGAAGGGGTGACACAAGATGCCAAAGGTATTTATTTCCGGTGCCGCCGGTTTTATCGGATCACAGCTTGCCTATCGGCTGTGGAAAGACGGCGCTCAGGTCGTGATCATTGACAATTTTTCCTACGGTCAGGAAGACAACCTGATTTTTCCGGATCACGATTTCCGTTCCGAGATTCTGCGGATGGATGTACGGGACGCGGATGCTTTGTACCGCCTTTTTGAGCAAGAAAATTTTGATTATGCTTATCATATCGCGGCAATTACTCCCCTGCCGGACTGCCAGATGAACCCGGGTGAAGCGGTATCCGTCAATGTTGCGGGTACGGTAAACGTTCTGGAGGCGGCCCGCCGGTTTGGCTGCCGGAAAGTCATTTTCGCAAGCACCTCCGCGGTGTATGAAAATGACACGGTCTTCCCCTCTAAGGAGGACAGGCACGAACTCCCCAGCTTGATTTACCCAACTACGAAATACTCTGCGGAATGCTTCTGCAAATCTTACGCGAAAATCTACGGCATGAACGTAACCTGCCTGCGTTTTGCAAACGTATACGGGCCGCATATCGATTGCCTACGGAAACAGCCGCCGGTCGCGGGATATCTGATTCGTGAGCTTTTCTACGACCGTGCGCCAGTCCTTCACTCAGACGGCAAGCAGCGTAGGGATTTTGTCTATGTGGACGACCTGATCGACCTTGCGCTGCTGGTGCAGAAGGGCGATGGCTACGACTGTGTGAATGTTTCCACCTGCAAAAGCTACTCGATCAACGAGATGTATTCCATCCTAGCGAAAACCATGGGCAAGGAACAGATCAAGCCGAAGTATGTCGCATCCTCCAATTACTGGAATAAATACCCGGAGCTGTATGAGGGGAAATATACGATTTCCAACAAGGCGCTCGACAATGAAGTCAACAAATTCACTCAGTGCGACAACATGCACGCCTTGGAAAAATACGGTTGGAAACCGAATACCAGCTTTGAAGAGGGCCTGAAAAATACGGTTGATTTTGCCTGCGGCCTTTTAAGCAAGCTGCATCGGTAAGGCCATATATGGGACGGCAAAGCGATGATATACTGAATACCATGTTTATTGAAACTTTGAACAAAGACTATTCGTTCATTATACTATCTTTATCTGCCTTTGATAACGAACCTCCCCCTTTCCCCTCCACTTGTGATTTCAAATTTCCCACCAGCTTAAGCAGGAAAGGCGGCAGAGCGACTCCAATGTCGCTGATGTTTTCCAAAATGCTGATAATCTCATTGCAAATCAGCCACACGGCTACCAGCGACGCCACGGCATAACCGAACGACAACGTTACGCCTGCCTGCTGCGCGGCATATGTAATCAGATAGTCAACAATCACTCCGACGCCGACCAAAAGCCACATGCACACCTTTTTTGCGATTCCCAGGAATCCACGGTAAGAACTGATCTTCTGTCCCCTATACTTTGCGGCGGCAAGACCGGTACCGTAATCTGCAACGTTAACCAAAATCAGCAGCAGCATTGGGACAGCCAAAATTCCCAGCCATGCGGAAAGCGCGGTAAATACTGTGATAATAGTCGTTTTCATTTTATCCATTTCTAATTCCTCAACTTTCTTAATTCATGTGAATTGTAAACTGCTTCACGCCGTTTACATAGATTCCAGCAGAAGAGCCTGACTTTCCAAAACCAACTAAATAGAAAAAGCTCTCGTTCCCGCTGCTGTATCGGTGCAGCAATGCAGCAACACCCGGCGTACCGATTGCAGCCGTTGTATCGGTGCAGCAATGCAGCAACACCCGGCGTACCGATTGCAGCCGTTGGGACCTGCGGAGAAGTCACTTTGAATTGGTAAGTCTGTCCCGGCGAAAGAACAATATCAGTTGTAGTATCGCACTTGAACGTCGGCTTCGGGAAACCGTTGTACCCACCTGCCTGGATAATTGTCGAGTAATCTTTAAATGCTACATTCATATCCACCGCGCCGGTGATACCCGGAACTTTACCCGTGCTGCCGGTCTGCTGAATCCCACAGGGATAATCAGGAACGCCGGAATAGTCGGCTAACCACACATCATAGGACTTTACGGTAGCAGTGCTGAATTTACCTGTTCGGATAAAATCACAGTTGGTGTAGAGATTTACGAACCATCCGTCCTTTTTCATTGCGTCCATAAACGTCTGGGCAATGGCATCAATGAGATTGTTGCTTGGATGAATGCCCTGCTGCTGCGCGTATTCCATGCTGTCATACTCATAATCGAATGCGACCGGAAAAGTAAGTTTGTCCTTGTACGGAGCGAGGACTTGACTGAAAATCGATGCTTCCTTTGCTGCATCCGCCGCGGACACAGCGTAGCTAAACCAATATGCGCCGACGGCAATCCCGTGAGCCAATGCGCCTTTTACATTCTCGTCAAACTTTGGATCCTTTTGTGAAATATCGTTTCCATATCCGGCACGGACTAGAACAAAGTCCATGCCGGATATTTTCGTCCAATCCACTGTGCCATTATGCTTACTGATATCAATGCCTTTCAGTTGTGCCATCATTTAATCTCCTTTTTGGTTAATAGACCGCAATATAATAAAGTCCCCAGTTTACACCGGATGAAGAAACCGCGTTGGAAATCTGTATTGTAAATCCGGTTGTACTGACGGATTTCACCACGCAAAAGCCAAATCCGTTCGTATTGAACGCCGTTGTAACAATCGGTGTCCATGGAAGCGTTGTACCAAAGCTGATGTTGATATTTCCCGAATAGTAGAGGGAACCGTAAGCTGTCGTTGTGGCGGCTATCCCGTTCGAAGTTCCTTTCAGCATACGAAGTCCGCCCAGCGCAGCTGCATCCCCGGCGCTGCTTGCGTAAGAAGCGCTGTCGGCGCTCGGATGGTAACTGTCATTGTAAGCCTTGGCACCGGAAACGTACACGTCACCGCTTACATCCAGCGCGCCGTTCTCCGGAATTTTGTTGATGCCAATCTGCCCATCACGGATAGAAAAAACCGGCTTTGCCGTTGGCAGCAAAGCCGGTTGTGTGGTTGCGGTGTAGTAATCTGACGCCACAATTTCAAAATTGAACGACGCGCTGATGTCAAAGTTTCCGATATTTGCGTTGATTTTGCGGCTATACAAAGTGGAGCAGGCACAACAGCGGTTAAAATGCGGCGACCAATGGATTGACACCGACCGGCTGTTCGTCGCATGGAACGGAAAGCCAATCAATCCAAACACACCGTACAGCTGGCTGGACCGGTTCTGCAAGCGTACCGGTATGCACCGTGCTCAATCCGCCATCCATAGTTTCCGGCATCTGAACGCTTCCCTGCTGATTACAAACGGTGTGGACGTCAAGACCGTATCAACCGCGCTTGGGCACTCACAGGTATCAACGACGACAAACATTTACGCCCACACCTTTGCCAAGGTTCAGGCTGAAGCAGCGGACGCCATCGCGGCGGCCCTGCCGCTCAAATCACACGCGTAAATGGTCAAGAAGAGATCACATGGACTCCACAGAAGCCGCAAAAAGCAACAGATACAAAAAGTCCGCCCTTTCGGCATCAACCGAAACGAGCGGACATTTTTATTGCGCTTTTTTTAATTCGTCGACTTCCACACGCAAGTCTGTAACAATTCGTTCCAAAGCCTTTACGCGGCTTTTAATCTGCTCCTGCTCTTCAACATCCGGCAGTCTGTTAAGAATCACCTTGTGACCCTCTGCTAAAAGTTGAATCTGTTTTTCAACATTCGATTCTATGTAGGCTTTCATTCGATTTTCAGACTGGCTAACCGATTGGTTAATCAACCCTGCAATTGCCTGTAAATCCTTTTCATCCAGCACTCCCGTCACCGCCTTTGAATCAGTATAGCATTTGTAAAAGTCAGAATCAAGTCCCAAAAAGTTCCGGTACATAGAACTTTTTCACGTATCTGCATCGCACCCAGACCGGACTATTTCTCTTTCCTTTTGACTGCATAGATTACTGCGCCAAACAAAATTCCAAAACTAGTCCCCATAGATAGATTATTAAAAATCAAACCAAACGCTGCGCCCAGTGGAATACCAACGCCTATCACACACGACAGCCATGTTTCATTTTTGTCCTGATTCTCTTTTTTCATATTTTACATCCTGCAGGCATAAAGTCTTACTTCATCAATCCGATAGCATTTCTTTTGAAGTTCTTCTTTTCGCTCGAGCGGGGCGTCAAAGACGAGTTCTTCCGGTCCGTATATCTTTCCTATCTCAGCGCTGTTTAACAGCTCCAGGCAGCTTTTCCCTTGAGCATAGCAACGTATCCAAGTCTGTGAGTTTTCCAAGGCAAATCCA
>NZ_JBJKOP010000054.1:0-15114 GCF_046707225.1 Caproicibacter sp. | reverse complement strand
CAAACGAAAGTAGGCAAAGGTTGAGTAGGGGGGACTTCAAACTCCCATAGAGAAAGCTCCAACCGTCCCCCCTACACCCCCGACTACCGTCATACAACACGGAACTGTTCTTAAAAACACAGTGCTTTTCATTGACGTTCCCATTCTTTCCCTACGTGCTCATTATGGAAGCACACAGGAAATTGAAAGTTATTAAAGTTAACTTTTCCAAAGATGAGCGAGATTGGAATATCGACGGCTTGAGTCAAGGCATGCCAATGATTACAGTATTCCTAAATATAGAACAGTGGCTTTCTCTCCGGAGCCCCCGTCGTCAATGAGAAGCAGAATGCTTTAAGAACATTGCCTTTCCCCTTGACAGGTGCCGGGGGGCGTCGGGAGGGGAGGCCATCTGGCCCTTACTCGCCTACGGCGTCCACGGCTGAAGAATCGTGTTTGGCTTTGCTTTCTCACGTCGCTCTTCATACCGACACTTTGGATGCAGCGTCACGCTGCTCCCCCCTAATCAACCTTTGCCTACTTTCGTTTGAGGACGAAAGTAGGGGCCTGTCCGGCCTGAGGACAGTGTAAAAATAAGAAGAAATTATGTGGTTAAGGGGCACTTTGCCCCAAGAAGAATGAGAAGAATAAATATAGAAGGATTAAGGCCGCGCAGCACGAACGGGCCGGACGTCCCTACCCTCTTTTATGAATGTATGAAAGAATTTCAGGAAGACGAGGACGTTTGATGATCAAGCGGAATGTTAAGGGTTAATATATATTGCTCGTCACTCTGAAGATCGGTTCGTTCGTAAGTCAGTCTGTTTCCTGTTCCATCGAAAGAAATCGGACGATAACCATATTTTGGACTGGGAGGAACGATCTTTGTTTTCTGCTTCGTCTCGGCGTTATAGCACATGAGCTCGCAAGAGCCCGACAGCTCGGTCTCCAATACAGGCGTTACCGATTCGTCTACGTCTTCATAAATGACGCGATTTTGGTTTGTAGCCCAGACCATTGCGGTGTTTCCAAACTCGTAGCACCTTTTTTGAGTGGATACGTCAATGACATAGGTCCCATGCATCACGCAGCATCCTTCATTCACAGAGAGATAGGCATCGTCATAGGACCATTCCGGTGAATAGAGATTTACAGACCCGGTCAGATCATTGTCCTTAATGATCGTTTTCCGGCCCGTTTGAGTCGATATGACGGCGAAAGACTCCTGTTCGTCCTTTGAATAAATAACAGCGATTTCCTTTGAATTGTGAGAGCAGACATAGTCCTTTACTTCCTTGTCGTTCCTCAGCGAAGTAAGAATTGCGTCCAGATCGACGGATTTCTCTGCGGGGACGGACAAATGAGAGCAGCCGGTGAAGAATAAGGGAACGCCAAACCCGATTAACATGAGAAACAGACTAAGCTTTTTCATATGTTACCTCCGTCACTTGATTCCACACAAGTCGTTCCGATTGTATGCCGCACCCAGTCAACATGGCCGCCTCCGTTAAAAACTGATTTAAGGCAGAATCATTCGTATGCCATGCAGGGTCGGGGATTATTACCATTTTGAAGCCCTCCGCGGTTTCCAACATATTACAGTTTACACCAACGCGCACATAAAGGAAACAGGAATTTTCCTCCCTCTGTGATATGCCCGTCGGTATCACCCTATCATGGCCGAAGCGCGTGTTTTATCTCTATACTTAGTGTGCAAAATCGTGTAGAATGGTGTAAACGAAAAATGCATCCATCCGTTCCCAATCATAACGCAGTGGCTTTCACTCCGGAGCCCCCGTCGTCAATGAGAAGCACGACGCTTTAAGAACATCGCTTTTCCCTTTGACAGGTGCCGGGGGTGTAGGGGGGAGGCCATCCGGCCCTTACTCGCCTACGGCGTCCACGGCTGAAGAATCGTGTTTGGCTTTGCTTTCTCTCGCCGCTCCTCATACCGCCACTTTGGATGCAGCGTCACGCTGCTCCCCCCTACTCAACCTTTGCCTACTTTCGTTTGATTACGAAAGTAGGGGCCCGTCCGGCCTGAGGACAAGGTAAATCAATAGAAATAATTAGGGTTAAGGGGCAATCAGCCCCAAATAAGAATTAGATTTCTTCGCTGCGGCTGCAAAAGCCGCTTTGCGTCCCCGCCCGGACTGAGGACAAAGAGAAAATCAGAAAAAATTAAGGTTAAGGGGCGCCTTGCCCCAAGACTAAATAAAGTTTTAATATCCAGAAGGAGGGCCTTGCAGATGAAATTCAAGGAATTGGGACAACCGGAGCATCCGGTTGTCATCCTGCTCCACGGCGGCGGACTTTCGTGGTGGTCGGTCGAAGGCGCGGCCCGTCTGCTCACGGACGAATACCGCGTCGTCATGCCGATCATCGACGGGCACGGCGAAGACGGCGGCACGGATTTTCTCAGCATAAGGGATTCCGCCGAAAAGCTGATCCGATTCATCGACCGCGCCTGCGGCGGCCGCGTGTTCGCTTTGTGCGGACTGTCGCTCGGCGGGCAGATCGCGGCGGAGGCGCTCGCCGAGCGCAGGGACATCGCCGATTTCGCCGTACTGGAAAGCGTGCTGGTCCAGCCCGGCCACGACCGGGGCGGAACCGTTCCGGAACTCCTGATCCGGCTTTCGTACGGGCTGATCCGCTTCCGTTTCTTCGCCAAACTTCAGGCAAAAGCGCTTTCCCTGCCCGACGAGCTGTTTGAACCGTACTTCCGCGACACACAAGAATTGACCCTGAATTCCCTGATTCACATCCTGAAAAGCAACGGAGATTTCCATCTCCCGATCTCCCTGAAGGACACCGGAGCGAGGGTGCTGATTCTGGTCGGCTCCGGGGAATCCGCGGAGATGAAGCTTTCGGCGGGCCTGTTGAAAAAAGAGATTCCCGGCAGCCGCCTGATCATTTCGAAAGGCATGCGCCACGGGGAACTCAGCATCGCGCACTGCGGGGAATACGTTCGCCTGCTGCGGCAGTGGTTTTCCGAGCCGCCGGATGAAGAAGGAGGTTCCTCCACATGAAATCCAAGTGGCTGTTCCTCGTCCTCTTCGTGATCAGCTTCTGTTCCCTCTTGATTTCTCTCTCACTGTTCTGGAACCAGGGGATCTTTGCGGATGAGTACAACCTCAGCCCGGAGCTTATCTGCGGCGGGGGCTTCTGGAACGGCATGGATTGGCTTCGCCTGGTATTTCTGTTTCTCCTTTGCCTGCTCTCCGGATATGGAACGGTCAGCAAAAGAAAAAATAATTAATAATAATTCCTATTATTGTATTGACTTCCGCGCATCCTGTGCTATAATAACATCACAGAAAGAAATCAGATACGGCTAAAGGAGGAAATTAACATGGAATTAAAGGGAAGCAAAACGGAACAAAATCTGATGGACGCATTCGCGGGTGAATCGAAGGCAAGAAACAAGTACACCTACTATGCATCGCAGGCGAAAAAGGAAGGCTACGAGCAAATCGCCTCTATTTTTGAGGAAACGGCAAACAATGAAAAAGAGCATGCGAAGCTCTGGTTTAAATATCTTTCCGGCGGCGGAATCAAGACCACCGCGGAAAATCTTCTGGACGCGGCTGCCGGGGAACACTATGAGTGGACCGATATGTATGAAAACATGGCGAAAACCGCCGAAGAGGAAGGATTCAAAGAGATTGCCGCAACCATGCGCCTGGTGGCCGGCATTGAAAAGACCCATGAGGAACGCTACGCGAAGCTGACCGGCAACGTAAAAGACAACCTTGTGTTCCAGTGCGGGGAAGAGACCGTTTGGGTCTGCCGCAACTGCGGTTACGTCTATGTCGGGAAAACCGCGCCGAAGGTTTGCCCTGCCTGCAAACATCCGCAGTCGTTCTTTGAGCGCAAAGCGAATAATTACTAATTGTAAAATATATCTAATATATTACAAAACGGAAAGCATTTTTACATGCTTTCCGTTTTTTCATTACATGATAATTGTGTTTCCAGTTTCCGTATTGAAATGCGGAACGGCCGATGCTGGACTTTTGCTAACCCGCATCGTTCCCACACGGATACCGGCGCAAAACTGTTTATCGCAAACTAAACCGCGTCCTCCGGCAGACGGTACGGCTTCGGCGCGCCTTCCCGCTCCAGGATCAGCTCCGGGATATTGACGATCAGTTCCCGGTAATCAAGGTGACAGCTCCGCCCATGCAGCAGCAGGACGGCCCGGATATAATTTTTTTTATATCGCGTGCAAAACCGGTTTTCACGAAGAAGCTCTTCCATGTAGTTTTTCATATACAGAATACCGCCGCGGCTCTGATCGTCATTCAGCAGGGGATAGTCCGGGAATCCGGTCAGCGCTCCGTTTTCATGCGCGGCGTATTCCGGGTCGTAGGTTTTGAAAAAACCCGGAATCGCCCCGTCCAGCGTTTCGTTGTACGCGATCAGGTCGGTGGGAATTCTTGTGTTCAGCACCTGACGGTAGAGAAGCTTCAAATCCTCCGTCATGCTCTTGACCCGCTCGGCTCCCCGGCGAAACAATTCCGCCGCCGGAATTTCACGCAGCGCGGCGGCGGGGTCCGGCCTTGCGGAAAGCTCGACGGAAACGCAGTACAGCATGGATTCCAGAACCTTTTCGGCGGTTTCCGATAAAACGGAGCTGCTTTCCCCGGCGGTGTACCGCCCAAGCTGCTCCGAAAGCGCCCACAGCATTTCTTTTTGGAACCTCTTCGATTCCTCCGCGCTCAGCCCGGCGCGGGCCGGGACGGATTCATTCATCATCCGGTTCCTCCCCGTCTTCGTTTTCCCCGTCCTCCGCGCCGAACAGCAAAATCCCGCGCAGCCGCTCGATTTCACGTCCCCGGAACATTTCCAGCGAGCCGCGGTAACGGTATTCAAAGCAGTCAAACAAAAAGTCGATTAGGTCGTCGTCCGAAAAGCGGTCCTCAGTCTCGTTTTTCAGCTGAAAAAACGCTTCGAGCAGTTCGTGCAGCGCCGGGGCGTAATCATATTGGTACAAATAGCGGGACCGGCTGAACGTCCGGATGATTTTTTCAATCACGGGGGCGCCGAATTCCACGCGCCCGCTCGCCTCCAGCGCGATCCGCCGCGTTTCGGCCAGCGCCAGCGCGTCCTCCTGCGTCAATTCCAATCCATACTCCTGCGTTTCCTCGTTCAGCGCAAGCAGTTCACGCGCCGTATCGGCATCGGCCAGCGCGGACGGCTTCAGCAGGGACGAAAGCTGAAAATCCACAATTATTTCCCCTTTTTTTAAAAAAGTATTGACAATCCGTTTGATTTGTGTTATGGTATATATGTAGTAGTTTAATAAAATGCTGTTTTTATGTGTCCTTACAGTATAACATCAGCCGGCGTCCCTGTCAAGGGAGCCGGCTTTTTATTGTTGCAACCTGAAAACTCCCGGCTGTGCCGGGAGTCCAAAAAAACTTTCGCGATGAGCAGCCGGTAAAGCAGGGCTTTGCCGAGCACTAATTATGAACAATTTGTAAATATTTGAAAAGAATTATGAAAATTTGATGAAATTGTCCGATAAGGAAATATAGAGGCGAATGCCAAAACTTTCATCGAATGGATTGGAGCCTGAATCATGATTATTTCACACGACATCAGCAGTCTTTTTACCCCTTACCTGCAGCCCGGGCAAAGCTGGAGCACGATGACGGCCCAGCAAAAACAAGAGGTCATGGACCGAATACCAACCGCGAAAAACACGGTAAAGCCGACCGTTGCAAAAGTGGAGGTGCAGCACAGCGACGGGCTGTACGGAGCGGGAGGAAACGGATATATCAGTTATAACGATTACATTGCGCTTGACCTTTCAGACGCTTACCTGTGGCTTGGCTACAAAGAAAACGACGCGGAAACCCTAAAAAGCGCCGTGCTTGCTTTGCAGCAGCGGGAACAGCTTGCGCAGGATTCTTCCCATTCAGCCGAATTCCAAAGAAAAAACAAGGAATGTATAAGAGTTATTCGCGCCTATATTACAGACCAAGCGAACAGCCTCTCAACAGCCCTAACTAATCCAACACTGCTGCTAACAAAAGGATCCGGCTACACGCAGCAAAAAGCAAACCGGTGGACTTATCAGGCGCTGACCAAAATTTATTCCGCCGTTACCCCGGAAGAGCTCGGCCTGCAGGGAATTTCCGATATGACCGGCAGCCAGATGATAGACGCGCTGAATCAATTTGAAAGCACCATCAGCGGCGTCATGGACCAAATTTCTTCAATGTTCACCGGGAAAAGCGGAGGAGAAAAAATGGATCCCTGGTCGATACAATCGTATGACGATCCTGAGCAGATGTTTGATCATATTATTAATATATTCGGCAGCAGATACGGTCTTGATCCAAACGACAATCCCTATTTTGCCGGTGAATTTACCACCGACCTTGTCGACCCGCCGGAGTGGATGCTGCATATGTTCGACTGTTTGGATGAAACTGTATAGCAGCCCTTCGGTGTGAAAACGCCCAAAGAATTTTTTTCCAGGCCGGCGTCCCTGTCAGGGGAGCCGGCTTTTTATTTTAGGGAACAGGTAAGCTCAACCTGATTTCCCTCGCTGTCCAGAAATTCCAGAACCTGATTGTTTCCGATCACCGTCAGGGGAAACACGATTTCAGAATTCAGCTCTTCCAGTCTTTGCAACGCCGAATCCATCCTGTTCACCGCCAGACTGGGCAAACAGCTGTTTCCCCACTGATGGGGTTCCATCCTCTTTTCATGGGCGAACAACCCGTAGCGAAAGCCGTCGATGCCAAACACACTGTAAACCGGATCTTTTTTCGTAACCTTTTGCCCCAGCAGGGTTTCATAAAAACGGATTGCCCGTTCCATATCCTTTACGCAGACATAAAGTGAAGACAGATGAAATGATAAACTCACGACAAAACCTCCAGAATTTGATTGAAAGAACCGCCCGGCGCTTCACGTCCGTGCCTCCGCGACCGCCTCGCCCGAATCCGCCTGCCATTTGATTTTGTTCCACGGGAAACACCCGTTTGCCGCGGCAAACGCGCAGCCGATCACGACTGGCAGCAGACGGCCTTTTTTGAAACCACATTCTTTTCCTTACGGATTCTGTTTCTGATTGCAGCACCGGACCGGCGGCTTTTCAAGCGTACACAGCAAAAGGGGCGGCATGCCTGAAATGGCGAGTCGCCCCTTACTTTGTATTTGTTCTTGTCCGTCAGGACACCGCCTTGCCGCTTTCCAGCGCGGTAATTCCGGTCGTGACCGAATCCATGTCGTCCTGCGTGACAATGCCGAACACCTGGCCGTTCACAACGGCTGTGTAACGGCGGTCGCCGCTTTTGTAAAACTCAAAGGTATCCGCCGCCGCGCCGTCATAATACTGGAACTTAACGGTCAGAACCGGCTGCCCGGAGGGTTTCCCCTCCGCGTTTTCAAGAATATTGATGTTTACGAGTCTTACAAAGAAGTTGCGGAAGTTTGTATCATAATCGAGCGCTTTTCCGCCGTTGCCCGTCACCTTGTAATTGTAATAGGCCTTGTCTTCGGTGGACTGCTTTTCGTCCTTGGTTCTTGCAACGTTCAGCACATTTTCGCCCGACCCCGCGTCAACCGTGATGGATTTGACCGACTCAATATTCGCGCCCACAAGCTGTTTGTCGCGCAGATCAAACAGGTTCCCCAGCGCCCACGACTGAATGCTGGTTGAAGCGACCTTATAGATCACGTTGACCCCGCCGAGCATCACATAGCAGTCGGCCCCGTCCTTGGCGCCGGCGGTAAGGGTATAATCGGCGCCGTTGACCGTGTACTTCGCCACCGCCGTCGGGTTGTCGAACCCGTATTTTTTCAGCGCGTCCGCGTCCGGGTTGACCGCTTCCACCGAATCCGCCGTCAGGGTGGCAAGGTCGGTTTTCAGACTGTCAAGCTTGCTCGAATCCGCCGTGTAGTTGGCCGGGGAAGAGATTTTCAGGCTGGTTTTATATACCGAAAACGTGATCGGCTTCGGATAGTTTGATCCGCTCAGAGTGATTTTTGTAAAGTTGTTCTCACTCGCCCCCGACGCCGACGACGCTGCGGTATTATTAATAGCCAGAATATTGGTGCTGACAAAATAAGTCGGGCTTTCCAGCAGCCCCTGGTCGACCGAGACGATATAGACATTGTCTGAATCCAGCCCGCACATATAATAGGAGGCGGAATCCGTCGCGGAGGCGCGGCCGATTTTATAATCATAGCTGCTGCCGTCCCTGAACTGAACCTTGACGGTCGCCTGCGGATTTTTCAGGCCGTATTCCTCCAGATCGCTGACGGTGCCCAGATTCTTGCTGGCAACCAAACTGAACCCGTTTTTTACGACGGATTCCGTAGAGGAGGTGTTGATCGGGCAGCCGCCGAGCTCTTTCACGGTATAAGTCGGTTCGGTCCCGCTTGACGCTGCTGAGGAGGAGCCGGAGGAAGCCTGAGAAGAAGCCGCCGGGGTTTTCACCGGGACCAGCGTATAGCTGCCCTTTTGATTCACCACGTTCATGGAAACAACATCTTCGCTCTTTTTTGAAACCAGCTCAATGCTGGCCGAGGAGGAGACGGACGAGGAGGCCGCCTGATCGTTGCCGGTCAGTTTCAGCGTCAGCAGCGCTCCGCCGAGAACGGCGATGCACACCGCAACAATAATCAAGTTCCTGATGTTGCTCCTCATTCTTACAGATGCCTCCTCTTATTGTATACCAAGATTCCGAGAACCGCGACGATCAGCGGGATCAGGAGAATGAACACGCCGAGGCCGAGGAACGTGCTGACCTGAGACGTCATCGTGATATCCGTCGCGTTCAGCGGCTGTGTGGAAAGCTGTACCTCGCTTGAGGAATCGGCCGTTCCGGTCGCGTATTTCGCAAGGTCCACCATATAGGTTCCGTTGCCGAACGCGCTGGAATTGATGACTCCGTCCGTAAACAGCAAGGAACTTCCGATCGCGATCACGTTGGCGTTGTAGTCCTTATCCCCGTTTTTCACCGTTTCCTGCGAAAGGGCGGCGGTGTTGCTGGCCTGCTTCGGCAGATTGTCCGTCGATTTGGTGCTGTTGTCCACCAGGTAGCAGGAATCGGAGCTTTTCGCGAGCGAATAGGTGTGTTTGTCACCCTTGGTTTCAAACAGAAGCTTGATCGGGCTGGCCTGCGGCGTGACGAAATAGCCGTAATCCGGCGCGCTGCCGTCGCTGGTCTTTTTAATCTGCAGATTGCTCTGAATATCGGAGAGAATATCCGAAGGATTGTTTGAAATAAATTTCGACTGGTCCGATTCCACAACGACCGCCTGCGGCACCTGAATGCCCCACTCTTCCATAAAGGTGGCGAGCTTCGGCATGGACGCCTGGCTCGGCGAGAATGTCACCATCAGCGAACGGTCGCCCGCAAGAGTCTTGCTGCCGAGGAAATCGGAAAGCTTTTTAATCTCGGCGTCCGTGTAGTCGCGGGTCGGCAGGCCGAGGACGATCATCTGTGTGTTGTCCGGAATCGCGTCCGTCAGAAGATTAAAACTCTTGGTTTCAAAGCTGTTGTTGTTCAGCAGCTTTTGGTAGCCGGTCATGTCCTGCTGTTCGGCGTGGCCGGTGTCGAACGCCACAGTCGGCAGCTTTTCGGAGGTAACCGCGTTCAGCGCGGAAACCAGAGCGCCCTCCACGTTCGAATACACCTGAGAGGAGGAATAATCCTGAGAGTACTGGATGTTGAACAGATCGGAATACGTCAGCACGCGGTGCCGCTTGTCGGTCTTGACGACCACGTCGCCGGCGGTCAGGCTGTCGCTCTGGTATTCGGCAGCAAAGGTCGGGTTCTTGTCAAGATCGATGTACTGCACCTGAATTTTCGGGTTGCGCTCCGCCATTTTCGCGAGGAGACTGCCTACCTGGCTGTATTTCAGCCCCTGGTCCGCGTAAATCTGGTCGCCTTCCACCTGCTGTTTGGTCGCACAGACAGTGATGGTTGTCGCAAGGCTCACCTTGTCGACCACTTTCATGCCTTCGGAAGAAAGGGAGTTCGAACCCGTCTTCGTCAAATCCAGATTGACGGACGGAAAACGTTCGCCGACGATTCCGACCAGAAGGTTCACCAGAACCACCACGACGATAAAGCCCGCGGTGAACGCGGTTGAAATCGAACCGTGGCGGAATTTGCTGCTTTTGAAAAACTCGGAATGATCTTTTTTGGGCTTGTTCCCGCCCTTTTTCTCTTTTTCGGTCTTTTGGGAATCCTCTTTTTTCTCTTCCGGCTCCGGATTCTGCCCGGCGTCCAGGGTATCCGTTTCGGCGGGGGACTCCTGCTGATTTTCAGCCTCGGCCTGTTGCGTCCCGGCGGCCTTTTCTTCGGGGATTTCTTCCTCCGGAACGGCTGCGCCGGTGCGCGGGTCTTTTTCCTGATTCATTTCATTCATCCCCCTTAGCCCCATCTCTTGCTTTCCAGCTTGCGCGCGGTCAGGAAAACAAAGACCGCCACAACGCTGAGAAAGAACACGATACTGGAAAGATTAAAAATCCCCTTGGTAAACGGCTGGTACCTTGTGTCAAACGAAATCCAGGAAAGCAGGCTGGAAAAGAACGTGTTCGTAACCAGGCCGCTCATCTGGTTGATGACCAGAAGCAGGATTGAAACGCCGAACGTCGCGATCGCCGCGACAATCTGGCTCTGCGTCAGGGAAGAAATAAAAACCCCGATGGATACCATGGCCGCGCCGTACAGAAGCGAACCGAACACGGTCCCGAACACGGTTCCCCACCCAAGGGAGGAGGAAAAGAACGAGATGATCACAACCGGAATCAGGCTCAGGACCATCGTGATGGCAAAAACGAGAAACGCCGCCAGAAACTTGCCGAACACAATGGAGCCGACCCCGACCGGAGCGGTCAGAAGCCCCTGGTCCGTGTGGTTTTTCATTTCGTCGCTGAAGCTGCGCATCGTCAGAATCGGCAGGAACATCATGCTCCAGATGAACATGGTGCCGTAAACCTCCGGCACATAGGAGGATGAGCCGATTCGGATCACCTGATAGAAATAATAACCGAACAGAAGCAGGACGACCCCTACGAAAACATAACCGATGGGGGAAAGAAAATAGGATTTCAGTTCCTTTTTTGCAATCGCGTTCACTGTGCGTCCCCGCCTTTCGTCAGATTATCCTGTAAATAAGCCGAGCCGGTCAGACGGAGGAACACGTCCTCCAGCGACAGGTCCGAGCTTGTCATGGAAAGAACCGGCCAGTTCCGTTTCGACGCGAGCGAGAACAAGGGCCTGCGAAGATCTTCGCCTTCCGTCACCGAGATTTCGTATTCCCACACGCCCGGTTCCTTTTCGCCGAAGTTCCGCACGCCCTGCACAAATCTCAGGCCGCGCAGGGCCTTTTCGACTTCCTCCGCGGCGCCTTCCATCCGTACCGAAAGGTGGTGTTCCGCAGACATGCTGTGTTCCAGCTCGAACGGGGTTCCGTCCGCGACCAGACTGCCCCGGTTCACGACCAGAATGCGGTCCGCGACCGCCTGAATTTCCGGCAGGATATGCGAGCTTAAAATGACGGTGTGATTTTTTCCGAGACCTTTAATCAGGTTTCTGACCTCGATGATCTGCTTGGGGTCGAGGCCGACGGTCGGCTCGTCCAGTATTAAGACAGGAGGGTTCCCAATGAGAGCCTGGGCAAGGCCGACGCGCTGCCGGTAGCCTTTCGACAGGTTGCCGATCAGCCGGCGGCTGACGTCCAGTATTTTTACCAGAGCGCAGATTTCACGGATGTGCTTTTCACGCGGCAGCGTCACTTTCTTCAGTTCATAGACAAAGTTCAGGTATTCCTTTACCGTCATGTCCATGTAAAGCGGCGGCAACTCCGGCAGGTAGCCGATCATGCGCTTCGCCTCGTTCGGCTGGTCCAGCGTGTCGAATCCGCCGACCTTGACGGAACCGGAACTGGCGGAAAGATACCCGGTGATGATATTCATGGTCGTCGACTTTCCGGCGCCGTTCGGTCCCAGAAAACCGATGATGGTATTCTCCCCGACGGTAAAACTGATGTTGTTCAGGGCAACGTTCTCCCCGTACCGTTTGGTGAGGTTTTTAACCTCAATCATTTTTGTCCCTCCTGTTGCATCATATCAAGCGTACTGTTTCATTCTAGCAATATCAAATTAGAAAAATGTAAACATTTTTTAAATTATTCCGAATTATTTTATAAACATTCCGGCTTTGACATCAAATCAGCGTTCCGGTATAATAAGAACATCCGTAAGGCCGGTTTGCGCCCGCTCCGCCCGGGGCCGGCCGACGCTCCCCGCGCCGGGGCGCTTCCCTGTTTTTTAAACCGCACCGAATAAAAGGAGAATCGAATCATTATGGCTGAAATCAAACCCTTTCGCGCACTTCGTTTCACGGACAAAGCGGGAGACATCCCGACCCTGACCTGCCCCCCCTACGACATCATCAGCGAGGAGGAACGCCGGGCGCTGCTTCTGGAAAACCCCTGCAACGTCATCCGGCTCGAACTGCCGAGGGAAGGGGAAAATCCTTACGCCGAAGCGGGACGGACCCTGAAAAGCTGGCTGGACGGCGGGATTCTTCGCAGGGACACCGACCCGGGGCTGTACCTTTACGAAGAGGAATTCACGGCGTACGGGCAGACGAAAAAGGTAAAAGGATTGATCTGCCTTGTGAAGCTGGAGGAATTTTCGAAAGGAATCATCCTTCCGCACGAGGAAACCCTTTCCAAGGCGAAAGAGGACCGTTTTCACCTGATGAACGCGACCGGCTGCAATTTCAGCCAGATTTACTCGCTTTACAACGACGAAAGCCACATCACCCGCAGCCGGATCGACGCGCTTTCCTCCGGGGAGCCGCGCTATGAGTTCCGCGACGGCAGCGGCGTGACCCACCGGATGTGGCTGGTCAACGACCCCGTCGCCATCCGGGCAATCGGCGAGGACTTCGAAAGCCGCAGGCTCTATATTGCGGACGGGCATCACCGCTATGAAACCGCGCTGAACTACCGCAACAGCCTGCGCGAGCAGGGAAAAGCGACGGGCGGGGAAGACTACGTGATGATGATGCTGGTCGACATGGAAAACGACGGGCTGGTCGTGTTCCCGACTCACCGCATGGTCCGCGGCCTGCCGGAATTCAGCGGCGAAAAGCTGATGAAAGCCTGCGAATCCTATTTTGAAGTCACCGTACATTCGGCGGTCGGTGAAATCTCAGCGAATCTTGACGCGCTGTACCGGCAGGGGAAAAAGGCTTTTGCCTGCTACTGCGGCGGGGAAGAGTGGACTCTTCTGGTTCTGAAGGACGAAGCCGTCATGGCGCAGCTGCTGCCGGAGAAAAGCGAAGCGTACCGCGGACTGGACGTTTCCGTGCTTCATTCGCTGATTTTGGAGCGCCTGCTCGGCATCGACCGGGAAAACATGGCAAACCAGAAGAATCTGGTCTACACCCGCTCGATGGAGGAAGCCATCGCTTCCGTGCAAACCGGGGAAAGCCAGTGCGCGTTCCTTTTAAACCCGACCCGCGTGCAGGAAATCCGCGACGTTGCCGCGGCGGGGGAGAAGATGCCCCAGAAATCCACCTATTTTTACCCGAAGCTGATCACCGGCCTTGTCATGAATCAAATCGACTGAAAAAAGCGGCGGGTTCCCCTCCGCGCTTTCATATCACACTGTTTGCGATTTGAAAGCATACCAAGGCGATCAGGATCACGATCGTCGGAATCCTGACTTTCCGATTGACAAACGGAACCATTCTGCCGTGTTTTATTTTCATATAAAGCGCGATTACGGCATAAATAGCGGTAAATCCTAAAAATGGAATCGCGACGGAAAGCAGCATGGCCAGGGACCACGGCTCGCCCTTGAAAAACAGGAAAAACCCGCTGATCACGGACGAACACAAACCGACAAAAGGCTGAAAAGACGCATAGTACGCGACCGACCGAATCAGGTCATCGTCGTGCGTCTTTTTTTCTTGCAAAGGATCCATCCGTACTCCTCCTCAAAAATCGAATCAAGGGGACCGGACCGGCAGGCCCGTTCAAGCGCATGGCGGGAAATTTTCAACCGCTTCAGGAAAAAATGTTGAATACTTTTTAAAACCGCAGGAAAAGACGAGGAAAACCTTTCCCCGTCTTTTTTCTTGTCGCCCGTTCTAAAACTATTTGTAATAATCATCTTAATAATAGCAAATAGTATTATAACTTTTTCTCTCTGACGAGCCGGGCCGCTTTTAAAATAAGGGCCTGTGTTTTCGCGTCCACGATTTCGCCGGTCATGACCATTTGTTCCGCCTGCTCCAGCGAAATTTTCTCGACCTCCAGAAACTCGCCCTCGTCCAGGTCAAGCTCCCCGCAGGATTCCACGCGGCAGGCGTAAAGGTAAATGATTTCGTTCGTATAGCCGGGGGACGGGTACAGCCTGCCCAGGTCGAGGTAATTTTTTCCGGTTGTTCCGGTCTCCTCGCGCTGTTCGCGCTTCGCGGCTTTAAACGGATCTTCGCCCTCTTCCAATTTGCCGGCCGGGGCCTCCAGCACAACTTCATGGTATGGGTACCGGTACTGGCGGACGAACAGCATTTCGTTCTGCTCCGTCAGGACCGCGACGCTGACGCCGCCCCGGTGGTCGACGCATTCCCGCTTAACGATCCGCCCGTTGATCAGCTCCGCCTGATCGACGTGTAAATCCAGAATTTTACCGCGGTAAAGATAATCTTGTTCCAGTGTTTTTTCCGTCAGTTCCATGTTGTACCAGCTTTACAAATAGTATTTTTTTATAGTAATATAACTGAATATGACCAAAGCAATCGAATTTTCGCGCTGAGCCCATTTTTCTTTGGGGCAAAGTGTCTCTTAACCCAAATTATTTCTTATTTTCAGTTTGTGCTCAGGCCGCACGGGGACGCAAAGCGTCTATCGCGCTACACGGCCTTAATCCTTCTATTTTATTCTTCTTAATTCTTCTTGGGGCCAAGTGCCCCTTAACCCAAAATATTTCTATTTATTTACCTTGCACTCAGGCCGTGCGGGCCCATACTTTCGGTCCCGTACGAAAGTATGCAAAGTACGGGTCGGGGGGGACTTCAAACTCCCGTAGGGAGGGCTCCAACCGTCCCCCCCGACGCCCCCCGGGACCTGTCAAGGGGAAAAGCG
>NZ_JBJKOP010000053.1:0-1515 GCF_046707225.1 Caproicibacter sp. | reverse complement strand
GAATACACCTATGACGCCTGGGGCAAGCCGCTCAGCACCACCTATGAGAACGGCTATGAAGAAGTTGCCCAAGCAAATCCGTTCCGTTACAGGGGCTACTACTACGATTCCGAAACCGGGCTGTATTATCTTAATGATAGATATTACGATCCAGTGACATGCCGAATGTTAAACGCAAATAGTATGGTTGGAGTGGGAACTCGAGTAAGTTCATATAATATGTTTGCCTATTGTGATAACAATCCAATTAGCAGGTCGGATTCCTCTGGTCAGTGGTTTGGCTTAGATGATCTAATAGCGGGCGCGGTGGGTGCAGTGGCAGGAGTGGCTGCCCAATTTGTCAGTGATGCATTAGTAAGCGTTGCTAGTGGTGAGTGGGAATTTTCCAATTGGCAGACATATGCAGGGGCTGCAGTTGGTGGTGCAATTGGAGGAGTAGTTACATTATATGCTGGACCTATAGTGGGAGCGGCAACTGCCGCTGGTGCATCAACTCTAATTGGCCAAACATTAGAGAATGTTACATCAGGCGGAACAAAACGCTCAGCCAGGACAATACTACTCAATAGTGGAACCGATACGGTGATCGGAGCAGCCGCAGGAAAATTTTTGCCTGTCAAAGTGCCGGGTATAACTACGGGCAGGAATAGTATGGAGGCAGTTTTTTCCTCTGGCATAACGAAGATAAGGAATGGCGTTGCAAGCAGGATGTCTGCTAAAGTTGTTGGAAAAGGTATTACTGCAAGTGTTATTTCAGATTCTGGTGCAACTGCTTTCTCTGCTTTAATAAATTATCTGAAGGATGCATATGAAAGCTATGATCATAAGGCGCAAAGCAATGTACCATCTGGACCAATGTACTGGACTCATGGGTAGGGCGGTAAGATAAAGTGGATTTAGATATTTTGATATATTCTTATGTTGTTTGGGCAATAGGTCTAATCGTTATTTATTGGATTGTAAGGGCAATGATTTCGAAGGTGGTTTTAAAACCTGAAAAGGCCTTTCCATCCAAACGAGAATTTATGACTCGAAATGTGAAAAGATTAAATTTATTTGCAAGGTTAGTTGGTACCTTTTTATGTATAGTTATAATTTGGTCAATTGTTATCCCCGGTACATTAGACTTACCTATGGCTCTAAAAGGTGAATACGTGTCAGTTTATTGTAAGGCAACGGATGAGGATCCCAGCAGAAATGGGATCCTCAATATGACACAAGAAGCTGGTTTCATCACTGCAAACGGAAATAAGTTGAATTTATCAATGTTTCCTAAAAAATATCAAAAGGACAAAAATTTCATTGTTCATTACTTGCCTCATATGAAGATTGGATGTATTGCTAAAAAAATAGGATGAAGTTGTTTCAGGTGACTGATTTAATGCCATATCGTTGACAGCAATGTCAACCTGGTAGCCGAATACACCTATGACGCCTGGGGCAAGCCGCTCAGCACCACCTATGAGAACGGCTATGAAGAAGTTGCCCAAGCAAATCCGTTCCGTTACAGGGGCT
>NZ_JBJKOP010000052.1:0-43131 GCF_046707225.1 Caproicibacter sp. | reverse complement strand
CGTCAAAGACGAGTTCTTCCGGTCCGTATATCTTTCCTATCTCAGCGCTGTTTAACAGCTCCAGGCAGCTTTTCCCTTGAGCATAGCAACGTATCCAAGTCTGTGAGTTTTCCAAGGCAAATCCAATGGACTGATAGAATTGATTCGCAGGAACATCCTCCTGCGTCCACAGTTCGCAATAGTGGATGCCTAACGATAACAATTGTGCTTTAGCCTGTTTCCATAGCTTTCCGGCAACACCCTGCCTGCGGTATTGCGGCATAACTGCCATGTGCCAAATAATTGCGCCGCGCTCGTCCCCGTTGCAGGCTAAATCATCCGAGTCGAGTTCAATGTCAATCAAACCAACAATTGAGCCGTTATCTTCTGCCACCAAGCAAATGGACGGATGGTCATACTTTTCTTTTGCTGTTTTCACATCATTATAGTAAGAGCAGTCAAGAAAGGAAAGCACACGGCAAAAAAGCCAACCCTGCTCATCTGCGTCATTATATGTTCGTATTATCATTAGCAATCATTCCCTTTCAAACAACCCCGATCAATCCTAGAAAGCGCAGACGATATAGCTCTCTCTTAGGTCAGCAGAACCGCACCACAACATGTTGGGATTTGCCGTAAACCCCAAACAAACCCCATTTGGGCTAATCTGCAAAAAAAGAAACCCGAAAAGCCAACGTTCATGCGGCTTCCCGGGTTTTCAATTTGGTGCGCGAGACGGGACTTGAACCCGTACGTCATACAACACACGCCCCTCAAACGTGCCTGTCTGCCAATTCCAGCACTCGCGCTCAGCAAGAAACATTATATCATCTTTTTCGTCCGATTGTCAACACAAAATTGCTAATTTTTTTAAAGTTCGGCCGCAATTCGGACAAATTCATCATAGCTCATCATTCCACTGAGCACTTCCGGCAAAGCATTCGCGGATAAATATTCCGGAAGGGAAAGCCGTTTCAGCAGCGCGGCGCGCTTTTTAGCGCTTTCAGGACCGCCGGACAAGCCGTGTGCAAATAAATCGGCTTTCGTAATACGGCGGGACTCCGCTGCCTGCTCCTCCCCCACCCCGACTCCGGCGCGGAGAAGCGCTTCCTTTAGGACGGCAAGCGGCATTCCCTCCACGCCTAATTTGCCCTCCTTGGACGGTTTCTCCTTTCGCTTTTCCTTTCCCAGAAGATCCGGGATATAGACATGCCGGATTTTTTCCGGCGCAATACAGCCGGAGAGATAATTGCGAATCAAAAACCCGGCCGAATCGCTGTCGGTCAGAATTAAAATACCCCGGGAATCCGCAAGCGAGCGGATCAGCGCCATCTGCTGCGGATCCTTAAAAATTCGAAAGCCGTTGGTTTGCAGAATCAGGCCATCGATTATGGAAGACAATTTGATTTTATCGTATTTCCCCTCTACAATCACTGCTTCCTTTACATGGATCAAGCCGTATTTCCCCTTTCTGCCAGAATCAAAAGCCTTGCGATCAATTTTTCAAGAACGGTGCGGCGGCTGCCGCGCGAGCTTTTCAGGTCCATATCCGCCGAAAGAAGCTCTTTCAGGCTTTCCCGGTACATTCCGCCCGGATATCTCGCCGAGTCTTTCTCCGCGTTTCTGAGGCGAAATTCCTTGCGTGCATAGTCAAAGTATTTCGCGGGTTCCGTCGCGCTCAGGCCGCTCTGAATCGCCGCACGGACGCGGTACAGGTCAAGGTAGGCTGACGAAAGCACCGCGAGGATTGCGACTGGCTCCTCTCCCTGTTCAAGCAGAATGTCAAGAATAGAATACGCGCGGTCGCCGGAACCCGATAAGACCGCTTTCGAAAGGTCGAAAATGCGGGCTTCCAGATTTTTTACGGCGAGCCGGTCAATCAGCTGCGCCGTGATTTCGCCCTGTTTCACGTAAGAGCAAAGCTTTTCGAGCTCGTTTAAGAGCGTGGTCAGATCCGCCCCACAAAAGCCGACAAGCCGGTCCGCGTTGCGGGATGAAAGCTGACAGCCCCGTTTTTGTGCGCCGGAGCAAAGCAGCTTCTGGAGCTGCGCTCCCGTCCGTTTGCCGAAACGAACGGCATTTCCGCTTTTCTTCATCAGGTCGATGAATTTTTTCCAGTTTTTCCCCTTCTTTTCATCCGAGTTCCTGTTTACAAGGGCCACAATCAGGACGGTGGTCTCCGGCAAAGAGGAAACAAGTTCTTTCCACTTTTCCATCTCTGCCGTTTTCATCGCGTCGGCGTCGGGATCCGTTACGAGAACGCACTTGCGCTCCGCGAAAAACGGCAGCGCCTGCACGGCCTCCGCAATCCGGTCGATCCCCGTTTCATCGCCTTCGAATTTTTGAAAATTGAAGTCGGTAAACTGACTGCCGGACGCCTTGCCCGCAAGCCGTTCCGTATGATGCGACACCAGATATTTTTCTTCTCCATATAAAAAATACAGGTTTGCGAAATTTGACTGATCGATCTGCTTTTTCAGTTCGGCTTCCGTAATTTCCGGCATTCTATGGCTCCCTTCCGACCGTCAGTGTCCGGTCCTCCTTCGATTCAAGTACAATTGTTCCAAACCCGCCCGTCCAAAGTGTATGCTTCCCGCCTTGGTGTGAAAGTTTACAGAGATCCTGCAGATCCATGGAAAGGACCGTGCACATCGGGCGCAATACGGAAGTTTCGGCAGGCGGCATGTCCGTAATTAAAAAATCCGGGCTGCACCAGCTCTGCGGCAGCAGGGACACATCTGCCCCGGCCGGCAAAAGCAGGAGGTTCAGGTTTTGAACCCTGATCCGGACGGCCCGGCTTGCTCCGCAGCCGGCCTCCTGGATTTCCACATTCCTCCACATCCGGTCCAACAGAGAATTTTCCTGCCAGGAAACCGATTTGCACCCGGCGGCTGTTTCCAATGCAAATCCGTCATAACGGCTTCCCGCCGGCGCGGAAAAATCATCGATCGAGAATTGCCGGTGCAATTCAGCCGAATTAACAGCTTCGTCCCTGTCCTGTGTCAGAAGACACAAGCCGTCGAGCTCACCGATGTTTCTTCCCTTCAAATACCCCGTCACGGCGTTTGAATTGTACCCTCCGCACCCAAAAACCTCCGTATGTCCGTTTTTGCTTACGGCAACGGACAGGCCCGTTCCGACATCCAGCACGGCAATCCGCGTTCTGCCCTGTGACACGGCCTTATCACTCGCAATTCCCGTGAGAAGGAGAACCGCCGAGAGAAATGCTGCCGTCACGACCAGTTTTCGTCCATGGTACAATGCAAACGCGAACAGCAAAACGGAACCCGCCAGCCAAAGGGTGACATAGCCGTAACCGGCCGAAACACTCGCGCACGGAATCCCCGCCAGAAAATGCGCGCAGGCAAGCAGATATTTTGCAAGGATCCCGCTGACAAGCGCAAACGGCATTAATAAAAACGACTGCGGCGCAAAAAGCCCAATCACCGCCCCAACCGCCGACACCGCAATCATCAGGGAAGCCGGTACCAGCATCAGCAGATTCGAAAGCGGCGCAATCAGGGAAACGCTTTTGAAAGACAGCAACATTACCGGCAGCGTTGCCGCAATCGCGGCAAACGATGTGCCAAGGATTCCGTTTACTCCCCGTATGATCGGCCTTAACGGTCGAAATCGATCCAGGTGCGCGTCCAAACGTCGCTGGATCGGCCCGGCGAATAAAATCAGCCCAAGCGTGGCGGAAAAGGACAGCAGAAGGCCCACGTCCGCCGCCGCGTACGGATTCGGAAGGCACAGAATCAGGACCGCCGTTCCGAGCGAATTCAGCGGGTCCGCCCGCCGTGAAGCAAGCGGGGCACCCAGACAGAGCAGGCACATGATCCCGCTGCGAACAACGGACGGCACAAAGCCCGTGACAGCCATAAAGCAAAAAATCCCGACGCCTGCAATCGGTGCGGATTTCTTTTTCCGGATGCGAAGGACGCCGAACAGTAAAAGCAGAAGCTGCGCGATGGTCGCCATATGCAGGCCGGATACGGAAAGAAGATGTGAAACCCCCGCGGTGCGAAAATTCTCTGTCGTCTCGGAAGACAGCGCGGTTTTGTCCCCCAGCAGCATCCCCCGAATCAGGCCGGATTCTTCTGCCGGAAGCATGGAATCCACCGATGAAATCATCGCCCGGCGCAGCAAAAGAGCATAGTAATACGGAGGTTTCGATTCCGGCGGTAAAACGATCACCGGTTCGTACTCATAAACGTAGGCAAACATTCGGATTCCCCGCGACTCATAATAGGATTCGGAGCTGTACCCCTCTCCTCCCTGCGGGCGAAAAAGATGGACGCCGCAGCGGATGCGGGAATAGGGCTCGACATTCAACTCATTCTGGGAAGACAGACGAATTTTAAACCGCTGCGGCGCGCCGGAAACGGATACCGAGTCAAGACTGACCACATAATACCACCGCCCGTTCTGGGAATACGGCAGCTCGCAGACGGCACCCTCCACCGTAGCATCCGCGCCGTCAAGGGAACGCGGCGGTTCCACTGCCGCACGGGAATACCCCGCAAAAAAGGCAAACGCTACCGCCGCCGTGAGAAATGCCGCCGGAAGCACCGGTACGGTACGGGTTCTTTTCATTGCGGCCGTCGCTGCAAACAGTGCCAGACAGCACCAAAACAAAAGAAATGAATTTTCAGCGCCCAGATAAACCGCGGCCGCCAGCGTCAGCAGATAAGAAAATCCCACCAACACCAGCGGCCGTCTCATATAATCTCCCCCAAAAAGGCTGCCTATTTGAAGAACAGCGGCAGCGGCTCAAGAAAAACGATGTCCGTACGGTCCTTTGCGTCGCCTTCCGCGAGCACACAGGCCCGGCCGACAATTTCGCCGCCGTAGATCTTTACTAGCTTTTCCATCGCGGCCAGAGACTCCCCCGTGCTGATTACGTCGTCCACAATCAGGACGCGCTTGCCGCGCATCAGCTTTTCATCTTCCTCCGAGAGAAAGAGTTTCTGTACATGGTCGGTGGTGATGGATTTAACCTCAACCGAAACCGGATTTCTCATGTATGCTTTCACGCTCTTGCGGGCAACGACATACCTGCCGCAGCCCTGACGGGCCATTTCATAGCAAAGCGGAATTCCTTTGGTCTCCGCGGTCACTACGACATCGTGCTCCGGGCACTTTTCAAGCAGCGCCTCGGCGGTCTTTTCCGTGATTTCCACATCACCCAGCATAATAAAGCCCGCTATGTCAAGATGTTCGTCGATCGGGCAAATCGGCAGGTCGCGTTCGCAGCCCGCAATGGTCATATGATAGTATTTTTCACTCATAACAAAAGATCGACCTTTCCGTTAAGAATAACGCCGGACACCGTCAGCCCGGAGGCCATTTCATCGAACGGCCGCCCAGCAGATGAAAATGCAGATGCTGCACCGACTGGCCGCCGTCCGCGCCCGCGTTGCAGACAATGCGGAACCCGCCGTCCAGCTTGTTTTCCTTTGCAAGCTGAGCCGCGACTTCGTAGATATGGGCAACAACCGCGCTGTTTTCCGGCGTAATTTCGGCGGCGGAAGCGATGTGCTTCTTTGGAATCAGAAGAATGTGAACCGGCGCCTGAGGCTCCAAATCACAAAACGCCAAAATCCGGTCGTCCTCATAAACTTTTTTACAGGGGATTTCTCCCGCGGCGATTTTGCAAAATACACAATCCAAGGCAAATCCTCCTTTGCATCAGATTCCGAACATTTATTATAAACTTATTTTACCATATTGGCAACAATTTTTTCCGCGGCGGAAATCGCCTCGTCCAGCTTTTCCGGATGCTTTGTTCCAGCCATCGCGCTGTCCGGGCGTCCGCCGCCGCCGCCCCCGGCCAGTGCGGCGACTTCTTTCACGATCTTGCCGGCGTGGGCGCCTTTTTTCAAAGCTTCCTTCGCGCAGGCGACCGCAATATTTGCCTTGCCGTCCTGAACTCCGGCCAACACGGCGACCAGATCCGGCGCATGCTCTTTGACGCGGTCGCACATCATGCGGAGGACTTCCGCGTCCGCCCCGTCCAGTTTTGCCGCGATCAGGCGGACTTCGCCGACCTGTTTTGCTCGGGCGAACAGACTCTCCATGCGCATGGACGCCAGCCTGCCGTTCAGAGATTCCAGCTCGCGGTCCTTTTCTTTCAGCTCCGCCGAAATCTGCTCCGCTCTCTGCGCGAGTTCGGCAGGATTGTTCACTTTAAGCACCGATGCCGCCTGCTGAAGTTCCCCGGCAAGCTCATCCAGATAAGCAATCACATTATTGCCCGTTACGGCCTCGATGCGGCGGACGCCCGCCGCGACGCTGCTTTCCGACACAATTTTGAACAAGCCGATCTTCGCGGTATTGTCCATGTGGGTGCCGCCACAGAACTCGCTGGAAAAATCCCCCGCCGTAACAACGCGCACAACGCTGCCGTATTTTTCCCCGAACAAAGCCATGGCGCCAAGCTTTTTCGCTTCCTCAATCGGCATTTCACGGCATTCAACCGAAAGGCCGCTCAGGATTTCGGCATTCACCAGGTTTTCCACGTTTTTCAGTTCCTCGCCGGTCAAAGCGGAAAAGTGCGTGAAGTCAAACCGTACGCGGTGCTCGTCGACCAGCTGGCCCGCCTGCTCCACATGCGTGCCGAGAACTCTGCGCAGCGCCGCCTGCAGCAAATGCGCCGACGTATGGTTGCGCATAATCGCAAGCCTTCGCGGAGCGTCTACCTCGGCTTTCACCGTATCGCCCGCACGCAGCTCCCCCGCTTTGACAGCCGCATGATGCAAATAATTTTTCGCATGATTTTTTGTAGTGCCGGTCACAGCCAGAACTGCTCCGTCGGATTCCATAACGCCGGTGTCGCCCACCTGGCCGCCGCTTTCGGCGTAAAACGCGGTCCGATCCAGTACCACGGTAACCTCATCTCCGGCCGTCGCGCTTTCACAGCGCAAGCCGTCCTTCAGAATCGCGAGCACCCGGCCTTCGGTTTTCATGGTTCCATAGCCGACAAAATCAGTTTCCGGAATTCCTTCAAGCTGGTCGTTTTCCCCGGCCCAGGCATCCGACCCTGCATTTTTGCGCGCCGCGCGGGCACGCTCCTTCTGCTCTTTCATCAGGCGGGCAAATTCTTCTTCATCCACAGACAGGCCGCGTTCCGCCGCGATTTCCTTGGTCAGGTCGATCGGGAAGCCGTAGGTATCGCTGAGCAAAAATGCCTCCGCGCCCGAAAAGACCTTGCCTCCCGCCTTTTCCGTTTCGTCCAGATACCCGTTAACCAATGAAAGGCCCTGATCGACGGTTTTGGAAAAGCTCTCTTCCTCGACCCGCATCAGCTTTACGATCATGTCGCGCTTTTCCGCCAGTTCTGGGTAAGCGCCGCGGTTTTCCGCGATGACGGTATCCGCCACCTGCCAAAGGAACGTATCGTGAACGCCGAGCAAACGGCCGTGGCGCGCGGCCCGACGAAGCAACCGGCGAAGGACATAGCCGCGCCCTTCGTTCGACGGCATAACGCCGTCCCCGATCATGAATACGGTGCTGCGGACATGGTCGGTAATCACGCGCAGCGAAACGTCCGACTTCGGGTTATCACCGTAGTCCACCCCGGTAATTTTAGAAATGTGCTTCATAATGTTTTGAACCGTGTCGACAAGGAACAGGTTGTCAACTCCCTGCATGATGCAGGCAAGGCGCTCCAGCCCCATGCCGGTGTCGATGTTCGGATGCTCCATCGGCGGATAATTCCCCTTGCCGTCGCTGTCGAACTGAGAAAACACGACGTTCCAGAATTCAACATAGCGGTCGCAGTCGCAGCCGACGCCGCAGGTCGGCTTGCCGCAGCTGTACTGCTCGCCGCGGTCGAAATAAATTTCGGAGCAGGGGCCGCACGGACCGGAACCGTGCTCCCAGAAATTGTCCTCCTTGCCGAGCCGGACGATGTGCTTCGGGTCGATCCCCACTTCGTTCACCCAGATGTCGTGCGCCTCGTCGTCGTCCAGATAAATCGTCACCCAAAGCTTGTCGACCGGCAGCTCCAGCACCTTCGTGCAGAATTCCCATGCCCACGGAATCGCCTCGTGCTTAAAATAGTCGCCGAATGAGAAATTTCCCAGCATTTCAAAAAATGTTCCATGGCGAGCCGTAATGCCGACATTTTCAATATCGCCGGTGCGGATACACTTCTGACAGGTCGTCACTCGCTTGCGCGGAGGCGTCACCTCGCCGGTAAAATATTTCTTCATCGGCGCCATACCGGAGTTGATCAGCAAAAGGCTGTTGTCGTCCTTTGGAATCAGCGGAAAGCTGGGAAGGCGCAGATGCCCTTTTGACTCAAAGTAGGAGAGATAGATCTCCCTCAAGTCGTTCAGTCCCGTCCATTTCATTTCCTTCAGAATCTCCAATCCGTATTAAAATCGGCCAAATCACAAAAAAATAGACTTCCCCGTCCCCCTATGGGACGGAAAAATCCGTGGTACCACCCAAATTGCGCCCAACAGCGGACGCCTCTCGTTCCTCCCTTAACGCGGGGATACGCCGCCGCTCTTCGCCGCGGGGCTCCGGGCCGGCTGAACACAACCGTTTCCGCAGGAATCTTGCAGCCGTGGATTCCCTCTCTGATTCGGACCGATTCGCGTTTTCTGCCCTTCGTCGCCTGTAACCTTATCCTTCAAAATACTTTTTGATTATAATCCGTTTTACTGCGCTTGTCAATCAGTCCCGGCCGTTTTTCCGTTCAGCCGATCGCCTGATACAACTCGTCCGCGATTTCCTTGAAAGCCGGGCCGCAGGTCCGGCCGCCGCCGTCCCCGCCTTCCTCAAAAATGGTGACGACGTACCTGGGTTCGTCATACGGAAAAAAGCCGGTAAACCAGGATTCCACCAGTTCCGTTCCGTCGACATATTTTCCGGTCTGAGCCGTCGCCGTTTTTGCTCCGGCCCCGCCCTGATCCGGTTTCCCCTCCCGGCTGGTACCTCCTTCGATGGACGCCTGCATGAATTCCCGCAGGAGCCCGGCGTTCTTTTCCGACAATACGCGGGTTCCCTGCTGCTGCTGTGCGCGGCCTGTGTATTTTAGCTGCTCATCGACCGTTCCCTCGTACAGAGCAGGGCGAACGAACACGCCGTTCGAAGCAATCGTGTTTGTCATGGCGGCAACCTGCAACGGCGTGGCCGTCAGTTCCCCCTGCCCGAATGAAAAATTGGCAAGGGCCCGGGGCACACCCAGGCTTTTCAGGGTCGGAAGCACCCCGGTGTCGGAAGAAAGTCCCGGCGCAAGCTCAAACGACTGGCCGAACCCCAGGGAGCGGACCATGTTCAGGAAATTTTCCTGAGGAACCTGCTGCATCAGATTTACAAAATACGTATTGCAGGAATTTGCGATTGCCTGTTTCATGTTCTGTTTTCCGTGGCTTTCCGAATTATAACAGTGAAATATTCCGCCGTCCACGTCGATTCCGCCGGTGCAGGTATAGGTGTAGTCCGGTGAAATTCCATACTCCAGCGCCGCCGCAGCAGCTGCCAGCTTAAATACGGAACCGACGCTGTACGCCGAAACCGCGCGGTTTAAAAGCGGTGAGTCTTTTGCCTTGAGAACGGATGCAACATCGTTCTGATTGTAGGAAGGGCGGCTGACCATCGCGCGGATTTTGCCCGACGGCACTTCCAGGATGACGATTGCTCCCTTGGTCAGGTACCGGTCGGCGGCCTGCTCGGCGACCGTCTGAATGTATTTGTCCAGCGTCAGAACCACGCCGCTTTTTCCAAGGTCGGACGTGTCGCTGATTTGTTTTTTCTCTCCCGCCAGAACATGGTTGAGCGCGTCAACCTTGTACGTCACGGTGATTCTGCCCTGATTCCCGCCAAGCAGGGAATCATACGCTTTTTCGATTCCCGCGGCGCCTTTTCCGGATCCGTCCAGATACCCCAGAATATGAGCGGCCATTCCGGAATCCGGGTACCGGTCTTGGATGGTAAAAGCATCGATTCCTTCCTGTTCGATTTTTGAGGGAAGTTTCAGCGTAAACGGGCGGCCTTCGCTCAGCGTTTCATAGAGGCTTTCCATTCGTTCGGCGGGCAGAACCCAGCTGAGTGCGGCGGTCGTTTCAATGCCCGGCACAACGGCGGCGACATATTCCTTTTCTGCGCCTGTCAGAGCGGACAGGTTACAGTCATAGACGGTTCCTCTCGTTGAGGCAACCGTCAGTTTATAGCTGGATTGCCTCTCCGCCGTCTGGGCAAGCTCCGTTCCGTTGGAAATCCGGTATACCATCAAAATGGTCAGAAACATCCCCAGCATAAACACACAGAAAAAAGTGGCGGCTCGTTTACTCATGAAAAAATCCCCCCGTAAAGGCTATCTTTGCCAACGGGTGGGATTTTTAATCATGCTTCATTTTTCTGCGTAAAATCGAGCCGGCCGGAATTTCGCGGTCCGTTTCCAGCAAAACGGTCATCGCGGCGTGGTTTGCGGTTCGAATCGGCTCGCCCGACTCGTCGAAAATGTCGTCCAGCCGGAGCAGGTACGGTTCCCCGCCGCCCGGCTCCAGCACATCCGCGACATCGCCGCGGAAAAAGCGATTCCGCTGGGACAGAACGGTGCGGGACCCGGCCCGCCCCGTGCAGACCGCGATAACCTCATAGCTGCGCACATAGCCCCCGTTTTCCAGGACCTGACCGGGTTCGCCGCCAAAATAAAACCCGGTGCTGTAAGCGCGGTGGCTCACTTTTTCCAGCTCCTGCGGAACCCACGCGGGCAGTTCCGCTCCCGGGTTCTGAAGAAAATAATCGATCGCATGGCGATAGGCGTTCGTGACGACCGCCGCGTAATAAGCGGATTTTGCCCGTCCTTCAATTTTGAGCGAGCTGATTCCCGCTGCGGCCAGCTCCGGAATATGTTCGATCAGATTCATGTCCCTGGAATTGAGAATATAAGTACCGTTTTCATCTTCCGAAATGGGGAAATACTGCCCCGGCCGCTTTTCCTCCGTGAGCGCGTATTTCCACCGGCAGGGCTGCGCGCAGTCGCCTCGGTTTGCGTCCCGTCCGGTCAGATAACTGGATAGCAGGCACCGCCCGGAAAAGGAAACACACATGGAGCCGTGTACAAAAGCCTCCAGTTCCAGGTCCTGCGGGACGTTTGCGCGGATTTCAGCAATTTCATCCAGACTCAGCTCGCGTGCCAAAACGACCCGGCGCGCGCCAAGCTCATAAAAGGCGCGGGCCGCCTCGCTGTTAACGACTCCGGCCTGCGTGGAAATATGGACCGGGACGCCCGGAGCATATCGCTGCGCCAGCCGAAGCACGCCGAGATCCGCCACGATCAGCGCATCCGCTCCCGCGCCGGCGGCCTGCCTGAAAAAGTCCGGCAGCCTTTTCAGTTCCTCATTGTGCGCAATGGTGTTGCAGGTCAGGTAGACCCTGACGCCGGCCTCATGAGCAAACTGAACTGCCGAAGCAAGCTCATCCCCGCCGAAATTCGGAGAGGCGGTCCGCATCCCGAATTCCCTGCCGGCAAGATAAACCGCGTCCGCGCCGAACAATACCGCCGCTTCCAGCCGTTCCCGGTCTCCTGCGGGGGCGAGGAGCTCCGGCCCGGGCCTTTCCCGAGCCGTCATCTCAAACCGGCTTTCTTCAGGTTCGCCTGATGCCCGCCGGCTGTTTTAGCATAGTAGGCTTTTCCTTTTGCGTCGTGGCAGAAATAATAATAGCTCGTGGAAGCCGGATTCAGCGCCGCGTCGATCGCGTCCATCCCGGGATTGCAGATCGGCCCCGGCGGAAGTCCTTCGACGGTATAGGTATCGTAACGGCTTTTGTAGGTGTCGCGGATATTTTCAGGAACCAGCGACAGTTTGCGGTAAGGGTAATAGGTTGTCGGGTCGGAATCCAGGTGCATCAGTTCGGGCTTTTTGCTGCTCAGGCGGTTATGAAACACACTGGATACCTGATACATATCGTCTTTGTCGGCGGCTTCCGCCTGTATCATGGAGGCAAGCGTCAGCATCTGGTCCAGCGTCATGCCGCTGTCTTCGGCTTTCTGCCTGATTTGTTTTGTCAGCTTTCGGTTGCAGTTGCTGACAAGCTTTGCGACCGCCTGTTCCGGGTCCTCGTTTTTGTAAAACTCATACGTATCCGGGAACAGATAGCCCTCCAGCTGATAATAGCGGTCGGAGGCGTTTGTGATCTGCTGCAGCATATCGTAACTTTTATTCTGGCTCCCGCTGTTGAACACCGTTTCCGCGTCCTTTGCGGAGCACACCCCGTTGCTTTGCAGCAGCTCGGCCACCTCCGGAGCATTCATGCCCTCCCGGAATGTCAGCTTTACGGTATCCACCCGATTCGCGTTGGACTGGATGGAATTGATCAGAGCTTCATAATCCATATTTGTGCTTACCTGAAAGCTGCCGCCGCCGAACTGCTTCGGGGCTTTGGTCAGTTTGGCATAAATCAGAAAGAAATTTTTGTCCCGGATTACTCCGTCCTGATAAAGGATCTGCGCCACCTGCTTGCCGGTTGCCTTCTGGGGAATATCGACCGTTACGTTAAGGCTGTCTCTTCCAACCGCCAGCATATCGTTCACGCCGACCACCAGATAGCGCGCAAGCAAAAGAGAAACAAACAGCACCATCATAAACCAGACGAACCGGAAAAAGCGCTTGTTTTTTCTTCCCTTTTCCCGATTGCGCAGCCGGTGGAGCTCCATTGTCCTTTGGTCAGCCACAGCGTTTTTCCCTCCGTTTTCCCTACCCTCGCTGAAACTGCTGATTACGGAATCGGAATCAGGCACGGCGTCGGAGCCGCGGCTGTAAATTTCCTGCCCGGGCAGTTCCTCCGGATCCTCATGAATCTGCAAATTGAAATTGTCCAATTTTTCTCTGTGCGCGCGTTCAGCCCGCCGTTCGTCATCGTTCATACCCGTCCTCCGTTCCCCAATCAGGCTTTTTTGGCCGATATTCTACGGATATATTTTTCAGTGATCAAAATATCCACCGGCTTATCGTAGTACCCGTGCGGAAGATTCCATTTCAGGCACCCGGTATAGCACAGACCAACGGTTAATCCCCTGAAATCGGAAAGAAACCGGTCGTAATAACCTTTGCCGTAACCCAGCCGATATCCCTGGGAATCAAAGCTGAGTCCGGGAACAATGCAGATACTGTTTTCACTGCTTTCAGTCGGCGCGTTTCTCTCCGGGTCGGGTTCCAGAACCCCATAGGTACCGGTGATCAATTCTTCCAAAGAATTTATTTTATAAAATTGCATTCCGCACGTTTCCGGCAGGCAAAGCGGAACCGCCACCTCGCGTCCGAGTGCAAGCACAGACCGGATCAATTCGGTTGTATCCACCTCAATCGGTTTGCTGACATAGGTGAAAACCGTTCGCGTGCTTTCATATTCCCTGAGAGAGAGGAACCGGTCAAGAATCGCGGCGTCGTACTTCGCCTTTTTCTCCGGATTCATCCGTTCCCTGTACTGCCGGAACTGTGCGCGAAGATTTTTCTTGATTTCTTTAATGTTTTTCACACACACTGAACCTTTTCTTTGATTTCTTCCGACTTTTCCGCGCCGAACAATACTTCCACAAGCTTCAGGCCGAAGGGCAGCGCAACACCGGCGCCGCGCGCCGTAATGACGTTGCCGCTGACGCAGACCGGATCAAACTTCACTTCGGCGCCCGTCAGGTCTTTTTCATACCCGGGAAAACAGACCGCCGCATGCCCGGAAAGCAAATCCATATGTCCCAAAATCGAAGGGGCGGCGCAGATCGCGGCGATCTTTTTTCCATTCTGCGCGCAATATCCGATACTCGCCCGCACAATCGGCGAATCCTCAAGATTTTTCGTTCCGGGCACTCCTCCCGGAAGAATCACCATTTCTATGTTTTGCAGGTCGATTTGTCCTTCTTCCAAGTCTGCGGTCACTTCAATACCATGAGAGCCCGTCACACGGCGCCCCCCGATCCCTACCGTCCTGACTTCCGCGCCGGCTCTGCGCAGCAGATCCAGCGGGGTAATCGCTTCAACTTCTTCAAATCCCTGTGCCAGGAATAAATAAACCATAAAATCTCCTCCTTATCAAAGCTGCTCAGTCCAGCGCAAGCCCCAGGTACGGGGCCGGAACTCCGGGCTTTTCCGCCGGGGTACCGCCGATTGGACGAAGCATTCCGCACCGTTCTTCCGTTCCCTCCCCGGGGAACAGCCCTTCTCCCGCGGGCAGTCGAAACTCATAGGTTTCAGCCGGATACCGTTTTAAGATTGCCGCCGCAAGGCCCGGCAGGCCCCGCGGGGCCGTCATTGCCTCGCGGACGGAGCATAATTTCTCATTGACTCTTCTGCAAATTGCATAGGACCGATCTCCGCCGGGCCCGGAGCAAACCAAACCGTCCCCATAGGCCGAACCAAATCCGACCGTAAAATGGAACCGCTCGTTGCTCCACAGCACGGATCCCCCATGCCGGGAAAGGACCGAACCCCGAAGCCTGTTCAGTTCCGAGGACGGAGCAAGAATTCTGCCGGAGGGGAGGACCGGCGCCAGCTGTTCCAGGCGGCTGCGCGAAACAATGACGGAACGGATTTTATAATAGTCAAAATATCCATTTCGTTCATAATATGAATAAAGCGGCTGGTCGGCCGGAAGAACCACAGAGTACCTGTCCTCCCGCTTGGCGCCGTAAATGGCGGCATAAGCCAGAAGCGACGCCATATATCCTCGGGAACGAAAGCGCGGCTGTGTTCCGGCCGCAAAAATATAATGTGCCTGCGCGGTCCCGTTTTCCCGTACGATCTCTGCGGGAAGCAGATAAACCGCGGCGGCAATTTTTCCGGACACCCGGTACACCAGGCAGTCCTTCGGATGGAAGTAATTATTCAGAAAATAGTCCGGAAAGCGTTTGGGCTCATGAAAACAGGCCTGCCAAAGTTCGGCAAGCTCTCCCCGCATCTCCCATCCGGCCAGTCCGATCACTTTTCAGCATCTCCGTTTTTGACCGCAAGGGTTACCCGGTACCGTTCCAGCAGAAGAGCCGGGTGATAAGACAGCTTCGCTTTGCGCAGTCCTTCAATGCCCATGTCTTCTTCCCGGTTAATGAATTCGTAACCTTCCAGGTGTTTTGCGGCATATTCATGGTTGATGACGGCATACAGCCCGTCGTAACCGTCCAGCGCCTTCTCAAAATGAAGAAGATAAGCTTTCGGATTGATTTCTTCTCCGACGGTAAAAGCGACGGGTTTTCCTTCCACGCGGATCATTCCGCCTGCAAGGTGAAGCTCGTCAAAGTGATTCAGCGCGCGGTCTATCGCACAGGGCTCGCTGGCAAACCCGTCCTTGTCCTTGCAACCGCCGTGATCTTTGCACCATTGCTTTGCGACCAAACGGCAATCCTCCAGATTCTCGCGGGTGAGGTCCTCATAGCTCCAGTCGTATTTTCGTTCAAACTGCGAAATATGATTGCGTTTTCCGTGAAATTTCCGTCCGGACAGAGCAATCAGATCCTCCGACCTATAAACATAATCGGAGCTGTTCCGGTCCGTCTCAAAGCGGAACCTGCCGGGAAAAAGCTGTTCCAGTTCCTCGGTCTGCTCCTTCGTCGCCCCCCAAAGCTGAAAAGGAATCCTCTTTTCGGCCGCGTCGGCTATCATCAGTTCCATCATTTCCGGCAGCCGGCTTTTTTCGCACAGCGGCATATTATAAGTGTGCAGTGGGCCGCTGAAACAAAACAGCGTGCTGTCACCCAAACGGCACACCTTGGAATAATAAGTGTTTTTCCAGATAAACAGCGTGCCGAAGGCCCATTCGCTGCCCAGCTTCCCACTTGCGGACAGTTTCGGCGCAAGCCAGTCTCTGTCCGACAACTCAGGAAAGTTAAATTCCAACATGAAGTTCCTCCAAGATTAATTTTAATATTTCTTCGTGTATTTCTTCCCGTTTTCTAAGCTCTTTTCCCTCTTCGCAGAAAACTGTTTTCCAGGAAAAGCGCCGGGCCGCGTAGGCTGCGCTTTCCCCGCAGGCGGAAAGAAACTCAAGATTGCGTTCATGGATATCTTTCCTGCCCTTGCCGCCCTCATACCGGTGATCCAAAAGCTTTTGGGAAATCTCCGTAGGGAGTTCCAGGTAAACGGTCAGGTCAGGCCTGGGCAAAGCCAGTTTTTCATATTCAAAATCCTGTATCCAGTAAAGAAAACCGTCCCATTCTTCCTTTGGAAGCTTCGCAAGCTGATAAATCATATTGGAAGTCGTGTAGCGGTCCGCTACAATCAGGCTCCCGTCCAGGTAATCCTTCTTCCAGCAGCGGGCAAAACTGGCAAAACGGTCGACCGCAAAAAAAGTAGAAGCGGCATAAGCGTTTACATCCCCCGGCTGATCCCCGAACTCCCCGTTTAAATACATTCTGACGGGAGCGGAGGACTGTGCGGAATAATCAGGAAATGACACCCGGCGGTACCTGACCCCCCGGCGTTCCAGTTCTCTGCAAAGCAAATCCGTCTGGGTTGCCTTTCCACTTCCGTCCAGCCCGTCGATCGTAATCAGGCGGCCGCTCATTGAGAATCCGCCAGGTGGGAGAAGAACTCCCGCATTTCCTGCGCTCTGCCGCACGTCATTTTCCCCTCGGTGCAGGCACCGCGCACGCACGAAGGGCCGGCCGTGCGAAAAAGCGCCGGCGCCGCTTTTTGCGCAAGACGGAGCATCTGCACGGCCACGTCTCTGATTTCCCACTGCGCGCGGTTGCAGCAGCGCAGCGCAAAGAAATTTTTCAGGGAGCGCGCGTCAAACGTGCAGATCATCTTTGTTTCGCAGGCGTTCGGCAGAACGAAGCGGGCGTCTTCATTCGCCAGCTTGTGTGCTGCGGACTCCGCCTGTTTTTCCGTTTTTCCCGCCGCCAGAAGACGCTGTTTCTGCTTTTGCATCAACAGTTCCGATATTTTTTCGTACCGTCTGCGGTCGTCCTCCATCGCTTCCAAAAATTCCCGCCTCGCTTCTGGAATCGCGTCGATTTCCGGAGGAATAACAAATTCAAAATTCCCCTCGCTGACATAGCGCTGACTTCTCACGCTGTAGGAGGCGATTCTGTGACGGGTGATCTGTGCAAGAAAAGAGCGGGAAACCCCTTCGATCCCGAATGTGAAAGACGCGTGCTCCGTGGGGCTGTCATGACCCATTCCTGCGAGCATGTCCACCATGCGGGCGGATTGTTCGGGCGACATGTTCTTCGATATTTCCTCGATGGAATCGGGAGAATAGCAAAGCCTGGCAGCCTGCGCCACCACTTGATCCGGATTAGGGGTATATGTGATTAATGTAACTTTTGCCATTTTAATCAACTCTTAATCATTGAGATTCAATTCGGCTTATTATAACAAAATATCATCCCCGATGCAACTTTTTTGAATGGATCAGGGGATGAAACTGACAGATTTTAGCTGTGCTTAAACCGTATTGATCCGCCCCGATCGACGCACAATAATCAAAAATCAAACGGGAGGTTTGTTTATGGGAAAGAAAAATCCGGATGCGACCGATATGCCGATCGGCCTGATGATGTCTTTGGCCCAGCATACGAACGCGATGAAAACGTTCGGCAGGCTGGACGATGAGCAGCAGAAATCCGTCATCCGTTATGTGGAAGATTCCACCACCGGCGAGGAAGCCAAAAGCCGAATTCAGAACGCAGTTCAAAATCTGGATCAGGGCGATACGGGTTTTATCGGCTGACAGACTGCCGTAAAAACAATTATCCGCAAAAGAATTCCTGTAACACAATGAATTTGCCACCATAAAATGTTATAGAGATACAAGGTTCCAATATGTGTTAGGAGGATGATTTTATGGATAAAAATAGTACGGAAGCTGCTGTAGCAACACAGAACACGCAGAATAATACGAACAGACAAGGCACGGGAAATATAAAAGAAGCCGTTTGCATCGACGCGGCCCGGGTGTATGATTCCTGCAGTTCACAGCAATGAGCGGGCTATACACCAGATATTCACGGAGCAGCGCCCGGAACAAAAATCCGGGCGCTGCTTCCATTTGCTTTAGAGCATAAATTTTTTGGCGGCCTGAAGATCCGTTGAACCGCGGATGCAAAGCCGATTGGGCAGCTCAATGTAAACCGGAGCGGCCTTTTTCTTTGCTTGAATCCTTTTTAGCATAATCTTCGCCGCCTGTACGCCGACGGCATAGGAGTCCTGGGTAATGGTCGTAATTCCGGGCGGGATCAGAGAAGCCCATCCCCAGTCGTCGAATCCGCAGATCCCAAATCGCTCCGTAATCAAAAAACCATGCTGCTGCATCGCGTGGAGCACATTCAGCATGGTGACTCCGTTTACGCAGAAAACAGCGAGCCTCTCCTCTGGAAACTGCTCTGTAAAGCGGGTGAGCTGAGAAGCGCAGTCCCCCGTATCATTTTCTTCAAATCGGTAAAAAGTCCGGCTGCCGTCCAACTGAAAAATTTCTTTCATCGCATTCAGGTACGCCTCATAGCGAATGACGCGGGGGCTGATTCTTCGATTGCCCTGTGTAAAAAACGCCACTTTTTGAAAGCCCTCTTCATACAGGTGACGGATACAGGAATAGGTGACATGATAATTCTCCGTCGTAACGGTATCCAGAACATTCTTTTCAGCGATGCAGCGGTCCGCCAGAACGATTGGAATCCCGCGGCCGCTCAACTCGGTCAGCACATCGTCGTTCTGGCCCGTCGTGTTGATAATCAGACCGTCCACCCGGTTGTTCAGCAGCTCCTGAACCGACTTCAGTTCTTTGTCCGGCTGATTGTCAATATTGGAAAACAAAACCTGATATCCGCTTGCATTGCAGATATCGTTGATTCCCTTTAGTAATATGGAGGAAAACGGGCTGCTGATATCCGCGATGACACAGCCGATCGCCCTGCTGTTCTGGGATTTCAGGCTGCGCGCAATATTGCTTGGGTGGTAATTCATTTCTTCAATGACACTCTGAATTCGATGTCTTGTTTCTTTCGACATATAATCAAACTTACCGTTTAAATATCGGGAAATTGTTGTTTTAGAGACTCCGGCGGCAGTTGCCACCTGACCAATCGTCACATTACTCTCTTTGAAAACGCCCATGTCTTTCTCCCATTACCGGTTCATATCCCTGCTAGCCAGATATAACCATATGTATTTTTGTTCCACGAAACCGATAAACATAATTATATCGCATTTTTTCAAAAGGTCAATGCCATAAAAAGATACCAACAAAAAGATAGGATTAATCCGGTATCATTCCTATTTTTTAATCCTTGATCAATGTAATTTGCACAGGATCTCCCGCGAGCGTGCCAACCAGATCAGCCAGGATCTCCTGAAGCCGGTCCTGCTTATTTTTATCTTCTAAAACCGCTCCCGACCGCGGCGATTCTCCGTTCTGAAATCCCGAATCCATGACAAAATCCACAGAAACTCCCTCCCATGGATTGCTGTCAAGCTCGGATACGGCTTCCCGTGAAAATGTGACCTGACCCATCTCCCCCACCCTCTCTTCGGTTCCGCAAAAAGGCCTTCATCCGGCAAGCTGCCGGAAACCTGACACGAATTTCGCACGGCGGATTCATAAAACACGAGCTCCGCCGATAACTTTATACTGGAATGGGAGGGAATTTATGACAGTCGCGATTTACGTCCGGAAATCCAGGCCGGACCATCCAAAGGATACGGAGGAAGAAACCCTGCAGCGCCAAAAGGAGATTCTGCTGGATTATGCGGCACAGAAGGACTGGGCGGTGGGCGGAATTTATGAAGAGGTCGTGTCCGGAGAAAGCCTTGCGGCAAGGCCACAGATTTTAAAGCTTCTGGAGGATGTGAAACGCGGAATGTACGACGCGGTTCTGTGCAAGGATCTCGACCGACTGAGCCGCGGCAATTTTGAAGACGTCGGCTATGTTCATTCCACATTGAAACGTCATCACACGCTGATTGTTACAATGAGGAAAACCATTGATCTGAATGATGAGACGGACGAGGAAATCTCGGATTTTGAATCGATCATAGCAAAATACGAACTGAGGAATATCGTGCATCGTCTTCAAGACGGGGTTATGAAATCTCTGCATGACGGAAATTACCTGGCGAACGCGCCCTACGGCTACCGAAAAAAAATGGACGGACGCCGTCCAACGCTTTCCATCCGGCAGGAGGAAGCGGAGTTTGTAAAAATGATCTTCCGTCTTTATGTTCAGGAGGGCATGGGCTGCCAGAGCATTGCAGACACGGTCAGCACGCTTGGCGCAAAGCCCCGGCGTTCGGAACGGTTCAGCCGGACGAGTATCCGCAAAATTCTGCGAAATCCTGTTTACACCGGAAAAACCGCTTGGAATCAGACACGGATTACGGAAAAGGGCAGTCGGCAAAATCCGAAAGGACGGGTCGTCAGCAACCCAAGATCGCGTTGGAAGGTGGTAAACGGAAAGCACCCGGCGATTATTGATTCCGCTACTTTTGACCGCGCGCAGCAAATCCTTTCCGGGCGCGGGCACCCCCCTTACGGCGCAGGCACCATGGAAAACCCGCTTGCCGGTCTGGTCAAATGCAGAATTTGCGGCAAAACCATGCAAAGGCGACCCGGCAGGGAAAAGGAATCCGCCCAGCTGATCTGCCCGACCAGAAATTGTGTGCGTTCCTCCGCCCTTGCGCTGGTCGAGGCCGCGGTGCTGTCACAGCTGAGGGCGCTTTACCCGCGTTTCCGCTTGAAAGCCGAGCCGGTTCCAAACCAGACAGGACTGTCCCAGCTGCTCCGGGACCGGAATTCTGTTGAAAAACGTCTGGCTGTCACCCGGCGGCAGCTGGACCGGCTGAGCGACCTTGTGGAACAGGGAATATACCCGCCTTCAAAATACCGGGAACGCGCGGAAATTTTGAACCGGCGCCTGAATGAGCTGGAACGCGCGAAGCTGGAAATCTGCGAAAAAGTCAGTGTGAGCGAACAGAAAAAGAAAGACCTGAACCCCCCGGCCACCCTTTACGAGCTTTACCGCGATTTGCCCCCTGAAGGACAAAACCGCCTATTAAAGGCGCTGATTGATCGGATTGAATATTACAAAGCAAAAGACTGGAAGCCGAATCAGTTTGAGATTCTGATTCACTGGAAGGGCATTTTGTAAAGCTGACCGTCCTGAGAGAATACTGCAGATATCCTGAACATTCCCGTTCAAAGGAATATCTGGAAGACATGAGGGTCTTTTTCACCCCTGACAAACACGAATTGATTGAACACGCCTGCAGCGTGAGAATCAGGAGCGCCGAAGTCATTAAGGTATTTCTACATCTGGAACCCGTACCGTTCAACCAGGGATTCTATGCCGTAGACATGAATTTCTTCTTTGATGTCTGCCTGGATGTATTCCTGCCGCAATCTGCCTGCCCGAACGTGCTGCACGGCGTGTGCCTTGCAAACAAACGAGTGATTCTGTTCGGCAGCGACGGAAATGTTAAAACATTTGTTTCCGGCTGCAGTGCCGACCCGGACGTAGAATTAACCACAGGAAAAGTTCTGCCGAAAGCCGTCTGCCGGGTATCCGAACCGATCGGTCTTTCCGCGAAAATCTGCGACCGTCCGCCGCAGGGCTGCGACATTTGCAGCGGCATTCCCGACAGCATCAGCGAACTGTACGGAGCGGAATTTGATTATGGATGCAGTCACGCCATTTATGCTACGATCGGTCTTTTCACCATCGTTCAGCTGGTCCGTGACGTCCCGCTGCTGATTCCTTCCTACGAATTCTGCATCCCGGAACAGGAATGCCAGCCTACATCAGACAGTCCGCGTGAAATGTTCCGCCGCATTGAATTCCCAGCCGAAGACTTTTTCCCGCCAAAGGTCAGCGATATTCCCGGAGATAACGGCGGGAGCTGCGAAAAAAGGTAACCCAAAACCCCGTCTGATTCTTTTCAGACGGGGCTTGTTTTTCAATCGTGCAATGATATTATATTTTTTGCAGACGGGCAAAATTCGCCATCAGCTTTTTGGTGCCCGCCTTGTCGAACGCAATCTCCAGCAGAGTATCGTTCCCCATGGAGGAAGCCGACAGGACCACTCCGGTTCCAAAGGTTTTATGCACAACGCCGTCCCCGGTTCGAAAGACAAGCTTCGTTTCCGCGGCCGGAGTGAAAGCGGGCCCAAAATTGCGGGCAGCCTCGGTGGTAACCGCCCTTGCTTCCCTTGCCGAAGTCGGAAGGACAACCCCCGGCTTCGGTTTCTTCCAGTCGCGCGCGCGGCTTTTCTCCAGCAGTTCCTCCGGAACTTCCCGCAAAAACCGCGAAGGCAGATTGTGCAAACTGCTGCCGAACAGCATTCTGTATTCGGAGTTCAGTATGTATAGCTCTTCTTTTGCACGCGTGATCGCAACATAAGCCAGTCTGCGCTCCTCCTCGACCTCTCCCGGATTATAGAGCACCTGCATCCCCGGAAAAATCCCCTCTTCAAAGCCGGGAAGAAAAACAACCGGAAATTCCAATCCCTTCGCTGAGTGCATGGTCATCAGGACGCAGGCGTCGGACGAGCCGTCGTAATTATCGATGTCCGTAAGAAGCGAAACCTCTTCCAAAAATCCGGAAAGACTCGCTTCTTCTCCGTTATCCTCCTCATACTTTATCAGGTTGGTCGACAATTCACGCACATTGTCCGCACGGTCCTGTGCATCCTCCTCACCGGAAGCCAGCAAAGCGTCCAGATACCCTGTCTTTTGCAGGAGCTGCTGATACAGCTCCCCGAGTTCCGTTTTCCCGTCCGAAGCCGTCTCAGACAGCTCCTGTATCATTTTGGAAAAGACGAGAAGTTTGGGAGCCGATCGTTTCAGCGGATCGAATTCATCCGCATGGCTGATGACGGAAAACAGGCTTTCGCCCAGTTGGGCGGCGATTTCCGATGCCTGCGCAATCGTCTTGTCCCCGATGGACCTTTTCGGACGGTTAATAATCCGCTGAAGCCGCACTTCATCGTCCGGATTATTGATCACATTCAGGTACGCCGTCATATCCCTGATTTCACGGCGGTCATAAAAGCGCTGGCCGCCAATGATCCGATATTTGATTCCGGACTTTGCAAAAACCTTTTCCAAAGCGTTTGACTGCGTGTTCATGCGGTAAAGAACGGCAAAGTCGGAAAATCCGCGGCCGGAAGCCACTCCTTCCAAAATTCTGTCCGCGATGAAAGACGCTTCGTCCTGTTCGCTGGAAGCCGTTCTGGCCTGGATTTTTCTTCCTTCCTGATTTTCAGTCCACAGGGTTTTCCCCTTCCGGTTTTCATTGTTCGAAATCACCGCGTTTGCCGCCGCCAGAATCGTCTTGGTGGAACGGTAATTCTGTTCCAGCCGGATCACTTTGGCGTTCGGAAACGTCTTTTCAAAGCTCAGGATATTTTCAATCGTCGCTCCGCGGAATTTGTAAATACTCTGATCATCGTCGCCCACCACACAGAGATTGCCGCTTTTCTGAGCCAGCATCTTGATAAATACATACTGTGCGTGGCTGGTATCCTGATATTCGTCCACCAGAAAATAACGGAACCGGTTCTGATAATATTCAAGAACGTCCGGGTTTTGTTGGAACATCCGGATCGTGTGCACAATCAGATCGTCAAAATCCATGGCGTCCGAATTTTTCAGCGCCGCCTGATAAAGGCGGTACGCGGCACCAATCTTTTCAACCCGTTCGTCGCCCCCCGCGTCCCTGATATACTCATCCGGTCCGATGAGACTGTCCTTTGCGCTGGAGATTTCCGCAAGAATCGCTTTATAAGAAAGCTTCTTGTCGTCAATTCCCAGTTTCTTCTGGCAATCCTTAATGACTCTGCGGGAATCGTCGGTATCGTAGATGGTAAAATGCCTCGTAAAACCGAGGCGCTCTCCGTCCTTGCGCAGCATGCGGGCACAGGAGGAATGGAAGGTTGACGCCCAGACCTCGTCGCCGGCTTCGCCCAACATGGCGCCAAGCCTATTTTTCAGCTCTTCCGCAGCCTTATTGGTAAAGGTGATGGCTAAGATCCTCCAAGGGGGGCAGGGGTCGTCCGCAAGCCGTTCGCGCGTTTGCGGAGAAAGCTGTTGACCGCTCTCCAAAAAGCGTGTGACCTCTTCCGTCTCGTCCGGGGTCAGAGAAAGTTCTTGTAAGGATTGATAGGCATTTCCGTAGCGAACCAGATTTGCGATACGGTTGACCAGAACCGTTGTTTTTCCGCTTCCGGCGCCGGCCAGAATTAAAAGCGGTCCGTTAACGGTAAAAACCGCCTCCCGCTGTTTTGCATTCATTCGGGAAAACTCTTTCTCAAGAACCTTTTTCCTCAGTTCCATATTTTCAGACATGTACTCCACCGCCAGAAATCAAAATCGGGTCTGCAGCCCGTATTCTTTATTGTATCGTATTCCGCGGAAAAGTGCAAACAAGCCCCCCCTCGGAACAGTCACAATACAAAAATCACCCGCACGCCATCCGGACGTGCGGGCGAAATAAAATTGCTGAAAATTACTTCAAGATGCTGAGCAGAACGCCCGCCGCAACCGCGGAACCAATCACGCCCGCGACATTCGGTCCCATTGCGTGCATCAGCAGGAAATTGCCGGGGTCTTCCGACTGGCCGACCTTTTGGGACACACGCGCCGCCATGGGAACCGCGGACACACCGGCCGAACCGATGAGCGGATTGACCTTATAGCCGCTCATATGGCACATCAGCTTGCCGAACAGGACGCCGCCGGCGGTTCCGATGCAGAAAGCCAGCAGTCCCAGAATCACGATCTTAATCGTCCCCCAGGAAAGGAACAGGGACCCGGTAGCGGTTGCGCCGACCGTTGTGCCGAGAAAAATCGTAATGATATTCATCAGTTCGTTCTGAGCGGTTTTGTTGATGCGGTCCACAACCCCGCTTTCACGGAACAGATTGCCGAGCATCAGCATTCCGACCAGCGGAGCGGCATCCGGAAGAAGGAGAGAAATCAGGATGGTTACGATGATCGGGAACAGAATCTTTTCCAGCTTGGAGACCGGGCGAAGCTGCTCCATGCGCACCAAGCGTTCTTTTTTAGTCGTCAGGGCCTTCATGATCGGAGGCTGGATAATCGGCACCAGCGCCATGTAGGAATAAGCCGCCACCGCGATGGGCCCCAGAAGCTTCGGGGCCAGCTGGGAAGTGACAAAAATAGCGGTAGGCCCGTCGGCACCGCCGATAATGGCGATGGAGCCCGCCTGCCTTGTCTCGAACCCAAGAAAAATCGCGCCGATAAAAGTCGTAAATATGCCGAGCTGAGCCGCGGCGCCCAAAAGAAAGCTTTTCGGGTTGGAAATCAGCGGGCCGAAATCCGTCATGGCGCCGATTCCAAGGAAAATCAGCGGCGGATAAATTCCCAGTTTGACGCCGAGGTACAGGTAATAAAACAGCCCCCCGTTTTCCGTATCGGTCGGCGCAGCCATAATCGCGGGATACAGGTTGACAAGCAGCATGCCGAACGCGATGGGAAGAAGGAGCAGCGGTTCAAACTGCTTCTTCACCGCCAGATAAATCAAAACTCCCGCAATTAAGATCATGACATAATTGCGCGGATCGTTGCCGACCAGGCCCGAGGTTTCAAATATTTTCATAACCGATTTGAGAAATCCACTGAATATCGTCACTTTACCAATCCTTCCCCTACTCCAAAAGCCTCAATGAATTAAAACGGCCGTGTATTTTCAAGAAGGCCGGCCATTCCCCACGATGACCTTGCTCTGCTCTGCACCGCCGCGCGGCGCACGGAGGTAACAACACCGCCCGGAATCACACTGTATGCCGCGGCGGCAAGCACAGCCAGAACCTCTTCCGGTATTCCCTCCTCAACAGCGGGAACATCTTCCGTCACCGGTTCACTCGGCGCGGGAGCAGCGGCCGGAACCAACTCCGGTTTGGGAACCGGCATGCTTTCCCGCGGCCGCTGATTCAGCCTGGATTGCAGTGAATTCACCGCTTTCCCATAGCCCTTAATCACCAGAGTTAAAAAAATCAGCATTAAAAATACGACTACAAGCCCTGTAATCAAGACCGTCAGTGATATTTGCACTTCCTGTTGAAAGTTCATTGTCGCGTCCCCATTCCCGCATGAAAATTCCGGTCAAAGCCAGTTAAAAATGATCGAATATGCTTTTTATTATAACTGATCCCAAAATTGATTTCAATTATTTTCATCAATTTTTGTTTTTTATTGCATCTAAACCTGCTCGGAATTATAATAAAATTGAAGAAAAGGAGGTGCGGCGTCTCATGGGAGAAGAGGAATTCAGACGTTCTTTCCGGGATCCGTTTCACAACAGTCTGGGCCTTGCGGTTTACAGCTGCGGCGTGCAGCGCTGCGCCTCGCGGCATTCCTGGGGTCCGGCTGTCAGGGATCATTATCTGATTCATTACATTGTGTCCGGACGCGGGGAATTCCGCTCTTGCGGAAAACAGCACAGTTTATCCGTGGGGGACGGCTTTCTTGTGGTTCCGTCCCAGCTGGTATCCTACTCCGCCGACGACAGGGACCCCTGGACCTACTGCTGGGTGGGGTTTAACGGAAGCGACGCGAAACGCCTGATGGACCAGACGGGCCTTTTGGACCGGGAACCGGTTTTTCATTACGGTGGGGACGACAGGCTGGAACGCCTGCTGACCGATATCTGCAATTCCTCCGGATCAAGTCCCAGCGAAGAAGCCCGCATGGAATCCGGTCTGCTGCTCTTTCTGGCTGCGCTGATGGACCGGTTTGGAAAACCCGCTCAGCCGCAGGACAACGGATACGAGTATGTAAAAAAGGCCATTAAATTCATTGATTACAACTATTCGGGCGATATTACCGTAAGCAGCATCGCCGCCAGCGCCGGCATCAGCCGCAGTCACCTTTACCGCCTGTTTATGCAGCATATTTCCATGCCGCCAAACGAATACTTAATGCGTTACCGGATTGGTAAAGCCGCCGGGCTGCTGAAGGCCGGCGGCCTGACGGTCGGAGAAGCGGCCTATTCCACGGGTTTTTCCGACCAGCTCTATTTTTCGAGGGTGTTTCGGCGGTACATGGGCGTTCCGCCCAGCCGTTACACCGCCGGCGGACACAGAAATACAGGGGAGGAAAAAGCGCATGAGTGAGGCAACAGAACGGATTCAGAAATGGATCGGTCAAATTGAAGAGTCGAGGGCCGTGGAATGGGAACGGCTCCCGGAAATCTATTTATATATGGATCAGGTGCTGACTTACATGAATAAGCAGCTTTGCCTGTATGAACGGGATGAAGGAACGAATCTGCTCACCTCCAGCATGATCAACAACTATGTGAAGGACGGAGTACTTCCCCGCCCGGAGCAAAAAAAATATTCCCGCGATCATCTTGCAATTCTGACGGTGATCTGCATGCTGAAGCAGGTTCTTTCCATTCAGGATATTTCCTCTCTTGTGAAAACGCTGCTGTTAAACGCTTCGCAAAATGAAATGTACGACCGCTTCTGCGAAGACCAGACCACCGCGATGAAGGAAGTCTGTGAACGCATCCGATCCACCTCGCAGCAAAGCGAGGCAGACCTGACCAGGCTGGCGATTGAACTTTCGATTGAAGCAAACGCCCGGCGCACGGCTGCGGAAAGAATCTTAAGCGAGCTTGCAAAAAACAGCGAACCGAGAGCCGAGAAAGAAAAGAAATGAACGAAACGCCCCGCGGGTCAAATCCCCGCGGGGCTGTTTTCTAGAACCATAATTACAATTTCACATAATATGATAATGTAACTTCGAAGGAGGGGGTTCCATATGTGTGGGATTGCAGGTTTTTGTAACTACAACGAAGATTTTACCGAAGAGGCCCCTTTTCTGGGTCAGCTGGCAAGGCGTATGGGCAATACGCTGAGGCACCGCGGACCCGATGAAAATGGGGTATTTATTTCAACCCACGCCGCTTTCGCGCATCAGAGGCTTGCGGTCATTGATCTGGAAGGCGGGAAGCAGCCAATGACCGCTTACGCGGGCGGATACCGGTACACGATTGTCTACAACGGGGAACTGTATAACGGCGACGAGCTGCGCCGTGAACTGGAGTCAATCGGCTATGTGTTCGAAACCACGAGCGACACTGAGATCCTTTTGAAATGTTATATTCACTACGGCTCAGAATGCCCCAAAAAGCTGAATGGGATATTTGCCTTTGCCATTGACGACGAAAGGCGGAATCGCTGTTTTCTCTGCCGCGACCGGTTCGGCGTAAAGCCCCTGTTTTATACCCTTGCGGGGGACCGGCTGGTGTTTGGTTCCGAAATCAAGGCTCTGCTGCAGTACCCGGGAATCAACCCGATTCTTGACCGCAAGGGCCTCTGCGAAGTTCTTGGAATCGGTCCCGCCCGAACAGCCGGCGTCGGCGTATTCAAGGATATTTATGAAATTAAGCCGGGGTTCTTCGCCATATCGGACCGGGACGGATTTTCAGTCAAACCTTATTTCCAGCTTGAAAGCCACGAACATCCGGACAGCTACGAGGATACGGTCAAACATGTGCGCTACCTTCTGGAAGACGCGATCACCCGGCAGCTTGTTTCCGACGTTCCGTTATGCACGTTCCTGTCCGGCGGACTGGACTCCAGCATAGTCACGTCGGTCGCGGCGCGCAAGTACCGGGATTTAGGCCAAATTCTCTCCACTTATTCCTTTGAGTTCACAGGCAACGACCGATATTTCAAGCCAACCGCCTTCCAGCCGGACTCCGACGATCCCTGGGCTGCAAAAATGGCGGAATACTGCGGGACGAACCACACCGTCCTCAAATGCGACAATCTGAGCCAGGCCGACAAGCTCTATGACGCGGTGGACGCGAAAGACATGCCGGGCATGGCGGACGTTGACTCCTCCCTCCTTCACTTCTGCCGGATGATAAAAAAAGATCATGTCGTCGCGGTCAGCGGAGAATGTGCCGATGAGATTTTCGGCGGTTACCCTTGGTTCCATAAAAAAGAAGCGTTCGATGGCCATTGTTTCCCCTGGTCACCGGACCTTTCCGTACGGACGGATCTGTTTAAACCCGAAATCAACGACGCGCTGGATTTGGAGGATTACGTCAACCAGCGTTACGAGGAATCCATCGCTGAAGTTCCAAAACTGGAAAACGAGAGCGCGCAGGAGGCGCGGCGCAGGGAAATTTCATACCTGAACATCAAATGGTTTATGACCACCCTGCTGGACCCTGGAGCTCCGATACCTTATACCAATGATCTATGTGCATAGCTGTTTCGCATGGGTTTTCTAAAATCGCATCACGGCATTGAGAAAAGACTGTCTGCCATGCGCTCACCTCCCCGGCGCGTGAATAGAAATTCCCCTCTAAAAACTGTGTATGGATTTATAGAACCGATTTTCTACGGACAATCTTTATTCCAAATGCCTCCCACATATATTTTACCAAAGAGCATTTTACGAGGTGAAATATATGTCCGACGATTCAAAAAGAATTGAACTGCCAAAGACGTTACAGGAACGGATGTTAAAATTCTTTTTGAAGGCGCAGTGCAAAGCCATGGAAGCAGATCTTAACAGTGAAAAAGATGAGCCGCCGCAAAATCCTATCAATAAAGATGATAGGAGCAGTGGCTGATGGAAACAGCAATTTATGTTCGCGTATCCACAGAGGAACAGGCGCAGGAAGGTTTCTCCATCCGGGCACAGGAGCAGAAGCTCAAGGATTATGTGAGAATCAAAGATTGGTCAATCTATAAAATATACGCCGACGAAGGCATCTCCGGCAAAGACATTACCGGACGCCCCGCGGTCAAAGAAATGATTGCGGACGTAAAATCCGGGCTCGTTAAAAACGTGCTGGTGTTCAAGATCGACCGCCTCACACGCTCCACGGCGGATTTGATTTATTTGGTTGACCTGTTCAATGCCAATGACTGCGAATTCAACTCCTTAATGGAGTCTATTGATACACAAACGGCATCCGGCAGAATGTTTATCAAAATCATCGGGATCTTTGCGGAGTTTGAGCGTGAAAACATTATCGAGCGAACACGGGTCGGCGTCGAACGCAAGGTGAAGGAAGGGTATTCACTCTGCACATCGTCGGCAAGTTTCGGATATGACCGCGTGAAGGGCCAAAAAATGCAAACAGTAAATCCCGCCGAAGCCGAAGTCGTACGGGATGTTTTTGAAATGTTTGTGAACAACGGACTTACACTCACGGACATTGCGCGGCGGCTTAATTTGCGCGGTATATTAACGAAGAAAGACAAAACATGGTCGTCTGTGAAAGTCAGGCGCGTCCTCACCAATTGCAACTATGTGGGCGATGTGCGCCACCACATGAACGATTCCAAACACAAGCAGGAATACGACGGCTTGCATGAAGCGATTATTCCACAGGAACTTTTTGATGCTGCGAAGGACATTCTTGAGCAAAATAAAAAGGTAGGTATCACAAAGCCGCCGAATGACAATAAATATTTTGCCGGATTTTTGGTATGCGCAAAGTGCGGCTACAAGATGAAAACCTATGAGTCCCGCAAACAGTTAAAAACGAAAATTCAAATTACGGTCGGATATGTATGCTGTAATCATACTCTCGGGACCTGTACCGTCGGCAGTATGAGCCACAAGAAGGTGGAGGCGGCTTTCGAGGAATACATATCCCAGATCGCGGATTTTAATGATGCGGATAATCCTTCTCGTGCAGAAGAGAAAAAAATCAAGCATGACAACAGCGAAGCAATCCTGTCGCTGGAAGCCAAGCTGAAAGGCCTTGAAACAAGGGAACGCGAAACACTGGAGCGATATGTCCATAACGAAATTGACTTTGATGATTACCGCGAAATGAAGAAGCTGGTCGCATCGGATAAGCTGGTTCTGAGTGCCGAACTGGAACGCCTCAGCGCCGCTCCCAAACCCACGGCGGCCAAGCCACAGGAAATCGCTCGGAATTTTCGAGAGAACTGGGATAAGTTATCGAACCACGAACGCCGCGCTTTCCTGAAACAGTTTGTAGAGCGGATTGTCATTGAAAGCGTGAAGCCAAAAGGCGAGTATTTTGGGCAGGTGAAGATTCGGGAAGTACGGTGGAGAATGTAAAGTGCTTTTGTCCGTATTTGCATGTGTTGGGATTTAAGTCTTGCCTCCACGACTGGCAGATCATGTCATCCAGCATATAGAAACATTATGTAACCATTTCGTCTCCTCACATTACCATAGTTGATTCTGCTCGGTAGCAATATTTATTGGTGCTGCGTCGCATAAGTTATAGACATATTGCAAATCAGATATTGTATACGGAATGTCTGTAAAAACGTTTAAATCTTTAGAATTATACAATGAACAGGAAATCAATTTAAACTTGGTTTCTTTTGCCTCAACAGGTGATATTCGTTGCAACTCACGTTCAATATTAATGTTAAAACTTAAACTATTGAAATATTTGGGAATACTTCGAAGATATTCAACTAGATCAATAATTGATTCACCATGGCTGTTATTTTCAATGCAAATTGCAACTAGAAAATTTGTTTCTTCATTAAAAACCTGTAAATGTTTAATTTTAACAATAGGCAAGTCGTTTACTACTGTTTTAACTTCAATATTCGCCTTATCGGAAATAAAATCGTATTTTGAGTAGGTACCATTTCGATGCCAATCAGATGATAAATCTCTATTAAGAGAATTGTATATTTTCTTCATAAATGTTAGTTCGCCCCATAACCCAACAAGATTTTTAAAATGCTGCTCTTGTGAAGGTTGAAAAAGGCTAGACAATGAATAAAAAAAATCCCAGAAGCTCAATTCTTCACTATGGGTACTGTAAATGCGACAAAGCCTAATAAATGCCTCTATGTTTTTATCCTCAATTGATCCTTTAAATTGAATTATATTATAATAGCCAGTTGAAAACTGTGAAGTGTTTTCTATAGCGCTAATATAAACATGGGTCTTAATCGAAAGGAACTCAGTATCGACACTATTGTGCTCGAGTTGCTGTACGTTTTTTGCTGCATACAACAACTTCTTTTGTGTACCAAAAAAGCCCGAACTCTCCGTCAATTTTTCAAGTAAATAAATAGATTCTGTAGTAGGTATAAGTTTTAAGTTATTTAATAATTGAGTATTCACACAATCACCCCTTTACAAAATATACACGTTCTTTAGGGAGATAGATTGCAAACATATATTGAGTGAATTCAGGGAGTTCTTGTACTCTACCTGACGAAAGTTCCTTCTTGGGTATAATTTTGTGTATTTGAATATTAACACAATCTTTATTAACAATAACAAAGCTATCGCCTTGATAGTTAATTTTTTCGGTCTCTTTGCTGTCAGCACCTTGATGAAGTGCATAAATTTTGTTGTCTCTATAAAAACTTCTTTTGCGCCCTTCTCCATCAAAGCCACTCATAAGGATAACCGGAATAGTTGTCTCAGTGGCAAGCAAGTCTGCCAAGGGCTTTCTCTCAAATGGCTCAAGGTCAAAGACCGTCTGAATCTGCTCAACCAATTTATTAATTTTGTCTTTAGATAGAAGCACATATGAGGCTGTTTGGGCACCATCTACTCTCCCTGCACTAGTACCTATTAAAGGTAACCCTTCTAATACAGAAAGAACTACATTATTGTTGTGATCAAGTTGGATTTTATCAAAGATGCCAACTCGCTGCTTAATCCACCTACTTTTAAAGGCTACGGATTTATATGATGCGACATTTTTACGAGTGGGTTTCTGTCTTGTATTTTCCGCCTGAATTAGAATATCATTGATAGCCATTTCGCCATTTTGGATAGAATAAAATTGTTCCCACAGATCTTCTTCAATTTCCGACAGAGTGGTAAATTCCCTCGCAATTTCTTCTGTTGTAAATATCTTACAAATATCAATATATGAATTCCTATATCCAAACCAACGAGCTCTCTGCAAATTGGTATCCATATTCCCACCGTCATTCGCCCAGCGCGTAAAGTAAGTAGTCACTAATCGAGGGAAGGTAACACCACGTTGAAGAAGATCTCCCCCAATATAAATTCTATGCTTTCTTAAATTTTCGTTTGCCTGTGTTATTCTCCCTGCTGAATTTTTAAGGATGATATAGGTTCTTTTAACGACTTCACAGACTTTCTCAAAAATATCATCAAAAGAATATTTCGCTTGAATTTGCTCTGAAAAGCAATTATTGTAAACTTTGAATAATTCCTTTTTTCTAATGGGAAAGCTTTCATCTTTATATTTGACGGTATCCTTAAACTCTTGAATATATCCATCAATAGAAGAATAAATTTCGCTGTGATCACTTACATTTCGATGAGAATGAATAATCATATCGCTTGTAAGAATTCCACGTAACTTCATAATGGCACTTGCAATTAAGTAATGATTAATTGCACTTCTGAGGGATGCTGATAATTTTCCCGTAAGTTCTTCTGCTTCATCAATTATTTCAATCGTATCTGAATTAAAAAGATGATAAACTTCAGCTCCGCAATATCCTTTTCCTGGTTCAATAAGTCTTATACTATCTGGCCTTAGTGCACTATATTCATTTAAGAATATATTGGCTTGTGGTGTTGCAGTTACCGACAAATATAAAGGATCCGAAATAAGACTTTTCATTTTAACAATTTCCGCATATGTAGCAGAAGCATCTTTAACCTTGTTTTTCTTTGTATTTAAACTGGCTTGATCTCCTTCATCATCAATAATAAAAGCCTTAAGATTACTTTTATTAATGCGAGTTAGCAATCTATTTACCTTACTCATAGCCGCTGGACGTTTCATGGAAATAAGAAATATTGGCTTTTTAGCTTCTAGTAAATCTTCAATAATTTCATCATCAACAGATAATAGTTGAGTACTATCGTCAGAAGAAAAAATGACAGGTGCACTATTATCATAAGTTGTATCATTCGGGATATCAAAAGTTTTCTTAAAACGAGTTGTTGTTTGTGTTAGCAAAGTATTATCATATCCACCATAAATCACAACAAGATTATAGCCATTGTCAAAGGCTAGCGCAGTGAACAACTCAAGATTAGAAGTTTTACCTGATTGAACACGGCCTACTAAGAGCATGTTATTATTTTTTTGGTGAGAATATAATTGAAGTTGAGATTCCCTATAAGTAGAAATAATATTATCTCTAATATTATTTGCCCCTTGTTCACCGTATGAAAGAACATGCTTGTTGTATATCTTTGAATAAAACTCGCCCTGAACTATTGTAAATTCGTTTGCGTTTTGCTCTTTAATGATATACTCTTCCATTTTATTCACCTGCCATCTTAGAAAGATATTTGTTCATATAATTTTTAATTGTAGCCGCCATAATATACCCTTCTTTGTCCGAAGTTAATCGAGCCTGTTGCTCCGCAATAATAAATGATAATACAAACTTTTCGAGTACCTTTTTAAAATTTTCATCTTTAGCATATGGCATGAAAAACGGATGATCAATATTAATTTGAACATCAATTTCTCCATTCTCATTTTCAGAATAATCGATCCAATAATTCAATTTTCCTACAGCCCATTGTACATTTACTCTCTGAGTTGTTATTTGATTAATGGGCACATTATAAGTGCGCACTGTTCCAACAACAGTTGCCTCAGTTTCAATATTAAGGATTGTTTCGATATACTCTTTCGTATCCAAAGAAGTTTTATCGTCACTGTTATTAATTGGAGCATAAGGATATTCTCCATTCGGATCAAAACTGTCATCATTCCCATTTAGTCCTTCAATGGCTTTTTCAATTTCTTTTTGCAATTTATTTGAATTTTCAGTTGAATACTGAGATTCACTCTCACGTTCTTTTCTTGATAGATCAGCAATCTCTATGTAATCTTGAATGTTCATTTTTAAGGCCTCAATAAATACATCTTCCAGCCCATCATCCCAAATAAATCCATCTTTTGCTTGATTTACGGGGAAATCATCCATATTCAGTTCCCCAAACAATTTTAGGGAACGTTGGCTTTGAATTTGTCCAAATATTTGCATTGGTTTATAGTTGGCATCTGTACCACCAATAACAACTCGATCTTGTCTAAACAAGGCAAATCCCGCTTTCGGAAAACTACCTGGATTCATAATAGCGACAAAACCAGTAATATGGTAATTTTTCGTGTCGAATATTATTGTAAAATCCAAAGGCTTTTTCCATGTTTTACCTCTAAAATTAGTTAATATTGTATAGTCATCAAACGCAATAGGCTCATCATTAAACCAAATCTCGATGTTTTTATTATTAATATCACGACGATACATACTCGATAGCAGATCTCTTATTTTCGCAATAGTCCTAGGCCCTGTTATTTTTTTTGTAACTTCAGAGATGGTTATAGTAGTTCCATGCTTGTTTTCATCAACAATGCTGCGATGGATACGAACCGAATTCAGCCCCTCGTTTTTCAATTTAGGAATATTTACGGTCGCATTAAATTCATTACTCGATCCATACTGAGTGCTTTTCACACTCCATATATTACCAAACCAAGAAGCTGCCGTTTTTAGTCCCATACCAAATTCATGACGACCAACTTGCTCATTGTTTTTAGAGTCAAGTAAAATGGCATCTTTAAATTTTTCAATTTCCATCCCATAAGCATTATCTGTAATTGTCAATGTATTGTATTCAATCGAGTATCGTACTTTTACCACTAATCTAATATCTGAATGCCCATTTAATTCTTCAATGTGGGATAAATATGATTGGGTTGAATTATCAACGAACTCAGCAATTGCATACCACGCTTTATAACTTAAGCGAGAAAAAACATTCAATATACTAGCTGCTGGTTGAATATTAAGTTCATATGTATCTTCATTCACTACAGAGATCCGATTCCTGCCATTAGCAGGTTCATCGAAATTATTCAAATCAACCATTTTCTTCACCGTCCCAATCTTCTTGTGCCAAAGAGAACAAACTCTCTCCTAATATTTTCAAAATTCTTACATTTACAGAATTCCCCAATTGCCGATATATCTCCTTATCAGTTCCAGCAAACTTAAATCGCGCATGAAAATTTTGAAGATTAGCAGCTTCACGAGGCGTAATATATCGGAACCTTTCTTTAATTCTATCCCACACTATAGGTGTATTAACAATTGCAACCAAAGAGGGATAATAGGTTGGACGTTTTACACGTATTCCAGATTGGCGTACTTGTATAATGGTGTTATGTATATCAGTTACATCTGTGCCGCAATTCCATTCAAATTTCTGAAAAAGTTTTATACGATTTTTCATATCATACCGTTCCATCCAATTGTCTATAAAAGCACGATGAGATAGATAAAATTCTCTGTTACGATTAACAAAGTTCTTTTTCCAGTCCGGCATGGATTCATATCCCAAACTAATTTTCAGGTCATCAGTATTATCAATACCTACTCCGAAACAACTAATCCAAAGTGGAAAACCTATAACTCCTATTCTTGTTTCTCGTCTTAATTCATCCCATGCATTTATCATTAACTCCTGCTCTTCAGGAATATTATATGAATCTGAAACATTATCTTCTAAAATGCTCCAAGCGTCCCCCATTTTACATTTTTTAAAATATCTATCAATAGCTAAATCCTCAATGTGAATATATCCATTTGTGAGAATTTTTTCATTGCGAATCGACTTTCTAATTCCCAAAATATATACTCTTTCCCTAATTTGCGGTATACCAAAGTCACTTGGAGAAAGAATAATTGGAGCTTCAGTAATGTAAAAATTTCGCTGCATAAGTTCTTTACAAATAATATCCCAGTTTTCTGACTTATCGGCTAAATTTCGAACATTTTCTAAAATAATAAATTTAATTTCAGAATGGCCATCAATAATATCCAATATTTTATAAAATAAATTTCCACGTGTTTTATCTTTAAAACCCTTTTGCTTTCCTGCTTTGCTAAATGGTTGACATGGAAATCCTGCACACAACACATCAAAAGATTCAATGCTTGATGGGGCAATATCATTCACATCTCTACGAATTTCATCTTCTTTTGTTTTGAAATTTAGCGCATATGTTTCAACACAAGCTTCATTTATCTCCGCTGCCATTATGCATTTTCCACCAAGATATCTCATCGCTTGATGAAAACCACCTATGCCTGCAAATAGATCGATAAATGTAAATCTTGCTGTACATCTTTTTGTAGGTTGACGTCGAGAACCTTGTGGCTTTTGGGCATTTTCCGGTATTCTCCACCTACCGTTTTTTTTCACAGCGCCCGAAATTCTTCCTGTGCTACACAGAATTGTAACCCAAGTAGCCGAAACTCCCCAAATTTCTGCCACCTCTGTAACTGTTTTATATTTCATAAACCAACGATTCTCCTGTATAAAGAATATCTTATCTGTAAAAATCATGATTCAGCATTCAGCGTTTGATTTAACATTATTCTTATCATTCAAGCGCTTTCAGCCAAGCTTGCACTGTAGATGAAACAATTCCGTTACTTCGTAAGATGGATGCAATATTCTTTGCAGTAATAAGCAATATTGGATGACCATCTTCTAGTATTTCTTTTCTCGCTTGAGAATCGACATAACTTGTAGTAACTAAAATACCAAATTGACGATATTTAATTCTTGAAATTAGTCTCGAAGTTTCTTTCACCCCAACTGAGGTATTATCAGAATAGCATTTAGCTTCCAATGCACATTCGACGTTTAAATAATTATTTCGAACACCAATTCTATATTTTCCAAGTGCATCTCGTCCTCCGTCACGCCATGGTCGTGTAAGATTAAATTCATAGAAATTTGGATCCATTATCTGTATAATGCTGGATGCACATTTTTCAAATCCCTGTGGATTGCTTTTGTAAAAATCACTAATTGTTTGAATAATTTCATTATCATTTTCGTTGCTGGTTAATTGCTCATACTTTGATGGTATATTTTGAATTTTTGGAGCTTTTAAAGGCTTAATACCATTTCTTCCTTTTGAAATAAACGATTTCCAGCACATAGGTGCATATTTAATATTGTTTTCGTAATCATACACCAATGAAATTAGCCAATCTTTGCAGATACTCTCTTGCTTTAAATCAAGTATCGTAAAATACGCTTCATAATTTTGAAATCTTTGATCATTCATAGTTCTCCAGAATGAAATTAAGTCTCTATCTGGTGGAATATTAATATTACCTAGAGCAGCTAAGCCAAGAAATTTGACATCTCTACCGTCACCGGTTTTCTGAAATATCAGGAAAGGAGGAATTTTGTTAATATCATCTGGATTGTTTAGCCAAGAAAAAACATCTCGAAGCAAAGCATTGCCTTTTTTACGCGTGTCGTGTAAATCATTACCAGGATGACGATTGTCACCATAGTATCGAAATACGCCACTTTCTGCATCCAGATAATCAGGCCATTCCAGTTCAGATAAAGATGTATATATAACAACATAGGCTGGTAAATTCATATTGTCTTGACGATGAGTAATTCTAAAACCGCCTTGATTGGATGTTCTTGGTAGCAAAGTATGTAATGGTTCAGCCGAAATATTTTTCGCCGTACCGCCTTTATATATTGCATCAATTAGCAAGGGAGCTTGCGTCAACTCGTCAAAATTATATATTTCCATAGCAAAGCATCAACCTCTCATCTGCTGAAAGCAGGGCAAAACACTTAGTTATTGCCCAATAATATCTCTAAATGTACACTCCGAATCCATCCGTACTTTTCCGTTCTCTCTCGCCAGAACACTCAGGCACAAACTCCATGATATCTTCGATACGACAATCCAAGACCTCACAAATACGTGCAAGCGTATTTGTAGTCAAACTTTCATTTTTATTCAATTTTGTCATTAAAGAAGGACTGAGATGTGCTGCATCGCGCAAGTCCTTTTTCTTCATGTCGCGGTCTATCAATAGTTTCCATAACCGTTTGTAATCCGCTCGCATAAAACAGCTCCTTTACCTAATGGAAATATTATACCGTGTTGACAACAATATAGCAACAAAAAACGACTAATTTTAGTGATACTAACAATGGACAAAATAAATCCCCCCATCTTCGCGCATATGCATTAAAGGAAATTATGCTTGCGGGAGGAATGTCCATGCCATATCAGTCAATTCTATCTCTGTCGGACTTGCAAGCCTACCTTTCCGGTGCGACCATCGTCGCTTTCGACTTTGAAACCGCGCCGGATGACTCATACCGGAACGATGACCGCGCCGCGCTGGACGCGCATAAGTCGCATATTGTCGGCATCAGCTTTTCGGTAGCCGAGGGTGACGCCGTCTATCTGCCGCTAACACATCGTGTCGGGCAAAACGCCGCCGAACAGGATGCTATTTGGGCGTGGCTAAAACCGGAGCTTTTCATGAACCCCGCCGTCACCAAGGTTGTCCACAACCTCGCGTTTGAGAGCGCGTTTTTGTACGCGCGCGGCATCGTGGTGCAGGAACCCTGCTACGACACCATCGCGGCGGCTCAGCTGGTGTATAAAAACGAGAAGGAGTTCCGTTCGCTCGGCGACTGCGGCCTGAAAACGCTGGTACCGGAATACTTCGGCGAGCAGCTGCCGTCCTATACCGAAACGGTCGGCGGTCTTCATTTTGATGAACTTGATCCGCAAGCGGAGCGCACCGTTCGGTATGCCTGTGCCGACTCGGATTACGCTTTGCGCCTGTATCATCTGCTCAACAACTGGTTTGACCGCTTTCTGCCGAAACACCGGTTTATCGTAGAAAAAATCGAATCCCCCACCGCCGTCTATGTCGGCCTGATGCGGTATAACGGGCTTCCTTTCGATGTGGAATTAATGAAAGCGAAACGGGTCGAGGCTGAAAAACATCTTACGGAAATTCGCAAATCAATTGAATTCATCATCGGCGACATCCCCATCGGCGCGAACGCCAGCACCGCCGCTTTCAAAAAATATCTGTTTGAACGTATGAAGCTGCCGAAAGTGAAACAAACGGAGAAGGAACAGAACGCGCTCGATGACGAGGCACTGATTTTGCTCAAAGAACACTGTGAAAAAAAGCGCCCGGAGCTGGTTCGCCTCTTTGATCTGGTGCAGGAATACCGGCGCTGGGGAAAGATCAAATCTACCTACATAGACGGATACCTCAAGTATGTCAACACGGCTACCGGACGCATCCATCCCGATCTGCTGCCGCTGGCCACCGAAACGGGTCGCTTCGCATCCAAAAATCCGAACTGCCAGAATATGCCGAGGGCGGGCGCGGACGATATCGGTGTCCGCAATTTTATCACCGCGCCGGAGGAAAGAATCCTGCTGTCGCTGGATTTTTCACAGATCGAACTGCGTGTAGGCGCGTTCTACTGCAAGGATGAAAAGATGCTCGAAACCTATCGTTCCGGCGGGGATATCCACGCCCAGACCACCTCTGTCATTTACAAAATTCCGCTGGAGCAGGCAAAGAACAAAAGCGCGCCGGAGTACAAAGAGCGGCGCACCATCGCCAAGAACTGCAACTTCGGTACCTTTTTCGGGCTGTTCCCGAAAGGACTGCAAAAAACGCTGAAATTCAAGGCCGGGCTGGATGTTTCGCTCAATGAATGCGAGAGCATTATCCGCAACCTCAAAGCCGGATACCCCCGCCTTTCGCGCTGGCAGGAGGAAACGAAAAAGCGCGCCGAGTTCCGCAAATATACCGAAACATGGCTCGGTCGACGGCGCTCCCTGCCGGGCATAACCTCACGGGACTGGAATGTGAAGTCCTTCGCGCAGCGCGTGGCTATGAACACGCCGATTCAGGGAACGGCGGCGGACATTCTCAAACTTGCTCTCGGACGGATTATCCGGGGCCTGCCGGAACGCCCATGGCTTTGTCCTTTATTGCAAATTCACGACGAACTGGTCTTTGAACTGCCCAAAAATCACCTCAAAGAAGCCGTTATTTTCATCAAAAACTGCATGGAAACGAGGCCTTTTGATGCATTTTCAGTGCCGATTGTGGCAGAGGCCGCCGCCGGAACCCGGTTTGGGGAGCTGCATGAACTGGAGGAATGCCTGTGAGCGAATATTCTCTGAAGCCGGTTCCGGTCAGTCCAGGTGAATTCCTCGGCGCGTTTTTTGAACCGGCGGAGTCCGTCTGCCTGCGAATCTTCTCCGACCGCCCCGATAACGCGTTTTCCGGTCAGAAACTGAAAATAGAACAAGGGCATTTCGACAAAATTGTCGATACGCTCAAAGCCCACAACAGGCAGAATCACGGGATATATTTTGTCATCAACTACGGCGGGCATGAGGATTCCGAAATTACCCGCATCAACGCCCAGTTCATGGAATGCGACGATATTCCGCTGGAAGAGCAGCTGGCGAAAATACAGGCTTTTCCGCTCGAACCATCGCTGATCGTCAGGACCCGAAAGTCGCTTCACTGCTACTGGCTGATGAAAAATGCCAAAGTGGAACGCTTCCGGTCCATCCAGAGGCGGCTAGTCGCATATTTCGGAGCAGACCCGGCTTGCGTAAACGAAAGCCGGGTCTTCCGTCTCCCGAGCTTTCTGCACTGCAAGGAAGAACCTGTTCCTGTGGAATGCGTTAAATTCAGCCCGGAACTGCGGTACACCCAGAAAGAGCTCGAGGCTGTTCTTCCGGAGCTTCCCGAAGAAAGCGAACCGCCGCGCGCCGCTTCAGCCCCGATTAAAGATCGGGGCACCCAGAAAGGATTAGTGAGGGTGGGCCTTCACTGCGCGTTCATTCAGCATTGTAAAAGGGACGCGAAAACTCTCTCAGAGCCGGACTGGTACGCCATGATCTCCAATCTGGCGGTTTTCGAGGGCGGCGAGGCCGTCATCCACAAGCTGTCGAAACCGTATCCGGCCTACGATTATGACGCCACACAGGCGAAAATCGACCATTTCTATAAATCCGGCACCAAACCGATGACCTGCCGGAAAATTGCGGAGCGCGGTTTTGTCTGCCCGAAAATGCGCGGCGGCAGCTGCGCCTGCAAATCACCGGCGGGGCTGGCATTTCACCCGATGAGCGTGGAAGAGCTGAAAAAAGCGCTCGCATCCGTCAAAACCAAGCAGGAGGCCGCCGTCGACATTCATACGGCGCGCCGGTTTATCAACGATTACCTTTATAACATCGACCCCGGAATCGCGGGTGCGTTTATCGGCGACAATATCAAGAACCACTTTAAATTCAAGGCGGCTGACCTCAAAACGCTTCCGGCCTACCAAAAAGAACTGTATAAATCTTTTTCGGCAACACAGGAAGCACGCAAGGAACGGCGCGGAAGCGAGATTCCCACGTGGTATGAGGTTTCCGAAAAAGGAAAGTGGAATTTCCTGCCCGGCGTGCTCGCCGACCATTGCGCCGAGAACGAGCATGTTTTTTACTGTGCCGACAGCTACTATTTTTATGAAAACGGCGTGTATCTGCCGAAAAACGACAAAACCGCACAGCGAAAGGTGCGTTCCTATATGAACGCGCGCTACGCGCTGGCGGCTGAAATCCGGGACGCGGAATGGCAATGGCAGGTGCTGGTCGACAAAACAGTGCGTGAGATCAATGTAAATCCCTACATCATGAACTTTAAAAACGGGCTGTACAACGTGATGACCGATGAATTCCTGCCGCACAACCCGAAATACCTGTCCACAATCCGGCTGGGCGGAAATTATGACCCGGAATCACAGTGCCCTATTTTCATGCGTTACCTCTCCGATGTCCTGCCGGAAAGCGAAGTCCCGCTGATACAGGAGATTCTGGGATATTTTCTCATTCCGGTCAACAAAGCGCAGAAATCGTTTGTAATTGTAGGTAAAGGCGACAGTGGAAAATCGACGTTCCTGTCCGTGGTGCAGGACGTCCTGCTCGGCGCTGACAATGTATCCACCCTAACCTGGCAGGCGCTGGACGAGAAATTCGCAACGGTCCAGCTTTTCGGCAAACTGGCGAATGTGTTCGCCGACCTCCCGTCCGAGAATATCCGTGACACGGGAACCTTCAAGGCAATCACCGGCGAGGACTATATCTCCGCACAGCATAAATTTAAGGAATACTTCTCTTTCAAGCCCTTTGCACGGCTACTGTTCTCCTGCAACAGTGTTCCCAAGAGCTACACCGACCGCTCGGACGGCTTCTACCGCCGCCTGATGCTGATCCGCTTTGACCGGGCAATACCGGAGGAGAAGCGCGACCCGAATCTGAAAGAAAAGCTGGCCGCCGAGGCCGACGGCATACTGGCGTGGTCAATGGCCGGGCTTCGGCGTTTGATGGA
>NZ_JBJKOP010000051.1:0-143021 GCF_046707225.1 Caproicibacter sp. | reverse complement strand
GACAGTTTGACTGCTTCTTCTTTAAATTCCTTATCATATTTGCGCATTTCAAACACCCCATCATTCTTTCCTTAATTCTATCACATTTTGGGTGTTTGACCTCTGCACTTCTATGATACCGCTCCATTTCTATCATGGGTGGGACGATTGCAATAATGTTTTTTTACAGGAAGCAATTGCAAAAGTTCTAGCCTTTTGCTTTTTGATCAACATAAAAAGTTTGCAAAAAGTTCGCTTTGTTATATAATGATTTCAATTACGATACGAATATCAGCTATTTAAAAGGCAGGAGAACTATGGAGAATGTAGGAAATATATGGGAACGGATACTGTGTTGACCCTCTCCCCTTTGAACTTCATATAATGTGTACGCTCTGAGAAGGGGACCAGGACTGATGATTTATACAATGCGAACGCCAGTTATTAAATATTAATAAACGGGAGAACTTTAATGTTTATGATATTCTGCAATATTACGATCCTATAATTAATAAATTGGAGAGAAAAGAAGATGAGAAAATGTTGGAATTAAAAACAGTGATATTAGAGTGCAAGAATATTCCTAAGCTGCTGGATTTTTATGGTAGGTTAATATAGCCCTTGGAGAGGGGCTCTAAATACTACTACTTTATAAGGGCGAGGAAATCTTTATGGCTTGTACAACAATTCTGGTTGGGAAAAGAGCATCCTATGACGGTTCTACCATGATCGCACGAAACGATGATTCCGGTTCCGGTCATTTTACCGCTAAAAAATTCGTAACGATCCATCCCGGAGACCAATCGGCTGCTTACAAATCAGTGCTTTCCCATGTGGCAATCGAACTGCCCAAAAATCCCATGCGTTTTACGGCAGTACCGAATGCTGTAGAAGGCGAGGGCATTTGGGCCGCCAGCGGAGTAAATGAGGCAAATGTAGGCATGACAGCCACGGAAACCATTACTTCCAATCCGAGAGTGCTGGGAGCGGACCCGCTGGTAGAGTATCATCCGGCGCAGGACGGTCAACATGAAATTGCCGGCGGCATCGGCGAGGAGGATATCGTTTCGATTGTACTTCCTTATATTCACAGTGCCCGCGAAGGGGTTGAGAGGCTGGGTGGCCTTCTGGAAAAGTACGGTACCTACGAAATGAATGGTATTGCCTTTCAGGATGTCAATGAAATCTGGTGGCTGGAGACCATTGGCGGCCATCACTGGATCGCCAGAAAGGTGCCGGATGATGTTTATGTCGTGATGCCGAATCAGCTGGGACTTGACCGGTTTGATCTGGAGGATGCACTTACTGAAAAGAAAAACTATATGTGTTCAGATGACATGAAGGAGTTCATTGAGAAGAACCATTTGGACTTGTCGCTGAACGGAGACTTTAATCCGAGAGACGCTTTTGGAAGTCACAATGACGCGGATCATGTTTACAATACGCCGCGCGCCTGGTACATGTTGCGGTATTTTAACCCGCACACCAAAGCATGGGACGGTCCGGATGCGAATTTCAAGCCGCGTTCCGATGATTTGCCCTGGTGCATGGTGCCGGAGAAGAAGATCACTCCAGAGGATGTAAAATATGTGTTGTCCTCTCATTATCAGGGAACGCCGTATGATCCTTATGAGGGACATGGCGATCCAACGATAAAAGGTGTCTTCCGCCCAATCGGCATCAACCGAAACGATTTTATGGCTTTGATCCAGATGCGCCAGGACATCCCGGAAGAGTTCCGTGCGGTGGAGTGGATCGCATTTGCATCCAACGCCTTTAATGTACTGGTACCTTTTTATGCCAATGTATCCGCAACACCGGAATATCTTGCCAATACAACAAAGGAAATTTCAACCGATAATTTCTACTGGTCCAGCCGCATGATCGCCGCAATGGCGGATGCGTCTTACGGGAAGTCAGTATTTCATATTGAGCGGTATCAGCTTGCTGTACAGTCCAATGGGCATGCGCTGATCAGCCAGTATGATGAGAAGCTCCGGCGGGAAAGTGATATTGCAAGACGGGCAGTTCTTCGGGAACAGGCTAATCAGGAAATTGCCGAAATGTTGAAAAAAGAGACCGCTGAGACATTGGACAAAGTCCTCTTTGAATTGAGCAGCCAGATGAAGAACGCTTTCTCCAGATCGGATGCTTGATCGGAACACGGCGCTCAGTCTTATTTCCCGCTTTTTCACTGATATGGATTTAAGTCCTTTGGACGATGAGGGAATCAATTAGTATGATTAAGCGATTTGCGGCAAATCAGGCTTGGGCAAGATTGTGCCCTTTTATAGGTATTATTGCAACAATAGGCTTATTTGTTTTCAGCAGATGGGATCAGCCGGTTTTCTGGGCGCTCTGTAACATTCCTCTTTACTTGTTCCATCAAACGGAGGAACATTATTGGCCCGGCGGATTCAAAAAATTTATGAATGAGCAGGTCTTTAATCTGCCTCTCGGTGAAGAAAGAATAACCGATATTAAGATATTTTGGATTAATATAGTATTAGTATGGATTGCTTTCTTGATCTTTGGCATTGCAGCCTGCTTCAATATTGGTTTTGGACTTTTTATTATTATTTTTAGTATTATGAATTGTTCAACTCATATCTATCAGGGCATTAAGTTGATGAAATGGAATCCGGGCTTGGTAATGTCGCTTGTGCAGTTTTCTTTGTCAATCTACGCTGCTTATTTCATTTCTACCAACGGCCTTTCTGATGTAGCTACATGGTGGATTTGCAGTTGCGTATTTTCTCTTGTCATTCATATGATTGTGTTCAAGATTGTCATGTCAAAAAAATAGGACGGTTATTTCACAGGGGATCATTTCCGACCGACGTTTTAGGTCAAAAATTTATGAGGATTAATATTTAGTGGGAGGGACACATCTTACGCTCGAAAAACCTATCTGTGATGTCGATAGTTCAGCTTTTTCCTAAAACGGTGCCGAAGATGAAATGCAGGCTGTTGTAGAGATTCACTGTGCTGGAGGACTTTCCAGCATCCAGCTGATGAAGCAGAAACTCACGGATTTCCTCCTCTCCCATGGAATCGATGGGACGGTTATCAAAAAATCGGAGAAAAGCCGTCAGTTTTCCGAGGTATTCTTTCACCGTATGTGGCGAAAACCCTTGCAGTTTGATTTCGTCATAGGCACGCAGGTATACTTTTTCATTGGTCATGAAACCATCTTCCTTGAAAGTGATGATTCCATTGTACCGAAAGAAGAGAAAACCTGCCGCAATCGTAGCAGGTTCTTGAAAACGCAGCATCTATCCCAATCCAAACCACCGCGTCAGCGGTTTAGTGCTTTGTTTATTAATCCAATATGCGAGGTTTAAGTTGTAACTTCTAGGACCCACATCATGTGGATACCATCGAACAATATACAATGAATAAAAAGCAGTAAAGAAATGGGGCGAAATTTAGGTGGAACAGTTTTCAAAACCAGGTGTTGGCGGAATAATAGAACGAACGATTGATCAGGTTCCTCACATTTTAATACAAGAAAGATGCAAGGATGATGCACCATTGGAAAAAGGTATGATTGAAATCCCTGCCGGAAAAATAAGAGAATACGAAAATGTTTATAATTGCTTGAGAAGAGAGATCAAAGAAGAAACGGGCCTTGATGTAACTGAAATAGCAGGAGAAGCAGAATCGACCATTTATGAAGCAAACGGCTATCGGGTATTAAACTATACACCATTTAGTTGCTCACAAAATATAAAGGGTTATTATCCAATAATGGTTCATGTCTTCATATGTAAAGCGGAAGGAACTTTATTAAAAACGACTAATGAAACTCAAAATTTAAAATGGATCTCTCTATCGGAATTGGGCGAAAAGCTAAAAAATAGGGAAAATCAATTTTATCCAATGCATATTGCTACATTAAGGAAATACTTAAGATCTAAGGGCGTGCTGTAGGTGGCGGGATCGCCCCTTTCTTAATGCGCCGGATGAGTTCTTCGATAATCTGGAGCGACAGAAAAATCTGTCGCCCATTTTGTATATAACAGAAAGTCGGGATAGAGAAATGGACAATGAATTACTCCTGCATTTAGATAAATTACATACAACGGAAATGGGCGCTGACAGAATAAAAAGAAATCTTCAAATCGATGTTTCTGATGTTGTTAAATATTGCTGTGATATGATTACGAAAACTAACTCGCTTATCGAACGAAAAGGTAAGAATTGGTATGTTTCTGTGGATAACTGCAAAATAACAGTAAATGCTCAAAGTGATACGATTATCACAGCGCACAAGTGCATAAAATGAGCAAGCTGAGCGGGAGCAATGCCTCTGGGGGCCACAATCCAGTTATTGATTTAACACGATAGAGTGATAAAACGGAATCGGTGATTGATTTGACGGAATTATTTAGCATTTTCCCATACTTAGAGAGCAAAACACTGTTCGTCAGAAGAATGGTGGAAAGCGATGTAGATGCACTTGCGGAAATAACGGAGAACGAGAACGTTTATCGGTATATTCCGCCGTTTCTGTACAAAAAAAGCAAAAGCAATCTGCTGGCTGCCATTCGAAATCTCGGCGGAAGGGATTTTGAGAAAAAGAGATTCATTATTGCCGGAGTTTACTTGCATAGTGATCCGAATAAACTGGTTGGTTTGGCAGAGATGTTTGACTACAAGAAAAGGATCGGACAGATTACCATAGGGTACCGCATCAACGAAAATTACTGGCACCAGGGGATCGCCACAGAGATCGTTGATTTGTTAATCGAATATCTGTCTGCGGAGGTAAAGATCCCCGTTATCAAAGCATATGTTATGCCGGAGAATGTCTACTCGTCCAAGGCGCTGATGAAGAATGGCTTCAAAAAAGAGGAAGTCCTGACGGAAGGGAAAAATTGGGGTGGACAAGATACAGTCAATTTAGAAGGATATACTTATTCCCGATGACAAATTTCGATTGTCAGTGGAATTATGAGCATAACGGTCAGCTTGGAACATACTCTGAATGTGTAAACCCTGCGAAAATGTAATGAAGTGAGGTGCGAAAAAAGTGAAGGAATCGACCTGTGCCGAAATCATCAAAGATGAGACAAATCGCGCTTTATGGGAAGTTGAAAATGTCATTGCCTGCATTCCCGATGAACTTTGGGACAAATCCTATTGTGAGATGCCTTTGTGGAAGCACATCTACCACATGCTGCATTCACTGGATCAATGGTATATCAATCCGAGGGTGTATATTCAGCCCTCTTTTCATGAAAGGGAACTCAACAATCTGGACGTACAGAGCAAGAAACGACTCAATCGGGAGGATATCGGGCGCTATTTCGATATGTTAAAAAGAAAGATCACCGACTACAATGACGAGCTGACCGACAATATTCTGCTGCAAAAGCCGGAAAAGTGCGAGTGGACCCGCTTCACGCTTATTTTAGCACAGCATCGGCATTTGCACAGCCATATGGGAATGCTGATGGGCTTTGTTATTGAAGACACCGGGATGTGGCCTAAAACACTTGGTTTGGAACGACCAATCCCAGACGATGATTTTGGTACGTTCTTTTGATAAAGCAGGTCAACGGTAGGGGGAGGAACACCTGAATGGAGGAAAATATTAGAATTGTCCAGAAACATTATGATCAGGATGTAAAAGAGGAATGGGACAGGCTTGAAAAACATCCGTTTGAATTCATAGTGACGACTCGTATGATGAACAGATACATAAAGCCAGGGGATAAAATACTTGACATCGGCGGAGGACCGGGGCGCTATTCAATCTATTATACCCAAAAAGGTTGCGACGTTACTTTGGTGGACCTGTCATCAGAAAATGTGAAGTTTGCCCTTGAAAAATCCAAAGAACTGCATACCGGGATAAAAGCTGTTTCCGCAGATGCCAGAGATGTTGATAAGATTCTTGATGGCAAGTATGACCACATATTTCTTATGGGACCAATGTATCATTTACTCCGCGAAAAAGACAGAATTGCCGCACTGGATTCAGCTTTGTCTTTATTGAAAAACGGAGGATTCCTTTATATTTCTTTTATTTTAATGTTTTCAGGTATCATCTATGATATGAAATATATGCCTCAACTGATACTGGAGGATTCAGAACAGACATTCCTGAACGCCGTCTTAAAAGACAAATCGTACGCAGGGGATGCCTTTACGAAAGCATTTTTTATCAGGCAAAAAGACATATTGCCTTTCCTTGCGAGATTTCCGCTGAGAAAGAAACATCTTTTTGGACAGGAAAGCATTCTTTCTCCATGTGAGAAAAATATTCTTAGCCAGCCAGACGAAGTAATCGATAAATGGACGGAAGTGGCGGAAAAGCTATGTGAAAGAGAAGAGTATTTAAGCTATTCCGAACATGCTATGTATATAGGGCAGAAGGTAAGGTAACGGACAACAAATTATCCCACAAAAAACATCCTGTTTGGAAGGAGCGAAATAATATATGTTTCCTCATTGGATTTACATTGCTTTATCTTTTATTTCCATATTTGCAGTAAGCTTTATCTGTATGAAGAAAGGCTGGCACATTAGAGCTTTAGTCATATTTTTAGTGCTGTTTATAATGGAACAGCTTATAGGCTACGGAATGGACATCAGTGTTTTCATGGTAAATAAACCCCATGGATCTGGTGGAACAACGTTATCTTTCGGAAGTATTGTCATACCGCTATTTCTGGCTTTTCTCATTGATTATGCTGTGAAATTATTAAAAAAGACTACAGAATGAAATGCTGGGAAACGAAAGCGAACCAAAGCTTTATTTACTGCTGACGTCGGAAGCCTGCGCACACGGAAAGAGGTAATCTTGCGGTGAAAAATCTAAAAGTAGCTTTATTGCAGCTTCTGTCTGAAGACACTTTAGACGGCAATCTGAAAAAGGGAATGAGGTATTGCAGAAAGGCAAAAAGCATGGGCGCGGATATTGCATTGTTCCCTGAAATGTGGAGCGTCGGGTATCATATTCCTGAAGATATTGCGGAATTAAGAAGAAGTGCCGTATCCGCTGACAGTGACTTTGTCAATTCATTTGCCCAATTGGCAAAAGAGTTGAATATGGCGATCGGAATAACTTTTCTTGAAGACTATGAACCATCTCCCCGGAATACCCTGCTGCTGATCGACCGGTTCGGGAACAAAGTACTAACCTATGCAAAAGTACATACCTGTGATTTTGGCGAGGAACGCAGGTTGACTGCCGGCGATGATTTTTACGTTACCAATTTAAATACGGAACAAGGTAATGTGAAAATCGGCGCCATGATCTGCTTTGATCGGGAATTTCCCGAAAGCGCAAGGATTCTCATGTTAAAGGGCGCTGAAATTATTTTAGTTCCAAACGCCTGCCCGATGGAAATAAACCGCTTATCGCAGCTTCGGGCGAGAGCCTTCGAAAACATGGTTGGCATTGCGACTGTCAATTACCCACAAGGCCAGCCTGACTGCAACGGCCATTCTTCGGCATTCGACGGCATTGCATACGGGCCGGCCGATTCCGGTTCAAGAGATACACGAATCTTTGAAGCAGATGAACGAGAAGGGATTTTTATTGCGGATTATCCGGTTGATGAAATCAGAGAATATAGAAGTCACGAGGTGCATGGCAACGCATACCGCCATCCACAAAAATATAAGCTGCTCGTTGCTGAAAGCATTGAAGAACCATTTATTAGATCGGATTATCGGAAATAGCGAATCTCTTAAATTGTCCAGAATGAATAATGATATTTGTCCGTACTGCGGAAATAGTATGAAGTTATGCTATTTGGACGGAGTATGTTAAAATCAAATGCAAAGGAACGGATAAAAAATGATTTCGAGAACATGGCACGGTATTGTACCAATTCAAATGAGGGACTCCTTTGAAAAATATGAGCATGAAACAGGTGTGAAGGATACCGTTTCAATAAAAGGAAACAAAGGTGCCTATTTGAAAATTGTAGAGCAAGGGGAATATGCACATTTCTTTTTATGCACAAAATGGGACACAATGGATAGCGTGATGGCATATGCGGGCAATGACCCGACCATAGCCGTAACATACCCTGAAGATGAGAAATTCGGCTTGGTATCCGATCCGATAGTGGTTCTGCAAGAGGTTTCCGATACGGAAAATCCTTTTTTAAAGTATTATGATTTAAAATAAACGAAAAAAGGAAGTCCTTGTAATGTTTCGATATGTTCATACAAACATCATTGCCAAGAACGCAAACAAATTGATAGATTTTTATAAGACGGTATTTCATTGCGAAAGTATCAACGAGACACGGGACCTGCGCGGAGCGTGGCTGGACGGGCTTACCGGCTTGAGCGATGCGCATATTACAGGGGAACATCTTCTTTTGCCCGGCTATAACAAAGAGCATCCAACCCTGGAAATATTCTCTTACGATTCACTGAAAGAGACTGTTCCTGCAGAAATTAACCGGCCCGGCATCGCACATATAGCCTTTGAAGTGGATGATGTTGAGGCAACGCTAAAGGAAATTATCCGTGCCGGAGGAAGCAGCGTCGGGGAATTGGTTACTGCGGCCTATCCTGACGGGCTGGAAGCGGTTTTTGTCTATGCTAAAGACCCGGAAGGAAATATTATTGAATTGCAAAGTTGGAGAAAAGGAAAGGACTGACTTCAACTTGGATTTTATCGGTCGATAAACGGAGGCTTATATAAGGAGGCTCTAATGCGGATATGTTTTTTAACGTTAGGTTCACGCGGGGACGTACAGCCTTATGTGGCGCTTGCAAAATGCCTGATGAAGCACGGACATCAGACAACGATCTGCACGGGCGAAAGCTTTCAAAGGTTTATTGAAAGCAACGGAATTCACTTCAACAAGGCCACGCTGGATTTAATGGCTCTGGCAAATACTGCAAAGGGTAAGGCCGTTTTAGAGTCTCCTTTAAAACATATGGGACTTGCCATGCGGCTTTCCAAAAATGTTATCCGGCCCGCTTATCGCAAAACAATGGACGATTTTTATGACGGGGCGAAAAACGCAGATATTCTTGTGTATCATCCAAAGGCGTTAGGCGCCGTGGACATCGCCGTTCGTCTTGAAATTCCGTGTGTCAGCATGCCTCCAATCCCCGTTTCTTATCCAATCACGGAGTTTCCCAATCTTGCCGTGTCCCCAACGGCGAATTTTGGAAAAACAATCAACCGCATGACGTACCTGGTAAATCGAAAAGCCGAATCAATGCAGATCAAGGATATCAACGATTTTCGCGAAAAAACACTCGGTCTCCCGAAACGCAAAGCCGGAATCTACACGTTCGACCGGAGCGGGAAGGAAATCCCTACGGTCTATCCTGTCAGTCCGCTGCTTTTCCCCGAAGTAGAAAGCTGGAATGGCCATGTTTTTCTTGCCGGCTTTTTCTACTATCATTCGGAAAGTAACCTTGACTCTGATTTGGAAGCTTTTTTGGGGGACGGAAAAAAGCCGATTGCGGTTACTTTCAGCAGTATGCCGCTGAAAGATCCGGATACATTCATGAGAAAACTGGAAGCCGCCTTAGCCGCAACAGACAACCGGGCTGTGGTTTTGTCCGGCAACAGCGGAATTTTGAATTCGGACAACAAGCGGATTTACGTGACAAAGCAAGCTCCGCACGACTTGCTTTTTGCAAAATCGAAAGGCGCAATTCACCATGGAGGGGTGGGAACTATGGCTGCAGCACTGTGCGCCGGTGTACCGCAGTTAGTCATTCCGTTTTCAGTAGACCAGCCGTTCTGGGCAAACCGGCTTTATAAACTTGGCTGTTCCGTGAAGCCGCTGAGAGAAAAGACCATGACGGCCGATGATTTGTCGAATGCGCTCATCGATCTGGACAGCAGCGAAATTCGGCACACGGCAGGGGAACTTGCGAAAAAAATCAATTTGGAGAATGGCGTTGAAAATGCGGTTCGCTATCTTGAAAGCCTTGCATGATTTGCGTAATGATCTCCTGCGCGCAGGAGATCAAAGAAAACAAATCGGACAGCTCTGCATTTGGCAAAGTACGAACTGAGTTAACTTCTAACCTTTTTCATTATGGTTATAAGTTCTGCAACAGGGCAAGACGGCTATTTGAAATTTTACTCTGCCGAAAAAAGGAATCACAAGAATGAAAATGAAAACAACAACCGGGCATTTTGCATATATGCTCTTATGCGCCGACGGTACAGTCTATAGCGGCTACTCAACTGACCCGAACCGTCGTGCCGCAATCCATAATAGTGGGAGAGGCGCAAAGTATACACGCTCTCGCTTGCCCGTTGAACTGGTTTTTACGGAGTGCTTTCCTACAAAGGGGGAGGCACTAAAGCGGGAGGCAGCTCTCAAGAAACTAAGTCATCTTGAAAAGCTTGCTTTAATTTCATCCGGCTCAGTTCTATAAGGCTCAAAAATAAAAGCAGCCATAAGATTTTCACTATGGTTTGTAAGCGTTGTTTCATAATAAATTCTATTGTTTATCATAATTGGAGGCGATCGTTTAATGGGTGATGAACTGAAAATCAAAATGTACGCATTAACGTTGGACTGCAAAGACCCGTATGAATTAGCAAAATTCTATGCAGCGCTGCTCAAATGGGAAATAGCGTATCAGGATGAGGACTATGTATGTATAGGCGCTCCGGGCGCAGGGCAGGGGGCATATCCGGGGATAACGTTTCAGCGGAATCCTGAGTATCAACCGCCTGTGTGGCCGGAAAAGCCGGGAACACAGCAGCAGATGGCGCATCTCGATTTCGCGGTCAATGATTTGGAAAAAGCGGTCGAATATGCAGTCAAATGCGGGGCAACAATCGCAGATGAGCAATTTTCTGATGGCTGGAGAGTAATGTTTGACCCCTCCGGACACCCTTTTTGTCTATGTCAAATGAAGTCAATTTTTGAAAGTTCCAATTTTGCGCTATTATAAAAAGTTCTAAGCTCGGTTGAATGAGCACAGGAAGTCTCTCCTTCCTCACGAAATTATCACATTAGAAGCGCAATCGCTGTAATTTAGTTGTCGGACGATATCAGTCAAGGAAGTGATCGTATGCCCCCCAGGAACCGTTTAACCTCTGTACTGAGCTGAAACATAAATTGTACAGAGGAGTGCGCAGTAAATGAATCGATTAGAGAAACCGGCCTTAACAAGCGAGACGATCAGGGCAATGGAAGACATGTCATTTTTTACCCATTCTCTCATTTTCGACGACCTGCTGATTGTTGCCCAGAAGGAAACAAACTGTTTCGTATTAAAGACGAATGATGGATTGATTATCGTTGATGCCATCTGGCCGTCGAAAAAAGCTTTTGATGCTATCGTAGCTGCAATTAAGGATGTGGGATGGAATCCGGACACCATTAAAAAGCTTGTTTTAACGCATGGTCATGTTGACCATACGGGATGCGGTAAATGGTTTGTTGAACAATATCATGTGGACACATACCTCTCCAAAGCAGATGATGTTTTCTGGCAGGAACACCCGACAAAACCGGATAGACCTGAAACATGGAAAGATTACGATATTGATCACTATCTGCAAGATGGAGACACCATAACATTAGGCAACAAGACAATATTTGTCTACAGTACGCCCGGCCATACCCCCGGCTGCCTGAGTTATATATTTCCCGTAACAGAAAACGGAGAAAATCACATGGCAGCATTATGGGGAGGTACTACGCCGCCTTGGACAAAGGCTGAAGTGAAACAGTACCTGAAATCATTGGATTACTTTGTAGATGCGTCAATGCGCAAAAATGTAGATGTGGCTTTAAGCAATCATACGGCGATCGATAACGGTCTGGAACGCATTGCATACTCCAGAAAAAGATTAGCTTATATGCCTAATATTTATATCATTGGATCGGATGGATTCCAAAAATACTGTCAGGTATTTCGTACAATGAGTTTGGAAAGATGATCATGTCAAAAGTGTGAGGTTATGGCGGACTGAGAAGCTCGGGCGATGATTTAAGCTTCTCAGTCAGTGTACTTCATTCCGCACATATTTTGACAGCGCGAAACGAGTTTTCCACAAAAAGGATGTAACCCGACCCGGGCTATATCCTTAATTTTTGTTGGGAACCTTATGGATTCTATGCTATAATAAAAATACATTATTTTCCACAATTCCGGAAACATGGAAGAAGAGAAAGAGAATCGATGGAGAGCAGAAGCGGGCACGTGGAAATCCGATTCAGAAAAACCGTGAAAAAGCGCTTTTTGACCGAACCGGACGGAATCTCGCTCATTTCCGGAAAGCAAAGATTCCTAATTGCGGCGGTTCTGCTGGCGGCGGTTCTGCTCTGCATGGTCTTTCTTGCACATACCCTGGTCAAAACGGAAAAGCTGCGGGTTGCTTCCGGCGACGAGTATCAACTGGCCGGCCTTTCGGGAATCCACCTGCTTTTTCACGGGAACGTGTGGGGAACTCCCATATTTCATTGGGTTGATTCCGGGGAAGATAAATCTATTGAAATGGAGAGGCTGACGGCGGGTGGAAAAAGTTATGCGGTGCTGATCTTTGGAACGGGAATTAAAATATTTGACGGCGGCACGGAAGTAACCGAATATAAAATTGACGGTTCAACGACGCCAATCAGCAGCTTTGTCACGGATTATGACGGAGACGGAAACGATGACGTTTTCCTTCTGCTGAAAAAGAGGGGCGCCCTGTATGGAGACCGGCTGATCATTTTGGAGTTTAACGGTGTAAAAACGAAAAAGACTTATGACGCGTCGTTTCAAAAGCTCAACCCGTGGAAGGTTCAGGTCTGCGATGTGGACGGGGACGGAAAAAAGGAGGTTTCGCTTGGGGTGTATACCGTGGCAAAATATCATCCTGTCTACGCCAAAAGACCGTTCCTTTATTATTTTCACAATAACAAGCTCTACCCGAAATGGCTCGGTTCAAGACTGTCGAGGCCGTTTGACGATTATGTGTTCTGCGATTTGGATGGAGACGGCTTGGATGAGCTAATCTCTGTGGAATCCACGAGAGAAGGAAAAAAGGAATTGAACGCATACAAATGGACGGGGTTCGGCTTTGAATCTATCGGTGTTTCGGACGCGTTCGATCAAATGGTCGCGCTCAATTCCGACGGGAAAACGGTTTCCGCCGTCTGCGGGAAGCAGGGCGCGGGAACGCCGTCGGTGTTTTACTACAGCAGGGGTAAATTTGAAACGGAGGGATGATCCTATGTTTTTCAGGCGAACTATGTCGTCGGTTCTGTGCTGTGCTTTTCTGCTTGCGGCGACGGGATGCGGCGCGAAGGGCACGACTACCTCACGACCAGCGGTTTCCGTGGACGGAACGGAAAGTAAAACGGTGAAAAGCACCGCTTTCCGTCTGGTGTCCCTGGAGTCCGCGGTGAACAAGAATGTCGCCGTACCGTATTCTCCGTCGCAGTTTGTAACCAAAGTGGAGCCCTACAAAGTGAATCCCGATTTATCCAATATTGATAATCTGAAGCAGTTCGGCAGCTTTTCGGAAGGGGAGAAAAAGCTGCTGTCTCAGAACGCTTTTATGGTGTCACCGACTGCCGAGGAGCAGCTCTTCTATCTTTACGAAAAAAACAGTTACCTTGAAATACCGAGCTTTATCACGGCGGATTCGGTATTGCAGCTTTATCATATCTTCTACGATTTTTCTCTGCGAAACCTGGAGAAGAACAGTCTGTTCAAAGCGGTTGACGATTTAACGGGCAGCATGCTGAAAAAATCCGTTCAAATTTACAAAGGTGTTCAGAACCCGGAAGTAAAAGCCGCCGCGCTGAAAAATATCGCTTATTTTGCCGCGGCGGAGCTTGGGCTTGGAAAAGCGCTGCCGCAGGAGACGCCGGACGAAGCGAAGAATCTGGCGGAAAAAGAATATTCCCTGATTCAGGCAAAACAGGGCTACTCTCAGTCCGCGATCTTTCCGTTTGAACTGGATTACAGCCAGTTTGAGCCGAGAGGGCATTATACCAGAAACGACGATTTCAAACGGTATTTTACCGCCATGATGTGGTACGGTCAGGCGCCTTTCCCGCTCTACAAGGATAAAGACCAGAAGGAGAGGGACGTGGAACAGACGCTTCAGGCGCTTCTTGTCACCTACGCGCTTTTTATGGAAAAGGACGGCACGCAGGACATCACGAACTGGGAGGAAATCTATGCCCCCACCTCGTTTTACGTGGGGGCGTCCGACGATCTCACGATTTATGATTACAGGGATCTGCTGCGGAAAGTTTACGGGGATCAGCCGAACCTTGAGACTTTGAGCGACGGCGAACGGCTGGACGCGCTCTATCAGGAGGCAAAGACACTCCCGGAACCGAGAATTGCGGCCAAATACACACAAGTAAACACCCCCGTGGGCAAGCAGCTGCGGCTGATGGGTCAGAGATATCTAGCCGATTCCGAAATGATTCAGGAGCTTGTGGAACCGATTCAGCGGCCAATTCCCAGCGGGCTTGACGTCATGGGAGTTCTGGGCTCGGACCGGGCGTATCAAATCCAGCTCTCCAAACAGGAAAACCAATGGAAAGGTTACCCCGCGAAGTTCACAAGTGTAAGGGCGCAGTTTTCAAAACTTCCCGAAGAGACGTGGCGGTCGAATCTGTATTACGGCTGGCTGTGGGTTTTAAAAGGGCTGACGCAGCCTTACGGAAACGGATATCCTTCCTTTATGACGAATCGGGCATGGACGGACAAATCCCTGAACACTGCGCTTGGCAGCTGGTCCGAATTGCGCCACGACACCATTCTGTACGGAAAGCAGAGCGGGGCTGAAAAAGGCGGCGGAGAGGAGCCGAAGGTCCTCGGATATGTGGAGCCCGCTGTCGAGGTGTACGACAAGCTGCTGTGGCTGACGCAGTATTCCAGAGAGAACCTCTCCGCAAGAAATCTGCTTACCGGGGAAAACGAAGAGGGCAAAAACAATATGGAAGGCCCGGTAAAATATCTGGAGGATCTTTTGCAATTTTTGCGGGACTGTTCCGTCAAGGAGCTGAAAGGGGAACAACTGACCGACGACGAGTACGCCCGGCTTTACGACTACGGGGAGAACATGGAAGAAATGACGGCTTCTTTCGCGACCGACGGGCTAAGGTGGTTTGAAATCGAATCCGAGACCGATAAAAACATGGCCCTTGTCGCCGACTTTCACACGATCGCTCCGAATCAATTCGATCAGGGCGGCTACCTGGAAGCGGGCGTGGGTCCCGCGCATGCAATCTATGTGGTGGTTCCGATCGGCGGCAAGCTCTATTTAACCAGAGGCGCGGTGTTCAGCTATTACGAGTTTGAGTCGGATAAAAGACTGACCGACGAGCAATGGCAGAAGATGCTGAAAGAGAACAAGGCGCCGGCCCAGCCTTCGTGGACCCGTTCGTTTATCAGCGGGGGAAAGGGAAAAATCCCGGAGCCCCAGGACCCGTATAATTCTTAGTGGGCCTGCGGGACTGATAGGTCCGACTTGTTGAAAAAATCATACGGAATGATCCTATCAAACAGAAAAGCCCCCGAAATTGGTTCCGTTGATTCGGAACAATTTCGGGGGCTTTCGCGATATGATTAGTGGTTGGTCATATCTCCGGAACCGGGGGCAGCCGGATCCTTTTCCGTCTGACTGAGAGAACTTCCCGGTTCTTTCACAACGGCGCGGTGAAAGGGCGGACATCTGTTTTTTATGCGGTTTTCCGAAAGAATAGACGCGATCTCGCCTTCGGCCTGTTCCACTTCCGCCCGGAAGCTGTCGGCGGAAAGGCGCAGCGCCCCGTGACCCAAAATGATCAGCTGCTCGGCCGCGTCGGAAGTGGCGACCGTGACCCGGTGGGTTTTCCCGATTTCATTGGTTACTTTTTCAATGTATGCGTCCGCTGTCTCCGCCTCTTTGGTAAAAACAACGCTGATATTATGGTAACGGGATATTTCTCCGGCGCCGTGGGGAACCTTGTATGCGTCGAAAACCAGAATCACCGCACATTTTTTAAACCCCTGATAGTTGCTGAGAATGTCCGACAGGAGTTTTCGCGCCGTGTCCAGATCTTCCCGCGCCGCCTTTTTCAGCTCGTCCCAGGCGAATATGATGTTATAGCCGTCCACCAGCAGGTACTCCGGCCCGGAGTAACGGGGCTGAACCGAGAATTCCCGCTCCGATGGGTCCGGTTTCTTCGGGCGTGTGAATTTTCTGCGTTCCACCGGGCCGTAGGTCCGCTCAAAAATGGATTTCAGCTCTTCGTCCTGTTCCAGAGAGCCGGCGGCAGCGGACGGGCGCGGGGCGGCGTGCGGTTCGGTTACCGCATCCCCGTCCCGCGCCGCCGGGATGATTTCGCTGTTTACATGCATATGCCTGCGAACCTGATCCCATTTGATCACGTAGCCCGCTCCGTGGGAACAGAAAACCGAATCCGCCGGATTTTCCGTGTCCCGTTCGCTGTCGTAACCGACGGCGGCGACCGCTTCGTCCTGGTTATGGCAGGGTTCGTAGCCTTTCAGCGAGCAAACGAGCCTGCCCCGGCCCCTGGTGTAGGAGGTAACCTCCATAGCGTAGTCCCTCATTGTTTGAACCGGCGCGGTGCCGGTCAAAACGGCATTTTCCCCAAAATGCTCCGGTTGGGACACAACGCCGGATCTGCGCTGAAGATCCGACATGGCCCGCCCGACGAATTCCGCCGGAATTTCCAGGCGGAACTCGTACCATGGTTCCAGCAGGATGGATTCGGCGGTCATCAGTCCCTGACGCACCGCCCGGTAGGTCGCCTGCCTGAAATCGCCGCCTTCGGTATGTTTGAGGTGCGCCCGTCCCGCAACCAGAGTAATCTTCATGTCCGTGATGGGGGAGCCGGTCAGCACGCCGGGATGCGTCCGTTCCTCCAGATGAGTCAGAATCAGCCGCTGCCAGTTTCGGCTTAGAACCTCTTCGCTGCAGGCGGCTCCGAATTGAAGTCCGCTGCCTCTTTCCCCGGGCTCCATCAGCAGATGAACCTCCGCGTAATGACGCAGCGGTTCGAAGTGGCCCACGCCCTCTACAGGCGCCGCGATGGTCTCCCGGTAAACAATGCCGCCCTGCCCGAACTCCACTTTCAGGCCGAATCGCTCCAGAATAAGTCGCTTCAAAATTTCCAGCTGCACTTCGCCCATCAGCTGAAGATGAATTTCGCGCAGATGCTCGTTCCAGACAATGTGCAGCTGGGGGTCTTCCTCCGCAAGCTGACTCAGCTTCAGCAACGCGCCGTGCGGGTCGGTTCCCTCCGGTAAAAGGACCTGATAGGTGAGCACAGGACCCAGCACAGGCGCTTCGGAGGCTGACTCAAACCCCAGCCCCTGCCCGGGGCGGGTGCGGCTCAGCCCGGTCACGGCACATACGGTGCCAGCCGGAATCTCGCCCGGCGTACGATACTTTTCGCCGGAATAGATGCGGATCTGGTCGACTTTTTCTTCCCATGGTTTCTCGCCCGGAACGCCGTCGCGCCGGTTTGTCAGCAATGTTTTTACTTTCAGGTTTCCGCCGGTGACCTTGAGAAAGGTCAGTCTCGTGCCCTGCGCGTCGCGTGAAATCTTATAGATTTTCGCGCCGAATTCGGCAGGGTACTCGTGAGTTGCGGTATATCGTTCCAGACCGCCTAAAAAGCCGTCCACACCGTCCAGCTTCAGCGCGGAGCCGAAAAAACAGGGGAAGATTCCACGCCGCGCCGCCAGAGCGGCAATCTCTTCGTCCGACACGGTCCCCTGTTCCAGGTAACGGGTCAGAAGATTTTCGTCGCACAGAGCCGCATTTTCATAAAAAGACTCCGCTGTTTCGCAAAAGTCTACACAGCGGTCGTCCAGCTTTCGCTTCAGGTCCTCGGTCAGAGCGCTTCGGTCTGCTCCGGGCAGATCCATCTTATTGATAAACAAAAAAACCGGAATCCGATGCCGCTTCAGGAGCTTCCAAAGCGTCAGGGTGTGGCCCTGGACGCCGTCGGTCCCGCTGACGACCAGAACCGCGTAATCAAGCACTTGCAGCGTTCGCTCCATTTCACTGGAAAAATCCACATGGCCGGGGGTGTCCAGCAGCGTGATTTCCGTATGTTCCAGCGGCAGGACCGCCTGTTTGGAAAAAATGGTGATTCCCCGTTCCCGCTCCAAAACGTCCGAATCCAGAAATGAATCCTGATGATCCACGCGGCCCAGTTTTTTCAGGGCCCCGCCGCGGTAGAGCATTGCTTCCGTCAAAGTGGTTTTTCCGGCGTCGACATGGGCTAATATTCCAATGACCAATTTTTTCATGATACTTCACCAAAGCTTGAAAGGATAACGTCATGACTAACTATATCATGTTGCCGTCAGTGAAGCAATATGGAACCCCGTCCGTTCCGCCCGGAAAAGAATTTGTCCGGAGTTTCTTCCATCATTTCGTCCGCCTTCATTTATAAGCTTTGACCAAAGATTTTCCATAAAGCCGAGAACGGCTGGCTGAGAATGTATTGGTTGACGGTGATTCCCAGCAATCCCCAGCAGGTGCCTAGAACCGCTCCGCCGAGCACATCGCGCGGATAATGCATGCCGACATACATTCTGGTCATGCCGACGCACAGCGCGGCCAGGTATAGCAGGCGTACCTGTCCGGTGCCAAGATTGAAATAGTGGGAAAGGAGGGCCGCCATAAAGAACGCCTGGCTGGTGTGCCCGCTGGGAAAAGACGCCCCTTTTTCTCTGACCCCGACGATCCGGATCTTTTGGATTGTTTGATAGGGCCTCGATCTGCCGACGGCCATTTTGATCAGTTCCACCACAAGCCACAGGGCCAGATTTCCAAGAATCAATTCATAACCCAGCAGCCTGCGCCCCAGAAGATAGAAAATAAGGGCCGCCGCGGCCGCAAAGAGCCCGTTGCCAAGCTGGGTAAACGCAAGCATGAGACGGTCAAGCCACCGAGGACGCTGCCCTTGAAAATTAAATAGTTCGAAGATCCTTTCGTCGATGCGCTGGAATTTTTTCCAGATCAGAGAGAGCGCGGTCAGGCAAAACAGGAGCAGCATCCCCGAAAGGAAAAGCCTTGCTTTGATCGCCTGCCAGAGCAGAGACCATACGGAAACCGGGCAGACGGCCGCGGCGGCGGTGAAAGAGATCAGAATCAGAAAAAACCATACGGACGGGTCGATCCGCTTGCGCCGATTGACCGCGGCGCCGTCCGGCTTGGAAGAAAGCGTATGCTTCATAGGACGGGCCTTCGTTTCGGGTCGTCGGGCAGGGCTGTTAAAATATGGACGGACGCGTTTTTCATTTCAACGAGGGCGGGGCCTTTTCCCAGGCCGATACCGTCCGCCATAACCGGCATCTCAGGGCTGGTTTTGATTTCAATTTTTTTGGCGCAAAGCCTGTGAATTCTGGGGTCCTCCGTAAGATTGCTTTTGACCGCGCATCCCACAAGGTCCAGCTTGGACATCTCCGCGACAAGATAAAGATTTAAAAATCCATCCTGATAGGAGCGCTCCTCCCCAACTCTGTAGCGGTGAAAAATATAGGGCATGTTTGCCGCTACAAGGGCGTAGCCGTCGCCGGTGATCTGGAATCTGTCGTCCAGCCGAATCTCAAATTCGCACGGTTTGTTTTTGACAAATTGAAGCAGAAAATCACTGATAGGGACCAGATTGCCATGCTGAATCTGATCCGCTGATGAGAAGAGACTCGACAGCAGGCCGATGGAGCAGACCTCCAAAAACGGGGTGCGGATTCCGCCGCAGGTGACCATTCCCACATCTACCCTGGTTCGCAGGCCGGCGGAAAGCACGGAAACGGCAGACGGAATGTCTAAGGGGATTCCAAGACTGAATGCGATGTTATTCTGGGTTCCGGCCGGGATGATACCAATGGTAGAATTGGTGCCATACAGCGCTCTGACCGCGGATGACACGGTTCCGTCGCCGCCGCACACCAGAAACAGGTCAATTCCCTTCGAAAGAGATTCCCTGACGATTTGAGAAAGATCGCTGTCGGGTTCAATTAGAAATGGTTCCGCCGTGAAGCCGGATGACTGAAGTTGGGTCAGAATATCCGTTAATTGCACGGGGGATTTTTTATTCTTTCCAGAGCTTGGGTTATAAATCAATTTAATGTTTTTCATATTACCTGATGTTGTTTTATTCGGTGAACCTGTCTGTATAATTTCTGCTTTCCGATTGAATTTATGCGCCTTTGGTTACGAAAGAAAATTATAGAAAAAAGAGCCCGGGCGCCGGCAAAGCGTTTTTACCGCAATACCGGCTCCGGGCCGTGATGATGAAGTCGCCGTTTTGCTCAGGTGACGATTTTTCCGAACAGTTCGGTGTAGGGATGTTCTTTGCAGTCCTCGAGCAGACTGCGGTAAAAAGCTAAAGTGTCTCTGATTGTGCCAAGTCCGTACATGACCTCATAGTCCTGATAGGCATCCGCGGATTTCGTCAGTTCCCAGATTCCTCTTTCAAGCAGTGACAGAAAGGAGTTTGCGGGCCCGATGTCATCCTGATTCAAAACAGTCCATCCGCTGGAGGCTTCAATCAGATCGCGCACATCCCATAGGATATCGTGGCCGCTCCCGATCTGCATCCAACGGTCTTCCTGAATTTTTATTCTTAGGACAACACGGTACATCATGAAACTATCCCCCAAAAAATTCACTATTATAGATTAATTCGTTTGCAGGAATGTTTTTTTGGGGGTTCGGGAATTTTTTTCAGGATCAATTCCCCCAAAAGGAAAGGCACTTTCAAATGATTGAAAGCGCCTTTTTGTACGCTGAAAGACATGTGAAAAAAGCTTCAATTACTCGACGGTAACGGATTTTGCCAGATTCCGCGGTTTATCCACGTCGCAGCCCTTTTGAACGGCGGTGTAATAGGCCAAAAGCTGCAGGGGAATCACCGCGAGCACAGGAATCAGGATATCCTGAACGGGGGGGACATACAGAGCGGCCTCGGCCACCTTTTCAATGCTGTTGTTTCCCTCAACCGCCAGACCGAGAACCTTTGCGCCTCTGGTGGTAACCTCGCGGATATTGCTGATCATTTTGTCATACAGCCTGCTCTGCGTTGCGAGCGCAATAACGACCGTTCCCTCTTCAATCAGCGCGATGGTGCCGTGCTTCAATTCTCCTCCGGCATAGGCTTCCGAGTGGATATAGGAAATTTCCTTGACCTTCAGAGCGCCCTCCATAGCGACGGCGTAATCGATGCCCCTGCCGAGGAAGAACATGTTTTTGTGCATGTAATTATTGGACGCGAACTTCTGAAGCGTCTCCCTGTGGCCGAGCATTTTCTCCGCTTTCTCGGGCAGAGTCAGCATGTCGCTTTTCACAGCCTCGATCTCTTCGTTCGTCATGGTGCCCCGGTGCTGAGCAAAATACAGCCCCAGAATATACATAGTAATCAACTGGGTCGTGTAAGCCTTGGTTGAGGCGACGGCGATTTCGGGTCCCGCCCAGGTGTAAAGAACGTTGTCGGCCTCACGCGCGATGGAACTGCCCACCACGTTGGTGACGGCCATAACCTTAACGCCCTTGCTTTTCGCTTCGCGCATGGCCGCCAGGGTATCCGCCGTTTCACCGGACTGGCTGACCGCGATCAAAAGAGTCTTGTCGTTCAGAAGCGGGTCGCGATAGCGGAATTCGGACGCGATGTCGACTTCCACCGGAATCCTCGCCATTTTTTCAATGACGTATTTCCCGACGACCCCCGCGTGATAGGCGGTTCCGCAGGCTACGATATAAATCTTCTCTATCTCTTTGATTTCCTTTTCCGTAAACGCGATATCGTCCAGCTTGACGGGCTGGCCGGGCAGAATTCGCGAGGTCATGGTTGCCTTGATGGCGCCCGGCTGTTCGCAGATTTCTTTCAGCATGAAATGCTCGTAGCCGCCCTTTTCCGCCGCGTCGGCGTTCCAGGTAACGTGTTTGACCGGCTTTTCCGTTCGTTCGCCTTCCAGCGTGTAAACCTCGACCGAATCCTTCCGAATCACGGCGAACTCCTTATCCTCCAGATAAATAAAGTCCCTGGTGTAATTCAGAACGGCGGGAACATCCGAAGCGATAAAGTTTTCATTCTTGCCGATGCCGATGACAAGCGGGCTGTCCTTGCGGACCGCGATCAGCTTATCCGGCTCGTAAACGGACATGATGCCCAGCGCGTAGCTGCCCTCCAGCTTGGAGACCGCTTTTGTGACCGCCTCCAGCAGATCGTTTTTGTAATAGTAGTCGATCAGGTTCGGAATCACTTCCGTATCCGTTTCGGAATAAAAGCGATACCCCTTTGAAATTAGAAATTCTCTCAGGTGCAGATAATTTTCAATGATTCCGTTGTGAATCACGCTGATGGTCTTTTTCGCGTTTGTGTGGGGGTGGCAGTTCGTCTCCGAAGGCTCCCCGTGTGTCGCCCAGCGCGTGTGGCCGATGCCGGTGGTGCCGGACAGAGCGGCGGCCTTCAGTTTTTCCTCAAGGTTTGCAAGCCGCCCCTTGCTTTTTGCAAGGCCCATTTCCCCTTTGTGATTCAGTACCGCGATTCCTGCGGAGTCATACCCGCGGTATTCCAGCCTGCACAGACCGTTCAGTAAAACGGGCTGCGCTTCCTGATCGCCGATGTAGCCAACAATTCCGCACATGTTTTTTGCCTGCCTTTCATAAATGAATTCAGGCTTTCAAGGTACCCTGTTGAATTTGTTCAAAAATCGCTTTTTGTTTTTTTCAACATTTCCGGTAGTACCGTACCGCAAGGCATCCGCCGAATTTTCGATTCTCCTTGTCCTCGTCAACTCGCGCAATACGAGTTCTGGCGCTGTGTTTTCTTTTTTGAAAGCCAAAACATATCATACAATACCAGATTAACATTTTCAAGTGGAATTGTTCCTGAAAAAAGCCGCGGGCTGAGGAAAGTTTTGCATCAAGTCCTTTGATTGCCGGTTGCTTCGGCATAATGATTTAATTTCCATCCATACTAAGTGGGTTATTGTCAATTTTGTCATGAAATTGTCTCGACAGGTTTAAAGTAAATGTTCTTGTATAAAAATATAAGCGATGTTATATTAAAACTGCGGACCGTTATTATTTACAAAATATGATGGAGTGAAGGAGGAGTTTTAGTGGTTGATGCAAGAAATGCAGAGGTTCCCGCTAAGAAAATGGGGACAAAGGCGGGAATTCAGAAGTTCGGCGGATTCCTTGCCGGTATGGTTATGCCGAACATCGGCGCATTCATCGCATGGGGGCTTTTAACGGCTCTCTTTATCCCTACGGGTTGGATTCCGAATGAATCGCTGAACAAGCTGGTCAGCCCGATGATTACGTATTTGCTGCCGCTTTTGATCGGTTATACGGGCGGCAACATGGTCTACGGCAAGCGCGGCGCGGTCGTCGGCGCAATCGCTACCATGGGTGTGATTATCGGTTCTTCGGTGACCATGTTCCTGGGCGCCATGATTATGGGCCCGCTTGGCGCGTACTTAATCAAGAAATTCGACGGGGTGGTAGAAGGCAAGGTAAAAGCCGGATTTGAGATGCTGGTCAGTACTTTTTCAGCCGGCATCCTTGGCGCTTTGATCTCCGTTCTTGGTTTCCTCGCAATCGGCCCGGCCGTCGGCGGCCTGACTACGGCGCTCGGAAACGCCGCCCAGTGGATTACATCGGTAAAGCTTCTGCCGCTGATTGCGATACTGGTTGAACCCGGTAAGATTCTGTTCCTGAACAACGCGATCAACCATGGCATTTTTGACCCGGTTGGCATTTCTCAGGTGAAGGAGTTCGGAAAATCCATCTTCTTCCTGCTTGAGACCGATCCCGGCCCGGGACTCGGCGTGCTTCTCGCCTACTGGATGTTCGGCAAGGGCAATGCGAAAAGTTCCGCGCCCGGCGCCGTGATCATTCACTTCTTCGGCGGAATTCATGAGATTTATTTTCCGTATATTCTGATGAATCCTCTTCTTCTGATTTCCGTTATTCTGGGCGGTATGTCCGCGGACTTTGTGTTCGTAATTACCGGAGCCGGCCTTGTCGCCTCTCCATCCCCCGGAAGCATCATCGCGGAAATCGCCATGTGCCCGAAAGGCGGACTTCTGCCTGTTCTTGCGGGTATCACAACCGGGGCGGTGGTGTCGTTCCTGGTGTCCGCAGCGATTGTCAAACGCTCCAGCGCCGGCGATAAGGACGACGGTTCCTTTGCGCAGGCGCAGGCGGCAGTCGGAGACATGAAAGCGGAAAGCAAGAAAAGCGCCGCTGCCCAGCCCGCGGGGCAGGTCGTTTCCGGCGAAATTCCAAGTCTGATCATTTTTGCCTGCGACGCGGGGATGGGCTCTTCCGCCATGGGAGAAACAATCCTGAAAAAGAAACTGAAAGACGCAGGACTGGACATCGCGGTGCATCATGCGCCCGTGAGCGAAATTCCGGCGGACGCCAAAGTCGTGTTTACGCAGGAAAGCCTTGCCGAACGGGCCAGAGGAGTCGTTCCGAACGCACAGATTATCACGGTGAACAATTTCCTGGACAGCGCGGCCTACGATCAGTACATTTCCGCTTTGAAGGAACGGAGCCAGTCAAAATCTTAACGGCAAACCAATCGGGGCCCGGCACAAAGCACCCGTGTCGGAGCCCCCTTTCTTCTCTTTCAGGTGCAGATCCGACCGCTACGATAAAATAGGGAAGTGATGAAATACGGAAGAACTTTCTACCAGACAAAAGTTTATTCTCGGCTTGCTGCTGGAGTCCGACAGGCTGGAGGTTGAAGCGCTTACAAAACAGATGGAGGTTAGCCAGCGGACGGTGTTTCGGGAAATTTCTTCCATAAACCGTGTGCTCAAAGAGAGACAGATGAAAATTTCGGTGAAAAATTCTGCTCTGGTCCTTGCTGCAAACGCGGAACAGACAGAGGCGCTCAGGCAAATGCTGGGCAATGTTCCCAAGCGCCTTTTGCTGACGCCGAAACAGAGAATCCTGTTTATCACGGCGCAGCTGCTGCTGGCGGATGAACCGTATAAATCCACGTTTTTCAGCTTTCAGCTGGATGTTGCCGAGGCAACCGTCAGTTTTTACATGGACAGTATTGAACAGTGGCTTGAGGGGAAAAATCTTACCTTGAGCAGGAAAAGAAGATATGGAATTCGGATAGAAGGTTCCGAATGGAACAGACGCAACGCGCTGGTAACTTTAATCTATGAATACAAGCCGGTCGAAGAGCTTTTGCCTTATATTTACGAAACAAAGAAAGACCCGGTTCTTCATTCGTTTTTCAGGCTTTTGTTCGGGGACCGGATTCTGAAAATATCAAAGGAAGTCATGGCCCTGATTCCGGAAGAAACAAACGACGACGTGCCCTATCTGACCCTTCTGTTTCACACGATGATTTCCATTCAGAAGACCGTTGCAGGGCACCCGATTTCCCTGCCGGATGAATTCATCCGGGAAGCGATTTCCGCAAACAGCTTTCATTTCGACGAAAAGCTGAAGCAGCTTTTGCTCCGGCGGGAGATTCCGGCGGTGGAAAGCGAGATTGCGTATATTTCCATCCATCTTCCGGCAAGCTGTCTGTATGACACGGATCAGAAATTCAGGGACCTGGACGTGACCGTCAGTAAACTTGCGGAAGAAGTCCTGTATGAGGTCCGGAAAGGACTGGGAATCGACCTCGCCGAAGACAGCCAGGTGATCGCCGGCCTGTCTCACTATTTTAATCTGGTGATTTATCGGATCAACATGGGAATTCAGGTGAAAAATTCCCTGCTCGACCAGGTACGGGAGCATTACGGCACTCTGTTTCAGACGGTTGAAATTGCCTGTAAGCTGGTTTTTTCCAAATACAATATCCGCCTGTCACAGGATGAGATTGGATTTATTACGATGAATATCGGCGCCGCGCTGGAAACAAAGGAAGACTACAACAAAAGTGTCTCCGTGCTGATCATTTGCCCGAACGGCCTGTTTGCGTCCCGTATTTTGCTCAACAAGGTACAGAACGTCGTCGGGGAGATCGAACGCATCGATCTCGCTTCATTAAAAGACTGGTCGGAAAGCAGCTGTGAGCAATATGATCTGATTCTTTCTACGGTGGAGCTGGACGAGAAAACCGGCTGCGAAAACATTCTTGTTGTCTCTCCGTTCCTGAGCGACGACGATATTGCGAGGATTAACAGCCGCGTGGCGATGATACGAAAGCGTGCTTCCGGCGGGATCAGAAAACGGGTGCCGGCTGTCCGGACAATTCCGGCAAAAGCGGATGATATTGCAATGATTCACCGCATGATTGAGAACCTATGCATTCAAACCGTTCCGGAGGAACCGTTTGAAGCGGTCGTCGGAAGGATTACCGCCGAACTGGCCGAACGGGGAACCGTCGCGGATTGGCATGAAATCAGCGCTTTGATTTTAAAGCGGGAAAAGATCGGCAGCGTCGTGATTCCCGGCACCCGCGTTTCCCTTCTGCATGTTCGGTCCGACTCGGTCTTTTCCCCGTTTGTCGGCGTTTACAGATTGCAGGGTGAAATCATGATGGATGGAGTCGGGTTTGTTCAGGAACCGGTTGATACTTATCTAATGATGCTGGCACGGAGCAGCGAAAGCTCCGTCGTGCTGGAAAAGATGGGCGATATCAGCATTTCTTTGATTGAAAATAAGGATTTTCCCGAAAGGCTGCGAAAAAGCAGTCTGGGAGAATTGCGAAAGATATTTGAAAATTTGCTTCTGGAAACAAAGGAAGAAAGGGGATAAACGCATGGCAAAAGAGATTCTGACCACGCAGAACATTATCTTAAAACAAAAACCGGAGACTAAGTGGGAAGCCATCGAGCGGGTGGGCGGCATGCTGGTTAACAGCGGCTATGTCACCCCGAAGTATCTTGACGGAATGAAAGAACGGGAAGAAAAGTTCACCACCTACATCGGCAACGGAATTGCGATTCCGCACGGAGTCAACGAATATAAAAACGAGATTATGGAAACGGGTCTTGTGATCGTACAGTATCCGGACGGCGTGGATTTCGGCAAAGGAAACACGGCCTATATTGTCATCGGAATCGCGGGCAAAGGCGACGAACATCTTGAGATCCTGACCAAAATTGCGCTGACCGTTCAGGATAAGGGGAACGTGGAGCGGCTTCGGTTTGCCGAAACGGCGCAGGAGATTCTTTCCATCATAGAAGAAGGTGTCATGTGATGAAAGCGGTCCACTTCGGCGCGGGCAATATCGGCAGGGGTTTTATCGGTTATCTTCTTTCCAAATCGGGGTATGACCTCACCTTTGTCGATATTTCGGCGGAACTGGTCGGCAATCTCAACCGCCTGGGCACGTACAAGGTCGTTTCGCTCGGCGGAGAAAAAAAGGAGGAAACCGTCGGTGAAATCCGTGCGGTCGGCCTGAATGAGGAAGCCGGACTGAACAAGGCCGTGGAAGACGCCGACCTGATTACGCTGTCGATCGGCGCGAACCATTTGAAAGACACCGGCAAGGTCCTTCGGGACGCTCTTCAGGAACGCCGGAGCCGGAACCCGGAGCGGCCCCTGGACGTGATCGCCTGTGAAAACGCCTTGTTTGCCACGGATCTTCTCAGGGAATCCGTTGAGGAGGGGGCGACGGAGGACTTTCGGAACTATCTGAGGAAAGAGGTCGGCTTTCCGAACTGTGCGGTCGACAGGATCGTTCCCAATACGTCGGTTCAAAAGGAATCTCCAATCGACGTCGCCGTCGAAGATTTTTACGAATGGGATGTTGAAAGCGCAAAAGTAAAGGTCAACAGCCGGATTCAGGGCGTCAATTATGTGGAAAATCTTGCTCCGTATTTAAAGCGCAAGATATTTCTGCTCAACGGGGCCCATGCTCTGATTTCCTACGCGGGCTACCGAAAACAATATCAGTTTGTACATGAGGCGATTCGGGACCCAGAGATCCTGACGGCCGTGCGGGAATTTCACTCGGAGGCCGCGCGGGCTCTTCACCTGGAATACGGTATGGGAGAAAGCGATCTGAAGCAGTATTCGGAAAAACTGATCGCGAGGTTCCAAAACCCGTATCTGAAGGACGAACTGACCCGGGTTGGCCGGGACCCGGTCCGGAAGCTTTCAAACAACGACAGGCTGGTTTCTCCGCTGCTGATGTGTGAAAAGCACGGAGTCGAATGCGGCGGGATTCTTTACGCAATCGCGTCCGGCTTTGCCTACGATTTTGCAGATGACCCCAAGGCGGTTGAAATTCAGAAAAGCATCAGGGAAAACGGAATAGAAAATGCCGTTCAACGGTTTACGGGACTGGAGAAAAGCGGTAAACTTGTACTGGGAATAGCGGAAAGATACAGACAGATCATAGGGAAAGAATAATGTTCCCGGTTTCCGTATCAATGAAAACCGAAAAGCGCCATATGGAAGGATTGAGGATACAATGCTGAGCAAAGAATTCACGATTAACAGTCAATATGGATTTCACCTCAGACCCGCGCAGGTGATGGTGGAAAAGATGACCCCGTTTGAGAGCGCGGTTAAAATGAAGAAAGAAGACGGGACGGAAGCGGACGCAAAAAGCCTTTTGGGGCTGATGAGCCTTGGCCTGAACGACGGTATGACCGTCCGGATTGATATAAACGGAAACGACGAGCTTGAAGCGATGGAGGTTGTGGAAGAACTGTTCCGCACGAATTTCGGGGAATAAAGCTAACCGGAGAGTGATGAAATGGCTGAGAAAATTTATCAGGGAATCGGTGTCTCCGACGGAATCCGCAGCGGAATCGCTTTTATTTACCGGCGCGAACCGGAACCCGACACGAACAGGACCGTATCAAAGGAGCAAACGGAGGCGGAAGTAAAACGCCTGGATCAAGCCGTCGAACAGGCCGGACAGGAAATCGATCGCCTGATCGCGCGCACTTCCGAAACGCTTGACAGCGGAGACGCCGCGGTCATCAAGGGCCAGAAAACGTTTCTGGCGGACCCCGCGTATTGCCCGGAAATGAAAAAGCTGATCCTCGGCAGGCAGTACTCGGCGGAAAAAGCGGTTCGCGAGGTCACGGACCGGTATGCCGCCGTTTTTGAGGGAATGAACAACCGCTATATGCAGGAGCGCGCCACGGATGTCCGGGACGCCGGCACACGGCTTCTGAAGTATCTTTCAGGAGTGCAGTCTTTCGGCCTTTCTAAAATCGATCACCCCGTGATTCTGATTGCGGACGACTTGTCCCCATCCGATACGGTTCAGCTCAACCGGGAAATGATCCTCGCTTTTGCCACGCGGCAAGGAGGGAAAACCTCTCATACATCGGTGTTCGCAAGATCATTGGGCATTCCGGCGGTTGTGGGCGTGCCGGAAATCATGGAGGAAGTAGCGGACGGCGAGACTCTCATCCTCGACGGAAATCTGGGCGTATGCGTTGCTTCCCCTGAGCCGGAGACCAGGAAAGTGTATCTTGCGAAAATGGAGGAAGAACACCGGAAAGCGGAGCTGTTTGGCAGATTCGCGTCTCGGAACGCGCAGACGAAAGACGGAGCGAGAATCATCGCCGCCGCTAATATAGGCTCTGTTGCCGACGCGGAGGATTCGCTGAAAAAGGGAGCGGAAGCTGTCGGCCTCTTTCGCACGGAGCAGGTGTACCTTTCCAGAAAATCGCTTCCGGGTGAAGACGTGCAGTTTGAAGTATACAGAAAGGTAGCGGAATGCTTCGGCTCCAAGGAAGTGATCGTCCGAACTCTGGATGTCGGCGGAGATAAGGAGATCAAATATTTGGGGATTGAAAAAGAGACCAATCCGTTTTTGGGATACCGCGCGATCCGCTATTGTCTGGATCGGAAAGAAATCTTTCTGACTCAGCTCAGGGCGATTTTACGGGCTTCCGCCTTCGGCAGACTGGCGATCATGTTCCCGATGATTTCCGGCATGCAGGAGCTGGCCGCAGCCAAAACCATGGTGGAAGATGCAAAGGAGCAACTTCGGGGGAAGGGCGAGCCGTTCGATGAATCTATCCGGATCGGAATGATGGTGGAAATTCCGTCCGCCGCTCTGATGGCCTCAGCGCTTGCCAAAGAGGCTGATTTTTTCAGCGTCGGGACGAACGACCTGGTTCAGTATACCCTCGCCGTCGACCGCGGCAATGAAAAGGTTTCTTATCTCTACAATTATTTCGACCCCGCAGTTATACGGCTGATCCGCTTGACTGCCGACGCAGCGTCCTCTGCGGGAATTCCAATGGGAATGTGCGGAGCAATGGCGGGGGATCCGCTTGCCGTTCCTCTTCTCGTCGGGCTTGGGCTTTCCGAACTCAGCATGGCCGCCGGTTCGCTGGCGCAGACAAAATATATTCTGAGCAGGCTGGATACCGGAAGCTGCCGAGAAATCGCCGAAAAAGCGGACTGCTGCCGGAACGCGACAGAGGTTCGGTCTCTTTTACAGGAGTATTTAGAAACGGAAATAAAAGAAGTTAAAGAAGTAAAGGGACTGTTGCAAAACAGCTTTGATAAAAAATAATGCACAAAAAATGCGCCTTGATCGGGCTTTATCAGCCGTTTCAAGACGCATTTTCTTGCTTTGAGGGCTATTCCGTTGTGCAATTTGCTATCGCAAATTCATTTTGCAACAGCCCCTTTTTCAATGTCTGAAAATCCTTTGGAGCCTGCATGACGATGTATAAATTCCATTCAAAGCAGGAAAATAGAAAAGAACCGCAAATCATTTAAAGGATGGTTCAATGTGATCGGAATTCTTGAAACGTTTCTTCGCTCAGCCGCGGCTTTTTTGCTTTTGATGCTGGTCACAAGGCTGATGGGGAAAAAAGCTATTTCACAGATGACCTTTTTTGATTTCTGCGTCGGAATTACGCTGGGCTCCGTAACAACTGAAATCGGCCTGACCGGAAACGATTCCATGGGCACGGCAATTGTTATGCTGTTTACCCTCGCAGGGCTGACGATTCTGACAGGCTATCTGCATTTAAAAAGCATGAAATTCAGAAAAGCGGTTAATTCCGAACCGCTGATGCTGATTGAGAACGGCCGAATTGTTGAGGCGAATCTGAAAAAGGCAAGAATTACGCTGAATGATCTTACCTCTTTGCTCAGGGAAAAGAATGCGTTCAATATTGCGGACGTAAATAACGCCGTGCTGGAAAACGACGGGAAGCTGTCGGTCCAGTTAAAGAGCGGGAAAAAGCCGGTGACCCCGTCGGAACTGCAGCTGCATCCGCCCGAAAAGGGGCTGACCAGAGACATCGTAATCGACGGAATCTTGCTGAATGAAAATCTGGAAGCAACCAATCTTACGAAGGAATGGCTGTACGAGGAACTGAAAAAACAGGGATTCAGCAATTTAAAAGAAGTGTTTTTCGCCGCGCTGGATTCTTCCGGGAGCCTGTATGTTTCAAAAGGAATGAAAGGGAAAGAACAGCCGGGGCAGCATGGAATTGAGTAGGGGGAGTTTTATGAGCAACAAAGCCATTACGCAGATCCTTTTTTGGGGAGTCCTTACCATCTTCCTCCTTTATTTCACGGTTTTAAATCTGCGATTCACAGGCAGCCGGTACGCCGAAGTTTTAGACACCATTTCCACATCCGCGCGGGAGGAGGACTGGCGGTCCGCCGCCGACGAATTGAACCGTTTTGAGAGTTTTTGGAACGGGGTGGAGTACTATGTTCAGTTTAACAATGCGGATCAAAGCTTTTCAACCCTGAATCGTGACGTCGAAAATTTGAAGACCGCCGTTCTCAACAGAAAAGTCTATGAGACCGACCTCTATTCAAGAAACATTAAGTCGCTGCTCGACAACTGTACGAAACCTGCCCCGCAGCCGTAAGGAGCGCGCCCATGAGTACTTTGGTTTATGTGATTCGCTGCGTCCTTCAGCTATTGGTAACGTGGCTCGGCATTCGGATCATCGGGAAAAAGTCCATCGCGCAGATGACCGGGTACGAGCTTTCGGGCATTCTTTTGCTGTCGACGGTGGCGGCGGAGCCTCTGGTTTATAAAATCGCCTCAAATGCGGCAATCGGGGTCGTGACGCTGGCCGTCGCGACACTGCTCATCGGAAAATTATCCCTCAAAGATAAATTCTACAATGTGGATTCCAAACCGAGCATTGTAGTTGCAAATGGCTCCCTGATCAAAAGCGAGCTGAAGAAGAACCAGATGAATGTTTCGTTTCTGCTGTCACTGCTGAGGCTGAAGGGATACTCCAAACTGTCCGATGTGGAGTTTGCCATCATTGAGCCGAACGGAAATCTGTCTGTCATTCCAAAATCGCAGGAAAGGCCCGTCAAGCCGAAGGACATCCGGATTTCAACTCCCTATGAAGGACTTTCGCTGCCCCTGATCGTCGATGGAAAGGTGATTCAGGAAAATCTTGTCTATGCAAAGCTGGACCGCGGCTGGCTCACGGACCAGCTTGCCTCCGCGGGTTTCCAGGAGGAAAAGGATGTACTGCTGGCAGAGCTGGACAGCCAGGGGAATTTATCTGTTTTCAGAGAGAATGAGAGCGACGATTCCCCTAAAATAGTTTAGAAAGGAATTAGGAATATGAAAAAATGTATTTTTCCGCCGACCGCGAAAAGAGTGGCTGACCATACCGCAAGTCAAGTCAATCAGGAGATCCGGTCGCAGACCGTCGACGGTCTGAACGCGATTCAGGGGTGCGGCGAGCCCGCCTTTACCGCCAGAATCCACAAACTGGAGGAGGAGTGGAATACCGAGCGGGTTCTGGAGGCGCATGCGGCTTCCATTGTACTGATGGCGTCGATCGGCGGTTATCAGAAGAAGAACTGCGCTTGTTTCTCATTGACAGGGTGCGCGGGCTTTTTCCTTCTCATGCACGCGCTTTTGGGATGGTGCCCTCCGCTGCCCGTCATCAGGCGGTTTGGAGTCAGAACCCCGGAAGAAATCAGCAATGAAAAATTCGCGCTTAAAATGCTGCGCGGGGATTTCTCCGCTCAGCCCGCCAACATGGATGAAATGCTCCAGCTGATGGAAAAAGAATAGGGGTTTCCGCAGGGGCGTTGATCAAATATATTTTAACGGAAAAGAGGTGTTTTTATGGGAATCGTATCAACTGCGACCGACAAGTATCAGAAATGCATCGACCAGTGCAACCGGTGCGCGCAGGCCTGCGAAGAGTGTTTCAAGCTGTGCCTGAACGAACCGGATGTTCAGGCGAGGAAAAGCTGCATCGCGACGCTGATCGAATGTGCCAGGTACTGCAAGGACGCCGCCTGCTTCATGTCTTTCGACGCGCAGTACGCGAAGGATTTCTGCAATCTTTGCGCGACGGTCTGCAACAAATGCTCGACGGATTGCGCCATGTTTAAGGACGATCACTGCGTCAAATGCGCCGACGAGTGCAAAAGCTGCGCGAATGAGTGCTCCGCAATGGCACAGTGACCGGGGGTCCCCGACGGTTAGCAAAAAATGAAATAATCCGCCTCTGTTTGAGCCATACTAAAGAAAAACTCGAACAGAGGCGATATTTTTATGGCGGTTGCTCATAAATCCGTGATTTCCTTCGGACTTGTTGCCATTCCGATTGCCATGTATACGGCGACGCAGGACAACGATATTCATTTTAACCAGCTGCATAAGGAGGACAATTCCCGCATTCGTTACAAAAAAACCTGTGCGCACTGCGGAAAGGAGATCGGGCCGGGGGACATTGTCAAGGGCTACGAGTACGACAAGGACCACTATGTGGTCGTGACGGACGAGGAGATTGAAAAAATCAAGACGGAAAAGGAAAAGTCCATTCAGATTCTTCACTTTGCGCAGCTGAACCAGATTTCTCCCGTTTATTACGATAAAACCTATCAGATTATCCCGCAGCCGGGCGGGGAAAAGGCGTTCGAGCTGCTTCGCCGGGCGCTGATGGATGAGCAGAAAATCGCGATCGGGAAAGCTGTTTTTGGTACGCGGGACACGCTGATGGCGATTATCCCGCGGGAGGACGGGATGCTGATTTCAACCATGTTTTATGAGGACGAGGTCAAAGCGCTGCCGAAAAGCTACAACCGCCCGCAGGTGGCGGAGCAGGAGCTGAAAATGGCGCAGGCTTTGATCAATACCATGGACACGCCCTTTCAGCCGTCGGAGTATCAGGACGAATACCAGGTCAGGCTGAAGGAGCTGATCGAAAAGAAGATCGGCGGGCAGGAGATCGTCGCCGCCAAAGAGGAAAAGGAAGGCGGCAATGTCATCGACCTGATGGAGGCGCTGAAAGCCAGCCTGGATCAGAACAAGGAAAAAGCGGCTCCCCAAAGCCGCAAAAGCTCCAAAAAGGAAAAAGGCGCGTAAAACGCGGGTGGGATTTGCAATAAAAACAGGAAAAGTTCTTGAAATTGGAATGGGAAAAGAATATAATAATGCTGGAAAATGTTTCAGTCATCCGACTGCCGTTTTTACCGGCGGGCCTATTATTGGGCCCCTGACCGAACCAAAGGAATGGAGGCATTTTTATGAATCAGGAACAAATGGAACGCATGGAACACGGTAAGGGCTTTATCGCCGCGCTGGACCAGAGCGGCGGAAGTACGCCGAAGGCACTTCTGGCATACGGTATCGGGGCGGACGCGTATTCGAACGAGGAAGAAATGTTCCGTCTGGTGCATGAAATGAGGACCCGAATCGTTAAAAGCCCCGCGTTTTGTTCGGACTATATTCTGGGAGCCATTCTGTTTGAAAATACGATGGAACGTAAAATCGACGGTTCCTTTACCGCTGACTACCTCTGGAACAGCAAGGGGATCGTACCGTTTTTGAAGGTGGACAAGGGACTTGCGCAGAAGGAAAACGGCGTGCAATTGATGAAGCCGATGCCCGGCCTGAATCAGCTGCTGCAAAAAGCCGTTCAAAAGAACATATTCGGCACAAAAATGCGCTCGGTGATCTGGCTTGCGGACAAAGAGGGAATCCGCGCCGTGGTGGAGCAGCAGTTTACCCTTGCGCGACAAATTGCGGCGGCGGGCCTGGTTCCGATTATCGAACCGGAGGTCGATATTCACAGCGGGGAAAAAGAAGAAGCGGAGAAGCTTTTGAAGGATGAAATTAGGAAACAGCTTTTCCGGCTTTCGCCAAATACCCGCGTGATGCTGAAGCTGTCCATCCCGACGAAGGACGACTTTTACCTTGATTTGATGGAAGATCCGCATGTGGTTCGAGTGGTCGCGCTGTCCGGCGGTTATTCGCAGGAAGAAGCGGATGAAAAACTGGCGCGCAACCACGGCCTGATCGCAAGCTTTTCGCGCGCGCTCGCGCAGGGGCTTTCGGCGGGGCAGTCGGATCAGGAGTTTGATCAAACGCTCTCCGAATCCGTCCGCGTGATCTATCGGGCGTCCGTCACCTGAACTTGCCTCACGCGTGAAAAATCAGGAGCCCGCGCAGTTTGCGCGGGCTCCTGATTTTTCTGCTATTTGCGATTATTCCTGCTTGATCGCGGTCAGCGCGCTGATTTTCATCGCGCGGTTCGCGGGCAGAATGCCCGAAATGAGGCCGACCAAAGTGGAAAAAACAAGAGAAGCGAACACCAGCCAGAGCGGTATGATCGAAATATTGCCGCCCATGCCGAAAATACCGCCCCCCTGCCCGGACGTCGCCGCTTTTGCCGCCAAAGAGTTTAAAAGCGCCGAAATTCCATAGCTGATTCCGATTCCCGCCGCCCCGCCGAGAAAGCCGATGGTTCCCGCTTCCACCAGAAACATGGCGCGGATATTCCATACAATGCAGCCCAGAACTTTCATAATCCCGATTTCGCGCGTGCGTTCGTAAATCGACATGACCATGGTATTGGTGATGCCGAGCGCCGCGACCAAGAGGGAAATGGCTCCCAGCCCGCCCAGAATCATCTGAATGGTGCGCAGCTGGTTTTCCATTGCGTCGCGCTGACTTTCCATGCTGTAGGACTGGTACCCCAGGTCCGTAATCTGCTGCACGGCGTCCGGCACGGCTTCAATGGAGTCCATTTTGATGACGATCTGGCTGTAGGAATCCTGGGACTCGCTGCTTTTCACGTTGTTCAGTTTGTTGTATTTTGCCTTGAGCTCCTTGGCATAGTCAATATCCATAAAAATGCAGTCGCTCGGGTTCGGGTTTTTGCTGTAATCCTGTGCCAGAACGCCGAGCACATTGAGTTTGACGTCTTTTTTTCTCGCCGTGGAATCCTCCGGAAGATTGACGCTGAGCGTGAATTTATCCTTTTCCAAATCCACGAACGGTTTCGGCATGTTTCCGTTTTTATCCGGCGTGCGATCCATCATGCCGTCATTTTGCCGTTTGGGGTCCATAAAATCGTATCCGGATTCGCTGCCGAACAGAATGTCCGTCTTTTTAAAGTCGGAGCCGGGCAGATTTCCGCTTTCCGCCTGAAAACCGAACGTTTTCAGCGTGTCCATCGCGACGCCGTAGACCATGGCGCTGAACTGATACTTCCGGCAGCTGACGGTTACGCAGGACGGGTCCAGATAATAGACCGGCGTGACGGCGGTCACATTCGGAAGCTTCTGCATGTTTTGCAGCGCTTTGTCGTCCAGACTGCCGGACCCCCTGGAACCTCCGCCGCCGTAAACGGTGACGACGGTCAGGTCGCCCATGCTTTTCATCATGTCCTCCATGCTCTGCCGCATCCCGAACCCGAGCGAAAGCATGACGATGATGGCGCAGGTGCCGATGACGACGCCCATGACGGTCAGCACCGTGCGGACGCGGCGGTGAAACAGGTTGGAGAGGGACATCGCAATCATGTCGCGGAACTTCATGTCATATTCCCCCGCCGGGCGTGTCGTCGTAATCTTCGGCTTCTTCCAGCAGGCGCATCTTTTTGGCTTTCCGCTTTTTTAGGAAAAACACGGTGCCCGCGGCGACGACCGCCGCGCCGGCCGCAATGCCGGCCCACAGCTTCCAGCCCGGCCCGGATTTTTCCGGCTTCGCCCCCGGCGTGCCGTCCGGGTTGAGGCCGTCCGGCCCGCCCATCGTCGGCGCCTCCGCGGCCTGAACGTCGCAGGAAAAATCCTTGGCGACGGTCAGAACTTTACCGGAGGCGTCCTCATAACTGAAAGTGGCCGTTCCGGATAAAGAGCCTTCCTTCTGCGGCGTCAGGTTCGCCTGAAAGGAATCGCTCGCGCCGGAATCCAGATTGCCGATGTACTGGCTGCTTTCTTCGGTGTCGAAATTGCCTTTCAATTCCACGGATACGTTGTAGACCTTGCTTTTCCCTTTGTTGACGTAGTCAATGCTGATCTGCCCGGGTTCCCCCATATAAAACGGATTGCTCAGGACGGGATCGCCGACCTCAAAGCGAATGGGCTGCGCGAGAGGAATCGTGATGGTTTCCTCAGAGGTCAGGGTTTGCCGTTTTCCGTCCACGACCGCGTCGTAGCTGAAATTGACGATCACCCCGTAGGAGTTTGGGGCCGCGTCGGCTTTCGGCAGCAGCGCGATTTCTTTCTTCACGGTGGCGTTCGAGCCGAGGGAGGGGATAAAGAACGTGTTCGAGGACTGGGACGGCGTAAAAACGCTTCCGACGGCCGTCGACTTGTCGGAATCCGAATCCCCCGTATCGGAGCCGACGGTCATTTTACAGTTGTCGATGGGGACGGAGCCGGTATTGCGCACGTTCATGACCAGGTTGAATTCCTGCCCGCCGGTGACGGCCTTTCCGCCGAAGTCGTAGCTTTCGATGATCAGCTGCGGCTTGCTGTCGCCGACCTCGCCGGTGTCGTCCTTCCCGGCCTTGGTGCCCGTGATCGGGAGATAGATTTTGGAGGAGGCCGCGGTTACGTCGTCGGCGGAAAGCGAGACGGCCACGGGGTAGCTTCCGGTCGTCATTTTGGAAAGGCACTTGAGCGGATAGGTGACGGTCGCCGTCGCCCCGGCGTTCAGGCTCCCGAGCGTTTTGGTGTCGGTTTCGCCGCTGATGCTGACGCCCTCCGCGCCGGAGAGGTCCAGAACGGAAACCGCGTGGGTGCAGGCCAGGCTGCTCGAGTTTTTCACGGTCAGGGTCAGGCTGAATGTTTCGCCCTCCTTCACCGGCGTATGGTCCAGCTTGTAGGAGCTGACCGTCAGGCGCCCGTCGTTTTCCGTGTCCGAGCTGGAATCCAGCTTGCTGAATACCAGGTATTCGACAGTGAATTTTAGATCATGGCTATCACTTTTCGATTCGGCAACATCTTTATCATCTGTACTGCTGTAATAGGTAATTTCAAATTTTAAAACACCGTAGTTACTGCCGGATCGTTTTAAATATTTTTGAGGTATATGTAAATCGTAGGAAAGTGTTGAAATATTATTGTCTCCGGAATCTTCTGAAATGTTTTCCGCGTAATATCCTTTGTGGCTCACGGAGATGGACCCACTCGCTTCAGTAACATCTACTTTAATATGATCTACGTCTTTACAGTCAAAATTTTCAACGTTCTGCGTAAATGAAAGATCAACCCCAAACGGGCTCCCGACTCCCGGTTCCGCCGGCGTTACCGTCGCGGTGGCACGTGGGTCGGGTACCTTATCTGCGGTTGTGCTTGCGGCTGCCGGCACCGCTGCGCCGAACACAGCCGAAAGCGACAGCGCCGCGGCAAGCAGCAGCGCCGCCGCCTTTCCTTTTTTCTTTCTCATGATTCAGGCTCCTCCTTTTTCCCCGCTGCTGCGGGACTGCTTTCGTCCGAGACCTTGCTTCCGTCGTGGATGGTGATGATGCGCTCGGCGTATTTTGCAATTTCCGGGTCGTGCGTCACGATAATCAGGGTCTCGCCGTATTTCCGCGCCATCGCGACCATCAGCTCCATGACCTCCTGCCCGGTTTTGCTGTCCAGATTCCCGGTCGGTTCGTCGGCGAAAATCAGCTTCGGCCTTGCCACGAAGGCGCGCGCGATGCCCACGCGCTGCTGCTGGCCGCCGCTCATCTGGGTCGGCCGGTGAAGCAGCCGGTCCCCGAGCCGCACCGCGCGAAGCATTTTGACCGCCTTTCCGGTTCTGAGCTCTTTTGCGACCCCTCGGAATGCGAGGGGCAGCGCGACGTTTTCAACGGCGGTCATGGTCGGCAGCAGATTGTAGGACTGAAAAATAAAGCCGACGTTTTTCTGGCGGAATAGAGCCCACTGTTTTTCAGAGTACTTTGTAACGTCCGTGCCGCCGATAATCACGCTGCCGCGCGACGGCCGTTCCAGACCGGCCATGACGTTCAGCAGCGTGGATTTTCCGGAACCGGAGGTCCCCAGAATACAGCAGATTTCCCCTTGTGCGACGCTTAAACTGATTCGGCCCAGCGCGACGACTTTTTCCGTGCCGATATGATACACTTTCCGAATGTCGCGGATACTGATCATGTCCATAGAATTCCCCCTTCCGACCGGGTCGGCATTTCTCCCAAAATATAACAATTCTCATTGTATTCTAATTTTTTATTTTTTTCAATCAACAAAATTGTAACAATCTTTTTCCGGCCTGATCCGTCTGAGCCAAAGCAGGAATTTTCAGCATATCTGCTAAAAAGCGAACAAAAAGGGAATTATATCAGGGAAGCAAAGAAAGAGGGAGATTCCGATGACATTTAACGAGTTATACGAAAGGCTGGTCAGGGCTTCCGTACAGAACAGGCTGCCGGAGGAGCTGGAGCAGGTTCGGCGGGAAAAATACGATCCGCACCAGCTGGACTGTCTGCTGAATCCGGAGCGTCATCCGCCGGTCATCCGCATTGGGGACTGCGCCTGCTCGGAAAACGACCGCGCGGCCTGTGCGGGGAAATGCCTGTTCGACGCGCTGTACCGGGACGAGAAGGGAAACCTGACGGTAAACAAAGAGCTTTGCGTCGGGTGTGAGGATTGCGTGGAAGCCTGCAAGGCGCATAAGCTGACGGAAAGCCGCGATATTCTGCCCGCTCTGGAAGCAATTCATCACTCCGGCGCGCCGGTCTACGCGATGATTGCCCCGGCGTTTATCAACCAATTCAGCGGCAGGGTCACGCCGGGCAGGCTTCGCACGGCCTTTAAGCGCATCGGTTTTGCCGGGATGGTGGAGGTCGCGCTGTTCGCGGATATCCTGACGCTCAAGGAGGCGCTGGAATTCGACCGCAATATTCTGAACGAAGAGGATTATCAGCTGACCAGCTGCTGCTGCCCCATGTGGATTGCAATGATCCGCCGGGTCTACCACGAGCTGATTCCGCATGTTCCCGGGTCCGTTTCCCCCATGGTCGCCTGCGGCCGGTCGATCAAAACGCTGTATCCGAAGGCGCTGACCGTCTTTATCGGCCCGTGCCTTGCCAAAAAGGCCGAGGCGCGCGAAAAGGATGTGGCGGATTCGACCGACCATGTTCTCACTTTTCAGGAGATGCGGGACATCTTCGATTTTGCCGGAATCGACCCCGCGGAAATGCCGGAGGACGAGCGCGACCATTCCTCTCGCGCGGGCAGGATTTACGCGAGCACGGGCGGCGTGAGCGAGGCGGTTCAGAAAACCGTGAAGCGGCTGAACCCCGACCGGAAAATCACGGTGCGCGCCGCGCAGGCGGACGGAGTGCCGGGCTGCAAAAAAATGCTCGGCGACGTTCTGGAAGGAAAAGTCACGGCGAATTTCATCGAGGGCATGGGGTGTGTCGGCGGATGCGTCGGCGGGCCGAAGGCACTGATTCCGGCGGAGGAGGGGCGCAGAAACGTTTATCGCTACGGGGACGAGGCGACGTACCCGACGCCGATCGACAATCCTTTTGTCATTGAACTGCTGCACCGGCTTGGATTCGACACGGTGGAGAGCCTTTTGGAACACAGCGATATTTTCACGCGCGATTTCTAGCATAAAAAGACAGGAAGTTTGCTTTTTGCTCAAACTTCCTGTATATTAATACTTGGTTATTACTGATTGTTTATGAAATCACGGTCAAATCCTTCGTGTAACGGTTCAATACCTCGCAGCCGAAGTCCGTCACAAGCACAAGGTCTTCGATTCGCACGCCGAATTCGCCCGGAAGATAAGCGCCCGGTTCGACGGAAAACACCATGCCCGGCTGGGCGATCACCCCGCAGGAGGGGCCGTTGTCCGGTGACTCGTGGCAGTCGAGCCCGCAGCCGTGGCCAAGCCGGTGCGTGAAGTATTTCCCGTATCCCGCCTGTTCCAGCACACTCCGCGCCGCGCGGTCGATTTCGCTCATCGGCACGCCGGGGCGGATGAAAGCTTCCGCCGCCAGATTCGCGCGTTTCACCGCGTCGTAAACTTCCCGCTGCCGCGCTCCCGCGCTGCGGAAAAAGACGGTTCGCGTCATGTCGCACCAGTAGCGGTGAATCGGGTTGAACAGGTCGAGAACAACGCAGTCGCCGTCTTTTAAGACGGTGTCGGACGGTTCGTGATGCGGATCGGCCGCGTTTGCGCCGAACGAGGCAATTTCAATTTCGGGGGAGTGGTCGCCGCCGTTTTGGGCGTACAGATTCTGAACGGCGAGCGCAATTTCGTTTTCCCGGGCGCCTTCGCGCACCATGCCGACCGCCGCAGCCATGACACGGTCGTTGACCCGGGATGCGTGACGCATCGCCTCGATTTCTTCCTCGTCCTTTCGCATGCGGGCAAGGTCGATCGGCGCGGAGCCTTCGACGGGCGTCAGATCGCTTCTGCTTTGCAGAAGGCCGATCAGAAATCCGGCTTTCCATGTTTTGTCGATTCCGATTTTACCGGGCCGCAATGCGGCGGACAGGCCGGCCACCGGATTTTCGCCGTCCTTGTGCAGAATCAGCTCCAGCCCTTCCTGGGGCCGCAGGCAGAACAATTCGTTTCCGAACAGCTTTGCGGTGCCGTCGTCTCGCAGGTACAGCGCAAACATGCGCTCGAACGGTTCCACCCAGATTCCGGTCAGGTAATAAACGGACGGGGTGGCCGTTACCAGAATCTGGCTCAATCCTTCTTTTTGCATCTGATCAATGACTTTTTTCAGTCGTTTTCGGTTCATTGCTTTCTGCTTCCTTCCAGCTTGTGTAAAATTATTTTACCGTTTTCCAGCACGGTTTTCAAGTCGGGATTTTCAGGGGTACGAGGGCTTTTGTGACAAAATCTGTGAAGAAAACCGAAAACGGACCGACTCTGTGCATATAGGATTCTTTTCCGATCTATGCTATAATAAAGGGAAATAAAAAATAATATGAGATTAAGGAAGCAACATGCAGTTTAAAGAATTGAACTTATTACCGGAAATTTTACGCGCGGTGGAAGAAATGGGATATACCTCCGCCACAGACATTCAGTCGGGATCGATTCCCCTGATTCTGGAGGGCAGGGATCTCATCGGGCGTTCCAGCACGGGAACGGGAAAAACCGCCGCGTTCGGCATTCCGGTCGTCCAGATGACGGCGCTCGGTGACGGTTCCAGAGGGCAGGCGCTGATTCTGAGCCCGACGCGGGAACTTGCCATGCAGATCAGCGACGAAATACACAAATATTCAAAATATCTCAGCCGGATCGGAATCTCCACGGTATGCGGCGGGCAGTCGATGCCGGGGCAGATCCATCAGCTCAAAACCGCGCAGATCGTCATCGGCACGCCGGGGCGCGTCATGGATCATTTGCGCCGCAGAACGCTGACGCTCGATAATTTGCGGACGGTAGTCCTCGACGAAGCGGACGAAATGCTGAACATGGGCTTTTTGGAGGATATTCAGACCATCCTGAAGCAGGCGCCGGAAAAAAGGCAGACCGTGCTGTTCAGCGCGACGATTCCGCCGGCGATTATGGCGATCACAAAGGATTTCCAGACCGACCCCGCCATGGTAGCGGTGGACGGAGGCCAGAAGACCGTTGACGGCATTTCGCAGTTTTATTACCGTGTGCCGCAGAAAGACAAAGTGAATGCGCTCAAGCTTCTTCTGGAATATCACCGCCCGAAGCGCGCGCTGATTTTCTGCAACACGAAAAAAATGGTAGAGGAGCTTTGCACCGACCTGAACGACAGCGGATTTCAGGCGGCAGCCCTGCACGGCGACATGAAGCAAAGCCAGCGCACGCAGGTTATGAACGATTTTAAACACGGCCGCAGCAGCCTGCTGATTGCGACCGACGTTGCGGCGCGCGGCATCGACGTTGAGGATATCGACGCGGTTTTCAATTTTGATATTCCGCAGGAAAACGAGTATTATATCCACCGGATCGGTCGGACCGGGCGTGCGGGCCGGACGGGTTCATCCCACACGCTCGCGGCGAACAGGAGCCAGATGGAGCGGATGCGGTCGCTGGAACGGTTTATGAATGCAAAAATCAGCGAGGCCGCGGTTCCGGATCTTGAAGAAATCCATGAGCGGCGTCTGAAGAAATTCCTGGGGAATTTAAAGGAGCTTGCGGATGAAAACAGCGGCGAAACGTGGATTCCCTACTTGAAATCGCTGGAAGAGCAGGGATATTCTCCGCTGCGGGTGGCTGCCGCGCTGTGCACGCTGACCGCCGGAAAAAACCGCAGGCTTGATTCCGTCCGCAATATCCGCCGGATGCAGCCGGAACCGGAGAAAACCGGGACGATGCGGGTTCATGCGGACATCGGAACCAACGACAAAATCAGGCCCGAAATTCTGATTGCGGAAATCGCCGCCGCCACGGGGCTCCCGGTCGGCGCGATCGGAAAAATCAATATTTACCGGGAATATGCCACGATTGAGCTTTCCGAGAAAGACGCCGCTTTGGTTGCCCGAAAAATGTCCGCGTGGAAGTTCCGCCAGCGCACGGTTCATTTTACCGTTTCCGGAAAGACCGGGCAGCAGGAGCGCCGGCAGGGAACCCCAAAAAAGAGCTGGCGAGGGCAAGGCAAAGGGGGAGCGCCCTACCGGGGCCGCAGAACCGCAGGAAAAAAATAGAGCTGTAAAAATCAAGAAAAGCCGCGCGGCTGCAATTTATCCGCGCGGCTTTTTTACATTTTGTGTTCCTGCCAGTGCTCCGCTTCAATGGAACATCCGCATTCGCCCAGCTTGCTGCGAAGGCGGTCCGGTCCGGTGCCGGTCGTATCGTAATCGACGGCGACCCTGTCGCGGTCTCTGCTGATGCTCACGGAGATCACTCCGGGAATCGAATCGAGACTGCGCTTGATTTCTTCACAGTCTCTCTGATCTTCCGGATGCTTCAGGCTGAAATAAACGCTCGCTTTTGAGATAAGAATCACCTCCCCGCTTAGTATGTGCCGCGGGGAGGTTTCTATCAGAGTTTACTGTTTCTTTCCCTGGTTTGCAACGCTCTCGATTTTTGCCCGGATCAAATTCGGGTCGCCAAGGTATTTCTTCTCCGTTACATTCCAGTGTTCGTCAAAGGTATAGACCAAGGGAACGCCGGTTGGGATGTTCACTTTGGTAATTTCCTCTTTTGACAGCTTTTCGAAATGATAGACCAGAGCGCGAAGGGAGTTCCCGTGGGCAGCAATCAGGACGCGCTTTCCGTTCTGCATTTCTTTGCGAATCGTTTTTTCAAAATACGGAACGACGCGCGCAATGGTGTCTTCCAGGCTTTCCCCGAGCGGCAGCTCCTGCGGCGGGGCGGCACGGTATTGCTCCAGACGGCGGGGATTCCGGTCGTCGTCCTCGTTGAGGAGGGGCGGCCGGACGTCGAAGGAGCGCCGCCACACCCGTACCTGCTCTTCGCCGTATTTCTGCGAGGTTTCCGCTTTGTTCAGCCCCTGAAGCGCACCGTAATGCCGCTCGTTCAGCTTCCAGCTTTTCATGACCGTCAGCCATTCCCGGTCCAGCTGCTCTAAAGCGAGGTTCAGGGTGTGGATGGCTCTTTTTAAATACGAAGTATAGCAGAGGTCGAAGTCAAAACCCTCCCGGCGGAGCAGTTCGCCCGCATTCGCGGCTTCCTGCCTGCCGGTGTCGGTCAGGTCAACATCCGTCCAGCCGGTGAACAGATTCTTTTTGTTCCATTCGCTTTCTCCGTGCCGAACCAAGACCAGTTTCATCTGCGGGCCTCCGTTTCTACCGAAATACTTTGACTCGTTCGTCTACGGGCAGATTTTCCTTTGGACCAGGGTTTCCCGTCACACTGCCGAACGGCATTTGACCCAGCAGCTTCCAGTTCTTCGGAGCGCCCCAGTGCTGCCTCACTTTTTCATCAATCAGCGGGTTGTAGTGCTGCAGGCTCGCGCCGAGCCCGGCTTCTTCCAACGCGCTCCAGACGGCCAGCTGAAGCATTCCGGAGGACTGAAGGGACCAGACCGGAAAATTATCCTTATATAAAGGAAAGCGTTCCTGCAGACCGGTGACAACGTTCTGATCTTCAAAATAGAGGACGGTTCCGGTTCCGCCGCGGAATGAGTCGATCTTTTCTTCCGTTTTGGCGAAGTTTTCTGCGGGGACGATCCCTTTTAGAATGGCTTTGGTGTCATCCCACAGCTTGTCGTGTTCCTTTCCAAACAGAACGATTGCCCGGGAACTTTGCGAGTTGAATGCGCTTGGCGACGCGATAACTGCGCGGCGCACGATGGAGAGAATCTCTTCCTCTGAAACACTGGGTTCTTTGCCGATGGAATAAACGGATCGACGGTTTTCCAGCACTTTTAAAAAGGTATCGGTCATATGGAGCACCTCATTTCTTTTGATCTTTTCTCTATTATCATCATACCCTGAATTTATGGTAAAATCCACCGGTGAAACACTGAAATTTTAAGGAAAAAACGAATGATTTTTATAAAATAATAATAAATATCGTTATTATATTGATTTACAGGTTGAAGTTTGAAGATTATAATAAAACAAAGAAAGAAGGGACGGCGTTGGAATTTGAATTCTGCAAAATGGAAATTTTTGTTCCGGTCACTCATCTGGAAGAAATCCGGCAGGCGCTGCAAAGAGCAGACGCGGGTCATATCGGAAATTATGACAGCTGCCTTTCCTACGGCGAAGTAACCGGCTGCTGGCGACCTCTGGAAGGAAGCCGCCCTTACAGCGGAGAAGTTGGCCGGCTTTGCACCGGCAGAGAGTACAAGGTGGAAGTCATCTGCAAACAGGAAAAAGTGGACGAAACCATCCGCGCCGTGAAAGCGGCGCATCCCTACGAGGTGCCGGTGATCAATGTGATTCCGCTGTACCGCACGGGACTTTCGCAGGAATAACTTAAAAATCGGGGGGAAATAAGGTTGGATCGAAACGAATTATACCGGTATTCTTCGACCCGCAAAGTGGTCTTCGGGACGAAAGGGATGGTCGCTACTTCTCAGCCTCTAGCCGCGCAGGCCGGGCTGGATATCCTTAAAAAAGGAGGGAACGCCGTTGACGTGGCAGTCGCAGCCGCCGCGGTTCTTACCGTTACGGAACCGATGTCCAACGGGATCGGCGGCGACGCGTTTGCGCTGGTCTGGACGAAAGGCCGGCTGCACGGCCTGAACTCCAGCGGCCGGTCGCCGGCTTTGCTGAATGCCGAGGCCGTCCGGGAGAGAGGCTGTGAAGAGGTTCCGCGCTTTGGGTGGCTGCCTGTGACCGTTCCGGGCGTTCCGGCCGCCTGGGCAAAGCTTTCCGGCACCTTTGGGAAGCTTCCTCTGGCGCAGACGCTGGAACCCGCAGCCTGTTATGCCGAAGAAGGTTTTCCGGTCGCGCCTGTGACCGCGTTCAACTGGAAGCGGTTCGAGCGGGGATCCCTCGAAGCATTAAAAAGGACGGAATATGCCCCGCTTCATCTGGCTTTTTTCCCGGAAGGAAGGGCGCCGCGGGCGGGGGAACGGTTCCGTTTGCCCGAACTGGCGGCGACTTTGCGGGAACTGGCCGAAACCGGATGCGGCAGCTTTTACCACGGACGGCTGGCGGAGAAAATCGACCGTTTTTCACAGAAAACAGGCGGACTGCTGCGAAAAAGCGATCTGGAGCAGCATTCGTCGGACTGGGTGGACCCCATCAGCGTTCGTTACCGCGGGTATGAGGTCTCGGAGATTCCACCGAACGGGCACGGGATTGTCGCGCTGATGGCGCTCAATCTTTTGAAAGGATTTCCGATGGAGAGCAGGGACAGCGCGCTTTGCATTCATCGCATGATCGAATCGTTGAAGCTGGCCTATGAAGACGGCAGAGAATTTGTGAGCGACCCGGCGACAATGAAAGTATCCCCCGAGGTTTTACTGAGTGAATTGTATGCGGAAGAGCGGCGCGGGCTGATCGGCGACCGGGCGATTCTTCCCAAGGCGGGACAGCCTGAAAAGGGAGGCACGGTGTACCTTTGCACGGCGGACGGCGAAGGGAATATGGTTTCCTACATTCAAAGCAGTTACTGCGCCTTCGGCTCCGGCCTGGTGGTGCCGGGAACGGGGATCTCGCTTCAAAACCGCGGCATGAATTTCTCCATGAATCCGGAATCGGGAAACTTCATTGGCCCGGAGAAGCGCTCCTACCATACGATTATTCCCGCGTTTCTTACAAAAAACGGAGTTCCGGTCGGGCCGTTCGGGGTGATGGGCGGGTTTATGCAGCCGCAGGGGCATTTGCAGGTTGTGACGAACACGGTGGATTTCGGGCTGAACGCACAGCAGAGCCTGGACGCTCCGCGCTGGCGGTGGCTCGGCGGAAAAAAAGTTGAGGTGGAGCGCGGCTTTCCCGATCATCTGGTCCAGGAACTTTCGGAGCGCGGACATGAGGTCAGCATTGCGGCGGAACCGACCGAATTCGGCAGGGGGCAGATTATCTGGAGAGATCAGGACGGAGTCTTGACGGGCGGAAGCGAATCACGTGCGGACGGTCAAGTCGCCGCGTGGTGATATTCCCTAAACCGGCGAAAAAGCAGTGCAAGATATAATTCCGCACCGCTTTAGGCTGTCGAAAAGTCCAGCGAAAGCTGGGCTTTTTTTGCTGTAAAACTTCCGCTGTGGAGGGCGGCTTTTTCATTTTGTTCCCGGTTCCGGCCGAATTCCGAGATCATGGGGAACCAGCATTACCGTTTTTCCCGCCCTGTGGAACTGCAATAGAGCTGGCAGTACAAAACAATTCACAGCATGCTCCGTCATGCCGGTTGTTCCGCCCGTACAAGATCGCTGATTTTTACAGGGGACAAAACCACCTGAGAAGCAAGAAAATGCGCCTTAAAACGGCTGTTAAAGCCCGATTAAGACGCATTTTTTGTACACATTTTTTGGCGAGGCTATTTCGCGGCAGCCCTGCCGTCTGTTCTTATTCCAGATTTGCCCCGACGAACTGGCTGTTGTAAAGGTCGGCGTAAAATCCGTTTTTCTTCATGAGCTCGTCATGGTTGCCGGTTTCAATGATGGTTCCGTGATTCATGACGAGAATCAGGTGGGCGTCGCGGATGGTGGAAAGCCGGTGCGCGATGACGAAGTTGGTCCTGCCGTGCATCAAAACCCCCATGGCTTTCTGAATCAAAAGTTCCGTGCGGGTGTCGACACTGCTGGTCGCTTCGTCCAGAATCAGTACGGACGGGTCCGCGAGAATCGCCCGCGCGATGGTGAGAAGCTGTTTCTGCCCTTGGGAGATATTGGAAGCTTCCTCGTTCAGAACCGTCCGGTAGCCCTCCGGAAGAGAACGGATAAAGTGGTCCGCGTGAGCGGCCTTTGCCGCCGCGATAACCTGTTCATGGGTTGCGTTTTCACGGCCGTAGGCGATGTTTTCCTCAATGGTACCGTTGAAGAGCCAGGTATCCTGAAGAACCATCCCGAACATGGTTCGCAGGTTTCCGCGCGCGATGTCCCGGATGTTGACGCCGTCAAACGTGATTGCGCCGCCGTTGACTTCGTAAAAGCGCATCAGCAGATTCACGAGCGTTGTTTTCCCGGCGCCGGTCGGGCCGACGATCGCAACCGTTTCTCCCTGTTTGAAATCAAGGTTCATGTCTTCCATCAAGGGGACGGATTCGGTATAGCTGAATTTCACATGGTCGAAACGGATGTCGCCTTTCGGATGCTCGATCTTAACCGCGTCTTCGGCGTCCGGAATTTCTTCTTCCTCGTCTAGAACCTCAAAGACGCGTTCCGCGCAGGCGATGGTGGACTGAATAATATTCGCGATGTTCGCCGTCTGGATGATCGGCATTGAGAAGGATCTCGAATACTGGATAAAGGCGGTGATGTCGCCGATGTTCAAAAAGCTTTTCGTTACGAAAATACCGCCGACCACCGAGACAAGAACATAGCCGATATTGCTTACGAAATTCATCAGCGGATACATAATTCCGCTCATGAACTGGGCTTTCCAGCCCACGTTGTAAAGGTCGTCATTAACTTTTTCGAAGGTTTCGATCGATTCCCTTTCGCGTCCGAACGCTTTTACAATGATATGACCCGTAAACATTTCCTCGGTGTGTCCGCTGAGCGTGCCGAGATGTTTTTGCTGCGCTTTGTAATATTTCTGCGAATGGGAGGCGATAAACATGGTCACGCCGATATAGAGCGGCAGGGTGCACAGTACGATCAGCGTCAGAATCGGGCTGTAAAGAAGCATCATGATGATATAGCCCAGAATCTGGCAGACGGACTGAATCAGCTGGGTCATGCTTTGCTGAAGAGTGCTTGAAACCGTGTCGATATCGTTGGTCATGCGGCTGAGAATATCGCCGCTGGTGTGGCCGTCATAGTATTTCAGCGGCAGGCGCGAGAGCTTGTCGTTCAGGTCCTTTCGGAGGCTGTACACCGTTACCTGCGAAACGCTTGCCATGATGTACCGCATCAGGAAGGTGAAAAGTGAACTGAGAAGATAGACAAATAAAAGGAACAGAAGGGTTTTTGCGATGGCGTCAAATGGAATGACGCCGTTGGTTTCGCGGATATCACCCAGATATTTCTGCAAATCTTTGTCGCTGAGCTGGAACGATTGGCCGGAGCTGCCCGACTGGGGGAGCTTTTTGGCAAGGGAGGCGAACTGGTTGATGGTGTCCGCTTTTTCATCCGCGCCGGCAATGTCGCTGATGCGGGGAAGGCTTACAATTTCACGCATGGCGCTCAGCGCCTGCGGCGTAACGGACTGTGAAATTTTAGCGTCGAACGCTTTGTCCGCGGCTGTCGCGGCCTGCTGTTCGGCCGCCGCAATCTGGTTCTGAGAAGCGCCCTTCTGCTCCAGCGCGGCGCGCGCCGCCGCTTTGGCCTGGTTTTCAGCATGGCTGCGTGCGGAGTCGATTTGATCCAGTTGGGCTTTCAGGGGCTTATTCACGGAGTCCTGCGCTTTAGTGACTTCCGAAATCATGTGCTTTGCGATGAATCCGTCGGTCAGCTGATTGATCGCGTCTCCGCTGATTCTCGGGGCCAGAACGGTGAAAGCGGTTGAAAAAAGCGCGAACACAACGACGGCGGCGAGTCTAAAGGTGTGCGGCTTCAGGTATTTGACCAGGCGCTTGAGCGTTCCCTTAAAGTCCTTGGCTTTTTCCACGGGTCTGCCGATGGAACCGCCGGGTCCGCCTCTGTGGCCCATGGCACCCGGTCTTCCCGCCTGGTTGGTGTTATTCCGATTTTCGCTCATGCCAATTCCTCCTCGGAAAGCTGCGAAGCCACAATTTCCTGATAAACGTCGCAGCTTTTCAGCAACTCGCTGTGAGTGCCGATTCCCGCGACCGAACCTTCGTCAAGAACGATGATCCGGTCGGCGTCCATAACGGTTCCGACGCGCTGCGCGACAATTATGACGGTGGCTTTCTGGGTGTCTTTTTTCAATGCGGCGCGAAGCTTCGCGTCCGTTTTAAAGTCGAGCGCGGAAAAGCTGTCGTCAAACACATAAATTTCGGGACGGCGGACCAGAGCCCGCGCGATGGAAAGGCGCTGCTTTTGTCCGCCGGAAAGATTCTGACCGCCCTCAGAAAGCATGGAATCATATCCGTCCGACATCTGGGAGATAAATTCGGACGCCTGCGCGACGTCCGCCGCATGGCGAATTTCATCTTCCGACGCGTCCTCTTTTCCGTACCGCAGGTTTTCATCGACCGTGCCTGTAAAAAGTCTTGCCTTTTGCGGGACAAAACCGATTTTGTTACGAAGTTCTTCCTGTGTCATCGCCTTTACGTCGATGCCGTCGACAAGAACCTGACCCTCATCCGCGTCGTAAAAGCGCGGAATCAGATTGATCAGCGTGCTTTTGCCGCTGCCGGTGCCGCCGATAATCGCCGTGGTTTCGCCCGGTTTTACGGAAAATGACACATTTTGAATCGCGGACTGCTCCGCGCCGTGATACCGGAAGGTCACATTCCGGAATTCCACATAGCCCTTTTCCGTTGCGGCGGGTTCCGGCAGCTGGGGATCGTTTATTTCAGGCTCGGTGTGCAGAACCTCGTTAATGCGGTCTGCGGCTGCCTGGGCGCGCGGAATCATGACGAACATCATCACAAACATCAGAAGCGAGAACATGATCTGCATCGCGTACTGGACAAAAGCCATCAGCGCGCCGAGGTTCATCTCCCCGGTGTCGATTCTTTTGCTTCCGAACCAGAGCACGCACACGGTGACCAGGTTCATGATCATCATCATCATCGGCATCAGGACGGCCATGATGCGGTTTACATGAATATAAGTGTCCGTCAGATCCTTGTTGGCGGTTTCAAACCGCGCTTTTTCGTGGTCGATTTTATTGAACGCGCGGATGACACGGATACCGGTCAGGTTTTCACGCAGAATCAGATTGATGCGGTCCAGCTTTCGCTGAACCTGACGGAAAATCGGAATCACTTTGGAGGTGACAAGATAGATGATCAAAATCAGGACGGGCAGAGCGACGGCAAGAATCAGCGTCAGGGTCCTGTCCTGGTGATACGCCTGAATAATGCCTCCGATGCAGGTCAGGGGAGCGCGGATCATCATATTGATGATCATGATTGTAACGGTCTGAATTTGGATAATGTCGTTGGTTGTTCTGGTAATCAGAGTGGAAGAACCGAATCTGTCGAACTCATGCAGCGAAAAATTTTCCACACGGCGGAAAATCCGGTTTCTCAGAATCCGACCAAGGCCGACGGATACCCTGGCACCGAGAAATCCCGCTGCGACGGCGCAAATTACGCCTCCCGCCGCGATCAGAAGCATATATTCTCCCATTTTCCAGATATAGTCGATATTTTCGGTCATGATCCCGTTGTTGACAATGTCCGACATCAGAGTCGGCAGATAGAGGTCGGACATTACCTGAAGAAACAAAAATACCAGAATCATAATAATAGAAACGGTATATGGCTTCAGGTAGCGATAAATTTTCAGCATTCAGAAACCTCCTGAGCTTATGGGTTGTGATGTTTACTGTTTTCATGGCTTTTGGAACTTTCGTAGACATATACTTCGTTCAGCAAATTTGCAAATACAATACTTTTCTCCACACCGAGATAGTGAACCAGTCCCTTAACGTAAGCGGCAAAGTGCTTCTGTTGGTCTGAAAGAAGGCGGTTTCCTTCCTCGGTCAACCGCACGCGGATGATCCGCCGGTCCTTTCGGTCCGTATCTCTTGCTACGAGCTTCAGGGTTTCCAGGTGATAAACGGTTGGGGTCACCGTCGGTGATTTCACATGGAGCTCACGGCTGAGTTCCGAGATGCTGACTCCGTCCGGGCAGCCGGATTCCATTTGTTTCAACGCGAACAGAATCAAAATATCGCTGTGTTTGCACGGCTTGTTTTCCCGCTTCTTTTCTTCAAAATTTTTTCCCCGAAGGCGTTGGAACTGGACCAGGGCAGTCAGCAGCTTTTCTCCTGCTTCTTCTGTACGGTCTTCATCGGGCATTTGACAACAACCTTTCGAAATTAGTTAGAACACCTATTTATTTGGATTCCTAATTATACGTCCGACAAAGGAAATGGTCAATATTTAAGTTTATAATGTTTTATTAACAACAGGAAAAATAATTGGAGGTATCTCATAAAAAATAAGTTTATGAAGCAAAGGATGACATACATAACTCGCCTATTGGAAATAAATATTGTGTATATTTTTGCGATGAAATATACCGCTTTCTCTTGACAGATGACCGCAGACACGCTATGCTATTAACAAATAAATTGACAGACAAACACCTGTAAAGCTGAATTTCTTTTAGTTTATTGGCAATGGAGCCTTGTATCGAACGATACGGGGCTTCATTTTTTATTTGTTTTCAACGGAATTATTATACACATGCGGCAAAGGGGCCCTGATCCGAAAAGAATCGGATTAGGGCCCCTTGCTTTTTGTCGGAGGGAATTTACACGGGTAATGCTTCCGGGTTCACCGGAATGATTATAATAAGCCATTTGCTTTATGAATCGTGAATTTTGAGAATGGAGTGAAAGTAATGAAGTTTGTGAAAAAAATTGCGCTTCTGCTGGCTGCTGCGACCATCCTGTCCTCGCTGGCGGCTTGCGGCGGAAGTTCGACAACTGCAAACGGATCGGCGGGGGGGACCTCATCGGCGGCTTCTAAAAAGACCATTAATGTAGGATTGACCAATACGCCCGCGAATCTGGATCCTCTGGACTTTGTCGACAACGCGACCACATGGATTACACAGATTCTTTATCTGCCGCTGATGGACCTCGGCGACGACGGAACCTATAAGCCCCAGCTTGCCGACTCGGTGGAAACGACGGACAACAAGATTTACACGGTTCACCTGAATAAAGATGCCAAGTGGACCGATGGTCAGCCGGTTACCGCGGATGACGTCGTTTTTACAACCAATCTGGTCTGTAACCCGAAAACGAACTCCAATCTAAGTTCCTATATTAACCTGATCGACGGGACGGATAAAACCGGTAAATCCACCGGCGACACAGTCTCCGGCGTGAAAAAAATCGATGACCATACCGTTCAGTTCACGCTGAAGAGCAAGGCCGGCATGGATGTTTTTAAAGATTCTGTCTGCAAAAACATCAAAACGGTTCCGCAGCACGTTTTTAAGGACGCTGACCCCGCCACGGTTCTCATGAGCAAACAGGTTCAGGACGCGGCCGTGACGGACGGCGCGTTTAAACTGGTGTCTTTCCAGAAGAGCCAGTATGTACAGCTTGCCGCCAACAAGGATTATTTCCGGGGAACGCCGAAAGTCGATGAGCTCAATTTCAAAATCATGCAGGGCAGCAACATCACCGCGGAGCTTCAGAGCGGCGAAATCGACATGAACTGGCCCGGCATCGGCAACGTTCCGGTGGAGGATTACGACAAGGTCAAGGCAATGGAGAACCTCACCATCATCCCCGGCGTTCCGTGGACCATTCAGTATCTGTTTATTAACAACAAGACTTTCAATGACAAGAAAGTCCGCCAGGCGATTTCCATGGCGATCGACCGCAAGTCCATCAACGACAATCTGTGCAAAGGCGAAGGCGAACTGATTCAGCTTCCGTTTGCCAGCGACTACAAATTCCTGAATAAGGATGTTTCAACTCCGGCGTTTGATCTCGCGAAAGCGAAACAGCTTCTTGCCGAATCCGGATTCGATACCGGCAAGACCATTCGTTTTAACGTCCCGACCGGCAATACGACCCGTGAATCCGTTGCAAACGTTGTGCAGAGCAACCTGACCGCACTCGGCCTGAACGTCCAGATTCAGAAATACGATTTCCCAACCATCATGAGCAAGCTGCGCAGTCTGGATTACGACCTGACGATTGTCGGCAACTCCACGACCCCGACCAACCCCACCAGCTGGCTGCAGTTCCTGTACGAAACAGGCATGGATCATAACGGGTACAGCAACCCGGATGTCGACAGCCTGATCGAATCCGCCTATGTTGAGACGGATGAAAACAAAATCAAGGAAGATTACATGAAGCTGCAGGAAATTCTTGCCGACGAAATGCCGACTCCCGGACTGTACGCTTCTTATGAACTGATGGCGGTCAACAAGAGGATTGTTACCGGTAAGCCGAAGATTTACGGCATGACCGTCAATGTTCAGGACTGGGATATCAAATAAGCTGACTAAGCTGACAATTTTTAAAGCGTAGCCTGCCTGCTGAACGGAAGCGCGGCGCTTCCGTTCAGCATCATTCTTATTGATCAGTCACGGCCGCAGCCGCGGCAAAGCCATGATAGGAAGAAATGAGGTTGTAAGGAATGGGATACATGCTGTCCGTGAGGAATTTGCAAACGGCGTTCCATACCGATGCGGGAGAAGTCGTTTCCGTTGAGGATGTCAGCTTTGACCTGAACCCCGGAGAAACCCTGGGAATCGTGGGGGAATCGGGATGCGGCAAAAGCGTAACATCCCTGTCGATCATCCGGCTTCTGGGAAAAAACGGACGCATCAGCAAGGGCGAGATTCAATTTGAGAATCAGGACCTTGCCAAGATGAACGAAAAAGAAATGAGAAAAATTCGCGGCGGCCTGATTTCCATGATCTTTCAGGAACCGATGACGTCCCTGAACCCGGTTTTCACCATCGGCTATCAGATGCAGGAAACAATTTGCCTTCATCTTCAGATGGGAAAGAAGGAATCGCGCGCCTATGCGATTGAAATGCTGAAAAAGGTCGGAATCCCGCGTGCGGAATCCGTGATAGACAACTACCCTCATGAGCTGTCCGGAGGGATGCGCCAGCGTGTGATGATCGCGATGGCACTTTCCTGCAAACCGAAGCTGTTGATTGCGGACGAACCGACGACAGCTCTTGACGTGACCATTCAGGCGCAGATTCTGGAGCTGATGAAGAAGCTCCGCAAGGAATCCGGAACCTCCATTATGCTGATTACGCATGACCTCGGCGTCGTTGCGGAGATGGCGGACCGCATCATCGTGATGTATGCCGGCCAGGTGATTGAATCCGCGGATGTCTACACTCTGTTTGATCATCCGGCTCATCCGTATACCATCGGCCTGATGAATTCGATTCCGACCATAGATCTGGATGATACCAAACGGCTGGAATCCATTACCGGCACCGTGCCTTCCATGTACCAGAAAATTAAGGGGTGCCGTTTCTGCAACCGCTGCAAATACGCGACGGAACGCTGCCGGAACGAGGCGCCTCCGTTGACACAGCGGGGCGAGGGCCACCTTGCGCGGTGCTTTTTCGCCGGAAATCTGCCACAGAAGAAGGAGGCTTAACGGATGGCTGAGATGAATCAAGCGCAGGCTCCCATACTCACAACCAAACAGGTCAAGCTCTACTACCCCATCCGCCGGGGCATCATTTCAAAAACGGTAGGCCATGTAAAGGCGGTCGACGGCGTGGACCTCAGCATTCTCCCCGGGGAAACGCTCGGTCTGGTGGGGGAATCCGGCTGCGGCAAATCGACTCTCGGCAGAACTCTTTGCCGGCTGGAAACGCCGACGGACGGAGAGATTGTGTTCGAAGGCAAGAATATTGAAGCGATGGACCAGAAGAGCCTCTACGGCATTCGAACCAAGCTGCAGATGATTTTCCAGGATCCTTACTCTTCGTTGAATCCGCGCAAACGTATTGTGGATATTCTGGAGGAACCGCTGATCGTTCATCACATTGTTCCCAAAGATAAAATCAGCGCGGAAGTCGACCGTTTGCTGGATCTGGTCGGGCTCCCCAAAGGATGCAAACAGAGGTATCCGCATGAGTTTTCCGGCGGACAGCGGCAGAGAGTCGGAATCGCGCGGGCCCTGACGGTGCATCCGAAGCTGATTGTCTGCGACGAGCCCGTGTCCGCTCTGGATGTTTCGATTCAGGCACAGATTTTGAATCTGCTTCGCGACCTGCAGCAGGAAATGAATCTGACCTATCTGTTTATCGCGCACGGCCTCGGCTCTGTCCGCTACGTCAGCAGCCGCGTCGCAGTGATGTATCTGGGCAAAATCGTTGAAATCGCATCAAGGGAAGAGATCTTTTCCCGCCCGCTGCACCCCTATACCAAGGTGCTGATGGAAGCGTATCCGATTCCGAATCCGCACCTGCGGGGCAAGGAACGAATCGTTTTGGAAGGGGATGTTCCCAGCCCCGCAAACCCACCTTCCGGCTGCCGGTTCCATACCCGCTGCCCGATGGCGACCGAAGAGTGCAGCAGGCAGACCCCCGTATTAAAGGGCAGGGCTCACAAAGTCGCCTGCCTGAAAGTCGATTTGTGAGGAAAGGCCGGTGAACTGGATTGTTTAACTATATTATCCGACGGATTCTGATTGCAATTCCGATTCTGCTCGGGATTACAATTATAGATTTTCTGATTGTCAATATGGCCCCCGGAAATCCGGTCGACATGATGGTCAGCCCGAATGTGACGGGCGCCGCGCTGGAATTAAAGAAAGCGGCTCTCGGCCTGAATCAGCCGCTGTATGTGCAGTACTGGCACTGGCTGGTGAACATCCTGCAGCTGAATTTCGGCTATTCCATGACGACGTATCAGCCGGTCGGCGATATGTTGGCACAGCGGATCGGTCCGACCATGCTGCTGATGGGTCTTTCCCTGATTGTCGGACTGCTGATCGCGGTGCCGCTCGGCATTGTCAGCGCGACGCACCAGAATTCCGCGCTGGATTATGTCGCGACCGGCGGAGCGTTTTTCGGCGTCTCCATCCCGAACTTTTTCCTTGGTCTCGGCCTGATTTATATCTTCGCGGTTAAACTGAAGGTCTTGCCGTCCTCGGGCATGTTCACACTGGGCGGCAACAACGGCATTGGCGACACGGCCGCGCATCTGGTCCTTCCTGTGATTGTGCTCGCGGTGCAGATCGCCGGGCAGGATATCCGTTACGTCCGTTCCGGCATGCTGGAAATTCTGGGGCAGGATTATTTGAGAACCGCGCGCGCGAAAGGCTTGAAGGAATCCGTCGTTATCAACCGGCACGCCCTGCGCAACGCGCTGATCACCATTATTACGGTCATCGGCATGCAGATTCCTCTTCTGTTCGGCGGCGCGGTCATTACGGAACAGATCTTTGCCTGGCCCGGAATCGGCCAGCTGACCATCGATTCGATTTCAGGCCGCGATTACCCGACCTTAATGGCGATCAACCTGATCGCCGCGGTCATGGTGCTGGCCGCGAATCTGCTGACGGATATTATGTATTCCGTGGTGGACCCGCGTGTCAAATACAATTAAAAGGAGTAGAAGACATGGCAGTTGCAGAACTGAAAGTACCGAACGCAGCCAATCCCGGCGCACCGGAACCTGATACGCCGGATACGCTGGAATTCGGAGCCGTGCAGGAAACCTATTTGCACATGGTGATACGCCGCTTTCTGAAACATAAGCTCGCGGTGGCGGGGGTCTTGGTCGTTCTTCTTTTAATTGTATGCGCGTTGTTTGCTCCGGCGATTGCCCCGCACGACCCGAACGCAATTACGAATAACTTTAACGCGGCGCCGTCCGCAGAATATCCGCTCGGCACGGACCGCGTCAGCAGAGACGTGCTGAGCCGTCTGATCTTCGGTACGCGCGTTTCCCTGACGGTCGGGTTCCTGACGGTCGCCATCTCCGTTGTCATCGGCACGGTCCTGGGCCTGATCAGCGGCTATTTCGGCAAGGCGATCGATATGCTGATCATGAGAATCTGTGATATTTTCATGTCGTTCCCGCAACTGATGCTGATTCTCGTGGTTGTCAGCATCGTCGGGCCGAACACAAGGAACATTACCCTGGTCCTCGGGCTTTTGGGCTGGCCGCAGGTGACGCGGCTGGTGCGCGGCAATGTATTGAGCGTAAAGCAGTCCGATTATATGAAAGCCTGCACCGCGCTTGGATATCACGTTCCGCGCAAGCTGTTCAAGCACATTCTGCCCAATACTCTTGCGCCGATTCTGGTCAACGCGACGTTCGGCATCGCCGGCAATATCCTGATGGAGGCCGGGCTTAGCTTCCTCGGGCTCGGCGTACAGCCGCCGACCGCAAGCTGGGGCAACATGCTGACCGACGCGCAGTCCCTGACGATTCTGACCTCTCAGCCCTGGCTGTGGGTCCCGCCCGGAGTGATGATCATGCTCAGCGTTCTGGCGGTCAATTTTGTCGGCGACGGTCTTCGGGATGCGATCGATCCCAAAAGTATGTCCTGATCATGAAATTACGACTGTGGCCCGCCGCGCGACGGCGGGCTGCGTTTTGAAAGAAGGATTGCCTTATGACGGAAACGGAATCCATACTGGCTTCCATCGACGAGAAATCCGTGCGGTATCTTGATGCGGCGGACCGGATCTGGGAACTTGCGGAAACCCGCTTTCAGGAAACCAAATCGGCCGCGCTGCTTTGTGAAATCCTGAAACGGGAGGGCTTTCAGGTCGAAACCGGAGTTGCGGGTATGGACACCGCGTTCCTTGCGACTTATGGCGGCGGCAAGCCGGTCATCGCCCTGCTCGGCGAGTACGACGCGCTTTCCAGCCTGAGCCAGGAGCCCTGCATCGCGGAGAAAAAGCCGCTGATTCAGGGCGCAAACGGACACGGATGCGGACATAACGCGCTGGGTGTGGCATCGCTTGCGGCCGCGATTGCGCTGAAAGATTATCTGAAGGAGACCGGAGGCCCTGGCACCGTAAGATATTACGGCTGCCCGGCGGAAGAGGGCGGGGGCGGCAAGGTCTTTATGGCCCGCGACCATCTCTTTGACGGACTGGATGCGGCAATCACCTGGCATCCGGGTGACCTGAACCGCGTCATGGCTTCCAGCACGCTTGCCAATATTGAAACCTATTTTGTTTTCAGTGGGACCAGTTCCCACGCTGCCAGCGACCCGCACCTGGGCCGCAGCGCCCTCGACGCGGTGGAACTGATGGATGTGGGAGTGAATTTTCTGCGGGAGCATGTGATGGAGGACGCCAGAATGCACTATGCCGTTACCGACTCGGGCGGAGTTTCTCCGAACGTGGTTCAGGCCAAAGCGGAAGTTCTTTATCTTTTGCGTGCGCCGACGATTTCTCAGGTAAGGGAAATTTACGACCGTGTCTGCGACATTGCAAAGGGCGCGGCCCTGATGACAGAAACACAGGTCGAAATCGTCCCGGACGGGGGGACCGCCGACCTGGTTCCAAACGACACGCTTGGCAAGGTGATGCAGGAAGTGATGGAAGAATTGGGAGGACCGGTTTTCAGTGAGGAAGATCAGGCGTTTGCGAGGGAAATTGAAAAGACCCTGACTCCGGAGCAGAAAGCGGCCGGCTTGGGCCGGTTTGACCAAAAGACTGCGGAACGGCTGAAAAGCTGCGCACTGGCCGAATTTGTGGTGCCCTACCATCCGACGGAAAAGGCGATGCCGTTTTCCACCGATGTGGGCGACGTGAGCTGGAATGTACCGACGGTTCAGCTGACCGCCGCCACGCAGGCGCTCGGCACACCGGGGCATTCCTGGCAGATCGTTTCGCAGGGAAAATCCGGGATCAGCCACACGGGGATGCTGTATGCCGGCAAAGTAATGGCCCTGACGGGGCTCAGGCTGTTTCAAAATCCGGAACTCTGCGAACGGGCGAAAGAGGAACTGAAAGAAAGGCGAAACGGAGAACCATACGACTGCCTGATACCGGAAGGCTTTCAGCCGCATGCCTCGCGCTGACTGATGAAAGGAGGACTGAAATATGGCGTGCAAAGATAAAATATCCATGCTGATTGACGGGAAAAAGGAACTTTATGAGCAGGCAAGCGATTCCATCTGGGATTATGCGGAAACACGGTTTGAAGAACATCAGTCTGCGGAATTGCTCTGTAAAATTCTGCGGGAAGAGGGATTTGAGGTTACAACAGGGCTTGCCGGAATGCAGACGGCTTTCGTCGGCAGTTTCGGCAGCGGGAAACCCGTGATTGCGATTCTGGGTGAATTTGACGCTTTGTTTGAATTGAGCCAGGCAGCCGGAGTTACGGAAAAAAAGCCGCTGGTTCCGGGCGGCAGCGGGCATGGCTGCGGCCATAACGCCCTTGGCGTCGGGGCCCTGGCGGCCGCCGTAGCGGTCAAGGATTATATTAAGAAGCATCGACTTTCGGGGACGGTTCGGTACTACGGATGCCCTGCGGAAGAAGTAGGGAGCGGAAAAGCGTTTATGGCGCGCGAGGGAGTCTTTGATGATGCGGACGCGGCTCTCTCCTGGCATCCGGGCGATATGAACGAAGTCTGGGGATGCAGCAGCCTTGCCGTGACACAGGCGTATTTCAAATTCAGCGGAACCAGCTCTCACGCGGCCGCGGCTCCGCAGCTTGGCCGCAGCGCGCTGGACGCCGTGGAACTGATGAACGTCGGCGCCAACTACCTGCGCGAGCATGTGATTCCGGAGGCAAGAATCCATTACGCGATCACGAACGCGGGCGGGCTTTCCCCGAATGTGGTGCAGGCAAACGCGGAAGTCCTGTATGTGGTTCGCGCCCCGAAATTCCGGCAGGCGAAAGAAATTTTTGACCGCGTGGTTAAAATTGCAAAGGGTGCGGCACTAATGACCGGCACCGCCTTCGAAACCGTCATTGACAGCGGCTATACCGATTATATTCCGAACGATACCCTGAGTCGTCTGATGAGCGAAAAGATGAAAGAGCTGGGCCCGTGGCAGGCTGACGGCGAGGAGATCGGGTTTGCGAAAGAAATCGGAGAAACGCTGACTGCGACCCAGAAAGCAACCGCGAACGCCCGGGTTCGCGACCGGGAAGAGCTCGGAGTCATCCGGGAAACCGGAATTGCCGGTTTTGTCAGGCCTTATCAAAAGTCGGATACGCCGATGCCCGGGTCAACGGACGTCGGTGACGTCAGCTGGATTGTGCCTACCGCACAGTGCTCCGCCGCGACACAGGCTTTCGGCACCCCCGGGCACTCCTGGCAGGTGGTTTCGCAGGGAAAGTCCGGAATTTGCCACAAGGGAATGCTGCTGGCGGCGAAAACCATCGCGCTGACCGCGGCGGAGCTTTTTGAGCACCCTGAAATCGTGAGCCGGGCGCGGGAAGAGTGGAAGGAAACCCTGCATGGAGAGAGCTATCTTTGCCCGATTCCGCCGGAGGTAGAACCCGCGGCGCTCCGGTAATCGGCATTGTCTGAAATCAAGTTAGGAGAGATACGATGAAAAGTTTATCCGTCAACGCGCTGGCCGCGCCGACTTCCGGAATCCGCAAGATTTTCAATCTTGCCGTAAAAATGGACGACTGCGTCAAGCTGATGGTCGGCGAGCCGGACTTCCCGACGCCGGAGCATATTGTGGAAGCAGCCTGCAAGGCGCTTCACGAGGGAAAAACCGGGTACACCGTCAGCGCCGGCATTCCTCAGCTGAGAGCCTTAATCGCCGAAAGCGTAGGGAAAAGGAAAGGAATTCACGCAGACCCGGAACAGCAGGTGATTGTAACAAACGGGGCGACCGGAGCGCTGTACCTTTCCATGAAAGCGCTGATGAATCCGGGGGACGAAATCATCATCGGGGTTCCGTTGTTTTCCAATTATCTCGGCCAGGCGATTTCCATCGGTGCCGTGCCGAAATTTGTCACCCTGCGTGAGGAAAACGGCTTCATCATGGATTGTGAAGATCTGGAAAAAGCGGTTACGCCGAAAACGAAAGCAATTCTGCTCAACTCTCCCTCCAATCCGGTCGGGAGTATCATCAGCCCGGAGACGCTCGGGAAAATAGCGGAGATTGCCGTGAAACATGATCTTTATGTCATTTCCGACGAGGTATATCAGGATTACAATTACGGGGGAGTACCCGTTGTGAGCATCGCGTCTTTTCCCGGCATGCAGGAGCGGACGGTTATCATCGACAGCTTTTCCAAGACTTATGCGATGACGGGGTGGCGCGTCGGCTATGCGGTGTCCTCTCCGGAAATAATCCGCCTGATGATCAGCATGCAGGACGACGTGATTTCCTGCGTCAACACGATGGCGCAGTACGCCGCGGTGGAAGCGCTGAGCGGCCCGCAGAATTCCGTTAGGCAAATGATCGACGAATTTCGCGTTCGAAGAGATTTGCTGGTCGAGGGAATTGAAAAAATTGAAGGTTTAAAATGCGTGAAGCCGAACGGCGCATTTTACCTTTATGTAAATATTTCGGGAACGGGACTCACTTCCGAGGATTTTGCAATGCGACTGCTGCGCGAAGCAAGGGTGGCTGTGGTACCCGGAACCGCGTTTGGGCCGGGCGGAACGGAGTACGTTCGGATTTCGTATGTCACTTCTCAGAAAAATCTTCTGAAAGGCGTAAAACGAATTTCTAACTTTGTAAAAAATCTGAAATTGGAAAAGGAAGGGATACAGGATGCCGATCAAAGAACTTGCGGAAAAATATGAAAGCTATATCATTGAACAAAGAAGATACTTTCACCAGCACCCGGAACTGAGCTGGGAAGAGGAGAATACCACAAATACCATTGAAGCCGAACTCAAGGGCATGGGCATTGAAACAAAGCGCTATTCCAAAACAGGGGTAACGGGTATGATCCACGGAGGAAAACCCGGAAAAACGGTCGCCCTTCGGGCGGATATCGACGCCCTTCCGATTCAGGAAAACGCGGATGTTCCGTTCCGTTCGCAGAATCCCGGTAAAATGCACGCCTGCGGGCATGACTGCCATATTTCCATGCTGCTCGGCGCGGCAAAAATCCTGACGGAGATCAGGGACGAGCTGGAAGGCGACGTAAAGCTGATTTTTCAGCCTGCCGAGGAAGCCGGCAACGGCGCGGAATACATGGTGAAAGAAGGCGTGATGGACGGCGTCGACGCCGTGATGGGAATGCATATTTTCGCGGTGATGCGCGGCCCGAAAATCAATGTTCAGGAGGGCAGCCGCATGGCTGCCGCGGCGTCCTTTAAAATCATTGTGAAGGGCGCGGCCGCTCACGGTTCCACCCCTCACCTTGGAACGGACGCGATTGCAGCGGCCTCCTCCATCGTCATGAATTTGCAGAGCTATGTCAGCCGGATGAACGACCCGCTGAGTCCGCTGGTAGTAACGGTCGGCACCATTCATGGCGGCGACCGGTTCAACATTATTCCACAGCGTGTGGAGATGGAAGGAACCCTGCGTACGTTTTCGAGGAAAACGGCCGACGATGCACAAGACGTTCTGAAAAAAATCGCACAGCAGACCGCTTCGGTATTCGGCGCGACCGCGGAGGTGGAATACGCAAAATTCACGGATCCGGTCAGTAACGACGATGCTCTTCTGAACCGCGTTGCGCATGACGCCGCCGTCGGACTGTACGGAGAGGATGGAATCATTTCGGTCGAGAAACTGACGGGTTCAGAGGATTTCTGCTATTACATGGAAAAAGCGCCCGGCTATTTTGCATTTCTCGGCGCGGGCAATCCGGACATCGGCGCGGTTTATTCCAACCACAGCGACAAATTCAAGGTGGATGAGGCGGCCCTGCAGCGCGGCTCCGCGTTTTATGCCCGGTTTGCCTGCGATTACCTGAAAGCAGGCAAGTAAAATCAACCGAATAGCCCTATGCGATCCCCCGGATGGATTTTGTTATCATCCGGGGGATTTCTCATGTTCCGGCGAAGTTTCTTTCAGCTTTTTCTCGATCAGACTGAGATTGTTTTTCAGCCTCTGGTCCTCCGGGCTGAACGCCAGCGCGGCCTTTGCGTGCGCCAGGGAACGCTCATACATCCCCAGCTGAAAGCAGGCGATGGAGCAGAGATCGTCGGGCGTATAATCCCATGCGTAAGCCGCGTTGACATAAACAGGGGAGCGCTCGCGGATTTTGAGCGCTTCTTCCGTCATGCAAAATACGGTCGGCCAGTCGCCGAGCCGGTAAGCCATCCTGGCAAATTCCACATAAGCGTCGCGCATCCAGGGGGCTTCGCCGATTGCGCGGTAATACCAGCGGTATGCTTCCGAAACCTGCGACAGGCTGAAAAAGGAAGCGGCGGTCCAGCGCATGGAAGCACAGCGCTCCTCCCGCCAGACGGCGGTGGGCAGGGAGAGATAACGCAGCATGGTATTGATACAGTCCTGCCAGCGCCCCCGGTACATATATTCCCGGCCCAGGTAATACGTCATGCGGTCGTCGCTCGGCTCTTCCTTTACGGCCATTTCCAAAAGCGGCAGATAGGAGCTTCTCGATTTGTTCGGGTCGGGGTGATGATTCAGAACCATCCCGGGGATAAAGACCACCTGCTGCGGCTCAGTCCCGACATAGCCAAGGCATTCGTGAACGGGATGGATCCAGCGGTAGCCGTGTCTTGCGTGGCATTTAAAGTAACGGAACTGCACCGCGGGGGTTCCGTCCGGCTTCAGGCTCCAGTTATACAGGTATTTGCCCATGGTTGTACCCTTTTGCCACGCCTTTTCAATACAGCGACGCCAGCCCTTTTCAAAAATTTCGTCAAGATCGGTGCAGACGCAGATGTCGACGTCCTCCGGAACGTGGTTAAGCGAGCGGTTCCTTGCTTCGTCGAACCTCCAGGGATTAATTCCTTCGGAATAGACGACCGCTCCGCGCGAAATCAGCTTTTCCGCGGTTTTGTCCGTGGAGCCGGTATCGGTGACAACCACCAGGTCCGCCTCGCTCATGGAGTCCATCCAGCGGTCGACAAACTGCTCCTCGTTTTTGCAGATGGCGTAGACGCAGATTTTATATTGCCTCATGGCCTGCACACTCCTTCCCGGCATCCGAATCAGCCATTGCACGGATCAGGTCGAGATTCCGCCGAATCCTCGGATCGTCCGGCGAAAGCTCAGCGGCTTTCTGCACGTATTCCAGCGATTTCTGGTAAAGGCCAAGGCGATAGCACGCAATGGAGCCGTAATCATAAAAGAAAGCGCCCCAGCAGTGTGGTTCCATCAAATAGCTGCCCGAGCGGTTTTTGATGGTGAGCGCCTGTTCGCACATATCAAACAGAAGGAACCAGTCGCCTTGCAGATAGGCAAGATTCGCCATGTAATAATAAGGCTCCCTGACGGAAGGGCATTCGCCGATTGCGCGGTAGAGCCATTCTTTCGCTTCATCCGGCTTTTTCTGCTCGGCCAGACACTGCGAAATAAAACGCATGGCGGCGCAGCGTTCCTCCGTCCAGGCGGCGCTTGGCATATCCAGGTAGCGACGCAGCGTCACGATGCTTTCATCGTATCTTTTGTAATACATATACTCGCGCCCAAGCCAGAAAATGACCCGGTCGTCCTCAGGGTTTTCTTTGGCGGAGAGTTCCAGCAGAGGCAGGTACTGGCTTCTCGGTTTGGAAAGGTCCGGATAATGATTCAGAATGAGGCCGGGAACCCATATGCTTTTTTCAGGCTTGCCACCGCTGTAGGACAAAAGTTCATGGACCGGGTGAATCCAGCGGAATCCCTTCCGGCAATGAATCTTTTCCATCATGTATTGTTTATCCGGCGCCCCGTCTTCCTTGTAACTGTAGGTGAAAAGATACTTGACGCGTGTAAGATCCGGCTGCCAGACCGCCTCCAGCTTTTCTCGCCAGCCTTTTTCAAAAACCTCATCCAGATCGTTTGGCACGCAGATGTCAACATCTTCCGGAATATGGTCCATCGCCGCGTTCCTTGCGGCATCGAAACGCCAGGGCTTGATTTCCTCGCGGTATACCTGCGCACCGCGCGCCCGGAGCTTTTCTACCGTGCGGTCGGTGGAACCGGTGTCGGCGACGACAATAAGATCGGCCTCGCTGACAGCGTCCATCCAGCGGTCGACAAACTGCTCTTCGTTTTTGGTGATTGCGTAAACGCAGATTTTATACTTACCCGTAAAAAACACCTCTTTTATAAAGCCGAGGGTCACCGCCGCAGCGGCGGCCCCCGAAAAGGATTAGCTTAAAAAGATAACGTCAAATTGTGAACTGACAGAGGTTCCCAGAGTAAACGCGGTGGCGCCGGAACTGTTTCTAAGGGTCAGAACATCGCCGCCCGCCAGCGTCAGCATTGCGGTCCCGGAAACCACGCCGGTCCCGACCAGCAGATCGATGGTCGTTGATGCATCCGTGGTTCCGTTCACTGCAATGGAGAGGGAAGCTCCCGTTCCCGCCGTAATGTTGATATAATAGTCGATTTGATACGTGCCTGCGGACGGCACTGTTACAGCGGCCGTGCCGGCGGTATGGGTAATTCCGCTGAGAGGACCGTTGTTGCTGAATGTGACGTCGGCGCCGCTGGCAACGGCCTGTGTTCCTAAATTGTAAACATATCCGAAGGTTGTTACGCCTGGTCCGGTGTCACCAGTCGGCCCTGTTGGCCCAGTGTCACCAGTCGGTCCCGTTGGTCCGGTATCTCCGGTTGGCCCCGTCGGCCCGGTGTCTCCGGTCGGTCCGGTGTCTCCCGTCGGCCCGGTGTCTCCGGTCGGTCCGGTGTCTCCGGTCGGTCCGGTGTCTCCGGTCGGCCCGGTATTGCCGGTCGGCCCGGTGTCTCCCGTTGGTCCGGTGTCTCCGGTCGGTCCGGTGTCTCCGGTTGGCCCGGTGTCGCCAGTTGGTCCGGTTGGTCCGGTGTCGCCGGTTGGCCCGGTATCACCCGTCGGCCCAGTGTCTCCAGTAGGCCCGGTATCGCCAGTCGGTCCAGTTGGTCCTGTGTCTCCGGTCGGTCCGGTGTCACCCGTTGGTCCGGTTGGTCCGGTGTCGCCAGTCGGTCCCGTATCGCCGGTTGATCCCGTCGGTCCGGTGTCTCCAGTTGGTCCGGTGTCGCCAGTCGGTCCGGTGTCTCCCGTCGGCCCGGTGTCTCCGGTCGGTCCGGTGTCTCCCGTCGGCCCGGTGTCTCCGGTCGGTCCGGTGTCTCCGGTCGGCCCGGTGTCTCCGGTCGGCCCGGTGTCTCCGGTCGGTCCGGTGTCTCCCGTCGGCCCGGTGTCTCCGGTCGGTCCGGTGTCTCCGGTCGGTCCGGTGTCTCCGGTCGGCCCGGTGTCTCCGGTCGGTCCGGTGTCTCCGGTCGGCCCGGTGTCTCCGGTTGGCCCGGTGTCTCCAGTTGGTCCGGTGTCGCCGGTTGGTCCGGTATCTCCGGTAGGCCCGGTGTCACCAGTCGGCCCGGTGTCACCAGTCGGTCCCGTATCGCCGGTTGATCCCGTTGGCCCGGTGTCGCCGGTCGGTCCGGTATCTCCGGTCGGCCCGGTGTCGCCAGTTGGTCCGGTGTCGCCGGTTGGTCCGGTGTCCCCGGTCGGTCCAGTGTCTCCGGTTGGCCCGGTGTCGCCAGTCGGTCCGGTGTCTCCGGTCGGCCCCGTCGGCCCTGTGCTGCCAGTTGGTCCGGTTGCTCCGGTAGAACCTGCGGTTCCAGTCGGTCCTGTAGGTCCGGTCGCTCCGGTAGAACCTGCGGTTCCGGTCGGTCCTGTAGGTCCGGTCGCTCCGGTAGAACCTGCGGTTCCAGTCGGTCCTGTAGGTCCGGTCGCTCCGGTAGAACCTGCGGTTCCGGTCGGTCCTGTAGGTCCGGTCGCTCCGGTAGAACCCGCGGTTCCGGTCGGTCCTGTCGGTCCGGTCGCTCCGGCAGAACCTGCGGTTCCGGTCGGTCCTGTAGGTCCGGTTGGCCCCGTAGGACCGCCCGCGGGCCCGCCAGGTCCGGTTGGGCCGGTTGGCCCCGTTGGTCCGCCCGCCGGTCCGATTGGTCCGGTATCGCCGGTAGATCCCGTCGCTCCTGTAGGTCCGGTTGTTCCGCTTGGTCCGGTCGACCCGGACGGCCCGGTTGGTCCGGTTGCTCCGGTCGGCCCCATAGGTCCGCCGGACGGCCCGGTCGGCCCAGTCGGTCCTGCCGGTCCTGCCGGTCCCACAAATCCCATTGCTCCCTGAGGGCCCTGCGCTCCGTTATGGCCTGTGGGCCCCGTTGTTCCGGTTGGTCCGGTTGGCCCTGTCGGTCCGGTTGGCCCTACGGGTCCGCCGGACGGTCCGGTCGGCCCGGTTGGCCCGGTTGGCCCGCCTGCAGGCCCTGTCGGCCCGGTTGGTCCGGTTTCGCCCAGCGTGTCGTCTTCCACGACGGTAAGGGACGCGTTGGGAGAAAACTGCGAGGTTAAAATCGTGGTGCCTGCAGTTACGTTTTGCAGGGATACGGTAACAGGCGGAGTGGTGACTTCTATAATTCCTATGCCGTATGCCTCTCCGGTTCGAATGGGCAGCACGCCTTCAATATTGTCGCCTTGCGAAGAAACCAGCGCGTAATCGATCCCGGATGCTCCGGATGAGGTTTGAGTGGCGAGCCACCAGTTGAAAACATATCTTCCGGCATCGCCGATTGTAATGACGCCGGTCGCGGGATTATAAAGGATATTACCTGATGAATAAATAACGTTATCAAAAATGACATTTCCGCCCGGAGCGATATTCCCGCCTACGGCGGTTCGTTCTATTTGTAGGGCAATATTGCTCAAATTACTTTCCTCCCGAGTTCATTAAAGGCTTACTTCAATGATGGTTATGCCCGCCTGAACAGTTGTAGTGGAATAGGTTACGGTAGCTCCCGATTGGTTCGTTAGAGTGACGGTAGCGGGAGTGGCGCCTACCGTGACGATTGCGCTGCCACTGACCTGGCCCGTTGTTAATGGCGAGTATGCAACCGGCCCTGGAACGCTGTTCAGCGTTACGCTGAAGTTGACCGATGTGGCAGCACCGGCGCTGTCTTCTGCGACCCACCAACTGACATAGTAAATCCCTACGCCGGTAATGGTGAATTCTCCGGTTGCGGCATTGTAAGAGATATTGGGGCTTTGGTCACTTAAAATTGTACTGAACAGAACCGGTGAACCGTCGGTCACGGTGCCCCCGGGGCTGTCGTCAAGCTGAGTCTGAATTCCACGTAACTGGACGGTTGCGCCGGTATCGCCGGTCGGTCCGGTCGGCCCGGTGTCGCCGGTCGGTCCTGTCGGTCCGGTATCGCCGGTTGGGCCTGTTGGTCCGGTGTCTCCGGTCGGTCCTGTCGGCCCGGTGTCTCCGGTTGGGCCGGTCGGCCCGGTGTCTCCCGTTGGGCCTATTGCTCCGGTGTCTCCGGTCGGTCCTGTCGGCCCGGTGTCTCCGGTTGGGCCGGTCGGCCCGGTGTCTCCGGTTGGGCCTGTCGGTCCGGTGTCGCCCGTTGGGCCTATTGCTCCGGTGTCTCCGGTCGGTCCTGTCGGTCCGGTGTCTCCGGTTGGGCCTGTCGGTCCGGTGTCGCCCGTTGGGCCTATTGCTCCGGTGTCTCCGGTCGGTCCGGTCGGCCCGGCTGCACCCGTCGGTCCTGTTGGCCCTGTCGGCCCGGTAGTTCCTCCCGTCGGTCCAACCAGATCGTCCTCAATCACAACCAAGGTTGCTTTCAGCGGGACAACGTTTGCATAAAACACATCGGTTGTACTGGCGTTCACCAGTGAAACCGTTACGGGCGCCACAGTCACGTCAATAATTCCAATTCCGGAAACTTCATCCGCCCTTAACGGTGAATTTCCCTCCAAAAAATCCCCCTGCGAGGAGGACAAGGCAAAAACGGTTCCGTTGCTGGAAAGCGTCGCCTGCGTAGCTACCCACCAGCTTAGTGAGTATCGGCCGGCCTCTAAAAAGGTGATGACTCCGGTCGTGCTGTTATAGGTGACATTCCCCGCAAGATACACGGTTGTATCAAAAATTACATTGCTGCCGGCTGCGATCGACCCGCTTGCCGACCGTTCGATTTGCAATGCTATATTGCTCATATATTTCACCTGCACATCAAATTTCCAGCCGCTGTAATGATCCATGGATGCTTCCTGCGGCTTTTGCTAGTATATGCGTACAAACAAGACGCCGTTCCCAGGGACACGGTGCAAAATTCATGCATAGAATTTTGCACCGTGTCCTGAACCTGAAAAAGAGATCCCGCATATACTGAGTCAGACCGGATTTATGCCATAAACGGCGCATATAGATGAGACGATTGGAGAGCGGAAAATGCAATGCAAACGGTAATCCTGTGCGGAGGAAAAGGAACGCGAATGAGGGAGGAAACGGAATTCCGGCCCAAACCTCTGGTCCAGGTCGGTGGAAGGCCGATCCTCTGGCATATTATGAAGCACTACTCTTTTTACGGACTGCATGATTTTATCCTGTGCGTCGGTTACCGGGGCGACATGATCAAACGATACTTTATGGAAATGCAGTGGCTGAATAACGACTTTTCAATTCAAACCGGGCACAGCGGGGAGGTCCGGTACCTGACCAGCCGGGATGAGGACTGGAACGTTACAATTGTCGACACAGGTCCGGAGACGCTGACGGGCGGCAGAATCAAAAAGATCCGGGAATACATTGATTCGGATCGGTTTATGCTGACCTACGGCGACGGGCTGAGTGACGTGGATTTACACGCTCTGCAGGACTGTCACACGCGGTCCGGCAAAATTGCCACGCTGACGGGGGTGAACCCTGTCTCACCGTTCGGAGTAATGCAGCTGCGGGAAGGAAATGTCACGGCCTTCCGGGAAAAGCCCGTGCTGAAGGACATCATAAACGGCGGATTTATGGTTCTGAAAAAAGAGGTCTTCGAGTATATCCCTTCTGAAGACTGCGCGTTTGAACAGGAACCGCTGCACCGCCTTGCCGCGGATTCCCAGATATCCGTTTATCGCCATGACGGATTTTGGACCGCGATCGATACTTACAAGGACGTTGAAAGGGTAAATGCTCTTTGGAACAGGGGAGATGCGCCTTGGAAAGTATGGAGTTAGCACAGAAGGATTTGTTCGGCGGAGTGTTTCGGAACAAAAGGGTTCTTGTAACCGGCCACACCGGGTTCAAAGGCTCCTGGCTGTCGATGTGGCTCGACGCTCTGGGGGCAAAGGTAATCGGTTATGCGCTGCCGCCGGCGTCCGATTACGGGAATTTTGCCTTGTGCGGGCTGAAGGATAAACTGACGGATCTGCGAGGAGACGTTTGTGACCGCAAACGTCTTGCCGAAATCTTTGATGTCTTTCAGCCGGAGATTGTGTTTCATCTTGCCGCCCAGCCGATCGTCCGAAAGTCTTACCGCGCTCCCGCCGAAACGTTCGAGACCAACGTCATGGGCTGCGTCAATCTGCTGGAAAACGTTCGAAAGACCGGGAGCGTGCGTTCCTGTGTGATTGTCACCTCCGACAAATGCTACGAAAACCGGGAGCAGATCTGGGGCTACCGGGAAAGCGACGCGATGGGCGGATATGACCCGTACAGCGCGAGCAAGGGCTGCGCGGAGCTTGTGGCTTCCGCGTATCGGAGGTCCTTCTCCATGCCCGTTGCCACGGCGCGGGCGGGCAATGTGATCGGCGGAGGGGACTGGTCTGAGGATCGGCTTTTGCCGGATTGTATCCGGTCGCTGAGAAAAGGCGAACCGGTCGGAGTGAGAAATCCGGACGCGATTCGACCGTGGCAGTTTGTGCTGGAACCGCTGTACGGTTATTTACTGCTGGCTGCGGGTTTGCTTTCGGATCCGAAAAAGACCGCGGAATCCTGGAATTTCGGACCGCGCGGCGGGCCGCTCGCATCGGTGGGGGAAGTGGTGGACGCGGTGATCAACCTGTGGGGGGCCGGGAGCTGGGAAGACTTATCCGACCCTGATTCCGACCACGAAGCCTCGTTTTTAAACCTTGACTGTACGAAGGCAAACACGCTCCTTGACTGGTTTCCGCAGCTTTCCCTGAAGGAATCGCTCGGGATGACAATGGAATGGTACCGTGGGTTTGAAAGGCCGGATGTTTTCGCCCTGTGCCTCGGGCAGATTCGGGACTTTACCGCGCGTGTGGAAGAAAGCCGCGGGAAGCAAAGCGGGGAAAGGGGATAAAGTCGATTGAAAGTTTCAGATTATATTGCCGGTTTTCTTGCCGGAACAGGCTGTGAGTATGTGTTTGGCTATCCCGGAGGCGCGGTTACGCATCTGATCGATTCTCTTTACCGCATCCCCGGAATCAGGCTGGTCGGATGCTGCCATGAGCAGGCGGCGGCGTTTGCGGCGGAAGGATACGCGCGCAGGAAAGGCACGCCGGGAGTTGCCATGGCAACCAGCGGCCCCGGCGCGACAAATCTGGTCACGGGGATCGGAAGCGCGTTTTTCGACTCCGTTCCGGTCGTTTACCTGACCGGTCAGGTCAATACTTACGAGTACAAGGGAAGAAAAAAGCTGAGGCAGCTCGGTTTTCAGGAAACCGACATTGTTTCGATTGCCGCTCCTGTTACAAAATACGCCGTGCGGGTGACGGATCCGATGGAGATTCGCCGAGAACTGGAAAAATCCATGCGAATCGCGGTTTCCGGAAGGCCGGGGCCCGTGCTGCTGGACCTCCCAATGGATCTTCAGCGGGAGGATGTGCCGCCGGAAGCACTGGACGGCGATCGGGAAACACCGACGCCCGTAACAAAACCGGACGTCGGCAGAGTCGTGGAATTGCTGAACGCCAGCCGCCGCCCCGTCCTTCTTGCGGGGGGAGGAATCCGTTTGTCCGGAGCGGAACAGAAATTCAGGGAACTGGCGGGGCGGCTTCGCATCCCCGTCGTTTCCTCGCTGATGGGGCTGGATGTTTGCGCGGGAATGGAAAATTCAGTCGGCATGATCGGATCCTATGGCTGCCGCTGCGCGAATTTCACCGTTGCGAACAGCGACCTTGTTCTGGCGGTTGGAACGCGTCTTGATACCCGCCAGACCGGAACAAACCCGGAAAGCTTTGCCAGGGGCGCAAGGCTGATCCGGGTTGATATTGATCCTGACGAACTGGAACATGAGATAAAAAGGAATGAATTTCAAATTCAGGCCGACGCGGGGGCGTTTCTGGAAGAGCTGCTTTCCCATGCCGGCAAGATTTGCTCCGATACGGAGGAATGGAGGAAAACCGTTCGGGGTTATCAAAACCGGTATCCTGCCGGAGGGGAAAACGGGCCGGGGAACCCGAACCGGATTCTTGAACGTCTCTCCGGACTGATCGGCCCGGATGACACCGTCTGTCTGGATGTAGGGCAGAATCAGATGTGGGCGGCGCAGTCCCTTCACCTTTCGGCAGGAAACCGGCTTTTGACCTCGGGCGGCATGGGGGCGATGGGATTCGCGCTGCCCTGCGCCGTCGGCGCGTGGTATGCCGGAAGCCGGGGAAAGGTTCTGGCGGTCACGGGCGACGGCGGCATGCAGATGAACCTGCAGGAGCTGGAAGTCCTTGCGCGCGACCGTATCCCGGTAAAGATTCTGGTGTTCAACAATCAAAGTCTCGGCATGATACGGCAGTTTCAGGAACTGTATTTCGACGGAAGGCTGAACGCGACGGTCGACGATTACGGAGCACCGGATTTTTGCAAAATTGCCGGTGCCTATGGAATTGAAAATACGCGCGTACGAGAGGGGGAATCTCCGGAAAAGCTGTCGGAGCTGCTCAATTCGCCTGAGCCGGCGCTGATTGAGTTTGCGCTGCCGCAAACGACTCTGGTCGTTCCGAAGCTGGAGGTCGGCCGCCCGGTCGAGGACCAGAATCCCCTGCTGCCGCGGGAAGAATTACGCAGGAACATGATTGTCGAGCCGTACGGGGAAGCCCGGCGGTATCGCGCTAAAATCAGGGCGGTTTTCAACCGGTATAAAGGCGTCGGCGGGGATTTTTCGCCACGCAGGATTCCAGTGCCGGATGAAAGCGGCGCTGCCGCCGCTTTCCTGAGGCCGATCACGGCGGATTTCCGCGTTTCCCTGCCGGGAATCGAATCCCTGCTTTCAAAATGGAGAAATGAAAATCCGGGATTGAATGCAAAACCCTTTACGGCAACGCCGGAAAGAACCGCCGTCTGGCTTGACCGCCTGGTTATCGGAAAAGAAGACCGCCTTTTATTTCTGATTCAGGCGCCGGACGGAAAGCCGGTCGGCCACATTGGCTTTGCAGGTTTTGATTATGAGGAAAAGAGCTGCGAGGTGGATGCCGTCCTGCGCGGAGAAAAAAGCGCGCGCCCCGGCCTGATGGGCTTCGCGCTCATGGCGCTGCTGCGCTGGGGGCGGCGCGAGCTTGGCCTGAAAGTAATCCGCCTGCGGGTGTTTCAGGATAATCCCCATGCAATCCGTTTTTACAGGAAGAACGGGTTCGCGGTGGAGCGGGAAGAACAGACGGGCGAGAACGGAGAGGGAAAGTGTCATACGGTGATGCGGTATAGCGAAGAAAATACTACTGAAACAAATTGAACGGGAGGGAAATCTGTTGAACCATAAAATCAGCTTTGCGGGACCGTCCATTACGGAAAAGGAAGTGTCCTATGTTCTGGACGCCGTGCAAAACGGATGGTACGAACATTGTGAGGATTACATCAAACGCCTGGAAAAAGCGTTTGCCGAATACGTGGGCGTCAAGTACGCGATTGCGGTTCACTGCTGCACCCATGCGCTGCATCTGGCCTGCGCCGCCCTGGGACTGGGAGAGGACGACGAGGTCATCGTCACCGATTTCAGCTGGGTTGCCACCGCCCACGCGGTTGCTTACACGGGGGCGAAATGCGTGTTCGCCGACGTGGAGCCGGATACCTGGACGATTGATCCGGACTGCGTCAGAAAGGCGATCACGCCCAGAACCCGCGCGATCATGCTGGTGCATTCGTTCGGCCAGCCCGCCATGATGGATGAAATTATGAAGATCGCGGAGGAATACGGCCTTTTCGTCATTGAGGACGCGGCTCCGGCGGTCGGAGCGGAATATCACGGCAAAAAGGTCGGTTCGTTCGGCGACTTTTCCTGTTTCAGCTTTCAGGGAGCGAAAATGACGGTCAGCGGTGAAGGAGGAGTTTTGCTGACCGACAGCGAAGACCTTTACCGGAAGGCTTACCGTCTGTCGGATATGGGGAGGACGGACCGCAAGGCGGTGTTCTGGTCCGACGAGCTCGGGTACCAGTACACCATCAGCAATCTTTCCGCCGCGCTGGCATTGGCGCAGCTGGAACGTGTGGAGGATCTGATACAAAAGAAGAGAAATCTTTTTGAACGCTACGACAGCAATCTTGGGGAAATCGGCAAAATCAGGCTGGTGCGCGAACGGGAGGGCTGCAGAAGCAACTATTGCTATCCGTCCCTGCTGCTGCCCGGCGTTTCGCAGGAAAAGCGCGACCGGATTCTGGAGGAACTGCGCGCCCGGAATATCCATGCAAGACCCGCGTTCCCCCGCATGAGCCGGTTCCCGATGTACGAACAGCGGTTTGATAACCCGGTCTGCGCGGCGATCGAGCAAAAGGGTATCTGCCTGCCGTCCGCGGCAAATATGACCGATGAGGACGTGGATTTTGTCTGCGATACTTTTCTGGAGCTTCTATGAGGAAAGAGGGCGGGACCGTGGAGACGGAGGAATCGCTGCGGCGTGAGATTCTGGAGAAAACAAAGGAAATCTTCAAACTGAGACAACAGGAGGAAAAATTTATTCCGGGAAAGAGCAGAATTCATTACGCGGGCCGCGTCTTTGACGAACGGGAGATGCAGGCGGCCGTTGATTGCGCGCTTGATTTCTGGCTGACGCTTGGGGAAAAGGGGGATCGGTTTGTTTCCGACTTTTCCCGGCGCATGGGGATGAACTACGGCCTTGTGACCAACTCGGGTTCCTCCGCCAACCTGCTGGCGGTCGGCGCGCTCTGTTCGCCGAATCTTGCGCATCCGCTCAGGCCGGGCGATGAGGTGATCACCACGGCGCTCGCCTTCCCGACAACGCTGAATCCGATTCTGCAGTACGGTTTGATTCCCGTTTTCATCGACGTGGAAGAAGGAACCTACAATCTGGATGCGGGCAGACTGGAGTCGGCGCTCTCCGACAGGACCCGCGCCGTCGTGCTGGCGCATACGCTGGGGAATCCCGCGGAAATGGACCGTATCATGGAATTTGCAAAGAAACACAGTCTGTATGTATTGGAAGACACCTGCGACGCGCTGGATTCCTTTTACGACGGGAAACGCTGCGGAACCTTCGGCGATCTTTCGACCTACAGCTTTTACGCGGCGCACCACATCACCATGGGGGAGGGCGGCGCGCTGCTGACCAACAGCCTGAACCTGTACCGGCAGGCTCTTTCCCTGCGCGACTGGGGGCGCGCCTGCTACTGCAGAACCGGGGAACGAAATCCGAACGGCGCCTGCGGGCATCGGTTTGACCAGATTTTTGACGGACTGCCAGACGGCTATGATCATAAATATATTTACAGCAACATCGGCTACAATTTGAAGCCTCTCGACCTGCAGTGTGCGGTCGGAGTCGAACAGCTGAAAAAGCTGCCGGAGTTTACCAAAAGACGCCGCGAGAACTTTGAAACGCTTTTGAACGGCGTGAAACAGTACGAAGAATATTTCATTTTGCCAAGGGCCCTGCCAAAGGCGGAGCCGTCCTGGTTTGCGTTTCCCCTTACCGTACGGGACGACGCGCCGTTTACACGGAAAGAACTTGTCACGTATCTGGAACAGAATCAAATTGAGACCAGAATGCTGTTTGCCGGGAATATCCTGCGCCATCCCGGGTACCGAAACATCCGAAGCCGTACCGCCGGAGAGCTGATTCACACGGAAAAGACCTTGAACGGATCGTTTTTTATCGGTGTGTATCCCGGCATCACAAACGAAATGATTCACTATATTCTTGATGTGCTGCGCCGCTTTCTTTCCAAAATTGCGGAAAAGACCGTTGGAACGGAGGACTGAGTTTTAATGTCCGAGCATCAAAAACCGACCGTCAGCGTCGTGCTGCTGGCCTATAACCATCTGGATTATACGAAGCTTTGCGTGGAAAACCTGTACCGGTATACAACGGACGTGGATTACGAACTGATTACCGTGAACAACGGCTCCTCCGACGGGACGGAAGAGTTTTTCAACAGCCTTCCGAATGAGAAAAAGGTCAGCTTCCCGAAAAACGTCGGGGTCGATCGGGCGATCAATAGCGGGTTCCGGCTTGCGGAGGGGAAATACACCATGAACCTCAGCAACGATATTATTCCGACAAGCCGCTGGTTAAAGAATCTGGTTGCCTGTATGGAATCGGATCCCAAAATCGGAATGGCGGTTCCGGTCTGCAGTTATTCCTCCAACCGGCAGCAGATTACGCTGCCGTGCCGCTCCATGGAAGAAATGCAGAACGTCGCGGACCAGTACAACCACAGCAACTCGCGCTTCTGGGAAGACAGATTGCGCCTGGTGACTTACACCTGCCTGTTCCGCACGGACACAATACAAAAAATCGGCGGGTTCGATGAGGATTTTAATCCGGGCTCGTACGACGACGATGCGATCAGCTTCCGAATCCGGCGGCTGGGTTACCGGCTGGTTCTCGCCGCGGATACCTATGTGCATCATTTCGGTTCCGTCACCTTCAACAACGAATACTTTGAAGATAATCTGGCGGTAAGAAACCGTTCGCTGTTTCATCAAAAATTCGGTGTCGATTCCTGGATTGCGAGTGAAATCGACGACACTCTGGTGGCTCTGGCCGACTGCAGGAAAACGGATCCGGTCCGGGTCCTTGGCATCGGCTCTTCCTGCGGGGCGTCGTTGCTTCAGATCAAGAACAAATATCGCAGGTGGGGCAACAGCGAAGTGAGGCTCTCTTATTTGACAACGGCACAGGAAACCCTCGCGGATCTTGCCACAATCTGCGAGCCCTGTGTTTTTGGTTCACCGGATGATGTCGGCCGGTTTTTTTCCGGCGGCGGGTTTGACCTGATCGTTGTGGAATACGATACAGGAGCGCTGGCCTATCCGGAGGGCTTTTTTCAGCAGCTTATTTCAATGTTAACGGAAAATGGCCGGATCCTCACAACCGTAACCCCGGAGACCCGCCCGAGAATTGAAGCGGCTTTCAAGGAGAAGGACTTTTCTGCATGCAAAAATATAAATTTCTATTTTTCCTTTGGAAAGACGCCGGAATCCAAGCCTTTGTCGTAGGAAATCCGCACACCTGCATTTTTCCGGGCCGCAGATTTCCCCAAAAAGGCCGGGGCAGCCATCCCTTACAGGATGGCTGCCCCGGCCTTTTTTGAAAACAGACAGTTCAATGAGCGGAACGGACTGACCGAGGATTAGAACAGGGAACGCCTAGGAAAGAGCCTTGCGGGCGTGCGGATTGTCAGGTTTCCGGCAGACTGATTTTCATGCCGTCGTAAGCGGCGATGAAATGGTGCTTTTTCGCTTCCTGCTCCAGCTGGGCGTGGGTCATCCCGCCGTTGTGGCTGAAATGGTTGATTACGCATTTTGTTTCAATTGTGACGGCGCCGAAGCTTCGCAGCGTTTTGAGTACTTCCAGATCGTCAGGAAGACCCATGTGCGCGGTTCCTTCCTTGGCCGCACAGCAGGTGCAGTCAAGGCTGACCATATCCAGCCTCACTTTGCTCTTTTTCAGATACTCGAATACATCCGGACGAAAAAAACCGGTATCATGGGCGTAAAGCAGGGAGGCCCCGCCCTTTTGCAGAAGGTAGATGAAAGCTTCTTCGTCGGGTTTGTGCGCGGCCGGAAGGGGGGTGACTTCGTAAGAGCCGAGCTGTGCCTTGCAAAATGCCTTCAACAGGCCGGTACTCATAAAATCAACATGGTCCGTTTGATATTCGGCGCGAAGCGCCCGCCTTGTCAGACGGAGAACTTCGCTGTTCCCGTACACACGGATCACAGGTTCGCCGTCCGTGATGCTGCAATAGCAGCCAGGGAGCCTGAGAACGAGATCGGCCGGTGCGAAATGGTCCGTATGGCTGTGCGTGACGACGAGGAATTTGATTTTGGCAAGGTCAAGGTCAAACCGGACGGCATAGGACAAGATATCCGGCGGGAAGTCAATCATCAGCCGGCCGTCGACGACAAGGCCGGAGCGTCCGCGAATCTCTTTTCCCCTGAGACTGCGCGCCGTTTTGCAAAGCGGACATTGGCAGAACAGCGCGGGGATTCCCTCCGCCGCAGCCGTCCCCAGGTACTGCAGTTCCATGGCAAGCGCCTCCGTTTTCAGTTGCTGTTGAGCCGATTCCGGATTTTCCGGCCGGCGGATTTATTCTAGCTTTTGCCGGTGCTTCCGTCAAGCGCGGGAGGAGCGATCCCTTTAAAAGAAACGGAGACTTTTCAAAAAAATTGCATTATGGAGGCTTGAAACTTTCAAAATTAAAAGGAATTTAAGCGGCAGGTCTGCGGCACAAGGCTCTGCCTCTAAAAAGAAAAAATAAAAATATTTTTTATATTCATAGCTTATTATATTTTTTAAAGAGATTTATTGTTATATTATATAGTAACTAGACATATATTTCTATAAAATGCTCAATAAAACTGTATATAAAAAATAATTTTCAAAATCTATTGAAAATATTTTTTATTGTGCTATACTTGAACCAGCAAATCGGGGAACGGCAGCCGGATGCCGCTCCAAAATTTAAAACTTCATTTTCAGGGGAGCAAGTGTTATCGCATTCGACAGACCGGTCCTTCTTCCATTCAGGCGCTTTCACCGGGAGACGTGTCCGCTTTTTCGCTGCGGTATCACTTTCAATAATTTTTAAGAGGGGTGTCAATATGCGTGTTTCCAAGAGAATCCTTGCAACAATCCTTGCACTTGGCATAGTTGGTTCTGCTCTGTCCGGCTGTTCGGGCTCTTCCCCGGCAAGCAGCGCAGCGGCCGGAAAAACAAGCTCCGGTTCCGATTCCGCGCCGGTTACGGTGGAATGGTGGACCATCTCCATGCAACCGACTTTTACCGACCTGTTCAACGGCTTGATCAAAGACTACGAAGCGGAGCATAAGAACGTTACCATAAAATGGGTTGATCTTCCGTATGAGTCCATTCAGCAGAAGCTGATCACGGCTTCCGCCGGGGGAAAATCCCCGGATGTTGTGAACCTGAACACGCAGATGACGCTGGCGCTTGTCGCCAAAAACGCAATCGTCGATCTGGAAAAGGAAGCGACGCCGGAGCAGAAGGGAATTTACATAAAGTCTCTTTATGATTCCGCGCGCGTAGGCGATTCCGTTTACGCGTTCCCGTGGTACGCGGCTCCGTGTGTGATGATTTATAACAAGGCGCTGTTCGAAAAAGCCGGGGTCACTTCCGTTCCGAAGACCTATGAAGAAGCCGACAAACTTGCGAAAACCATGAAGGACAAGACCGGCGCTTACCTTTATATGCCGGAGGAGTTCAATCACGCGCTGTTCCTCGACGGCGTTCCGATGCTGAGCGAAGACAAGAAGACCGCCGCCTTCAACAATGACCAGACGCTTTCCAAAATCACAGAGCTGAAAGATATGACGTCGAAGGGCCTGCTGCCGAAGACCGGCTGGGGCGATTGGGACACATCGATTAAGCTGTTTGAAACCGGAAAGCTCGCCGTCATCAATTCATCCGGCGAGACGATCAACAGAATTAAAGATGAGGCTCCGAATATTTACAAAACGACGGCGATTGCGAATGCCATGGTCGGAAAATCAGGGTTTGTTTACGACGCGCTGATGAATATGGTTGTTCCCGCGGCCAGCAAGAACCACAAGGCTGCGATCGATTTCGCCAATTATATTACGAACGACAAGTGCCAGCTGGCGCTGTGCAAGGCATGCGCGGTTTCGCCGTCTACAATCAAAGCGGCCGCCGACCCGTTCTTCTCTTCAGACACCAGTACGCTGGAGGGGCAGGTCCGCGACATCTCCGCAAAGACGCTGGCGGATTCCAAGGATATCTGCCTAGGAATCCCGAATCAGGATAATTTTCAGAACGCGATCAATAAAATTTACGAAGCCTGCGTCCAGGGGGGCACGGATCCAAAAAAAGCGATTCAGGATGCCGAAGATAGCGCAAACAGGATTCTTGCCGAAAATCAATAACACCGGCGCCGAGAATACCCGCCGCCGGGGGCGGGTTGTGTTCCCCCGCCCGGGGCGCCACATTCGGCGTTTTGGCTGAAAACGATCGGAAAAATTGAGAAATGACGATGTTTCAGAATCTTGTAGGGTGAAAGGTGCGACTGGTCATGAGCCAATTAAAGCCCAAAACACGCCGAACAATCGTCGCTTATTGTTTTATGGCGCCTGCGCTTGTTATTTTATTCTTTTTTGCCGTAATTCCCGTGGTTGGAAGCATTCCCCTGGCCTTTTGTGATTACTCCGTGCTGGGGCAGACGAAGTTTATCGGCTTTGCAAACTTTATCCGCGCGTTCAACGACCCGGAATTCAAAATAGCGATCCTCAATTCCGTACTGTTTGTCCTTACGGTACCTCCTTTGCAGATATTGTCGATTCTGCTTGCGATTTTTGTGAATAAGAAGATACGCGGAATCAGTATTTTTCGAGTACTTTATTACATACCGGTTGTTACCTCCATGGTCGCGGTTTCCATTATCTGGGGATTTCTCTTCGATTCCAACGGCGCGATCAATAACCTTTTGATGCAGTGGGGCTGGATCAGCCAGCCGCTCGGATTTAAAGACAGCCCCGATTCCGCCATGCTGTGCATCATGTTCATCACCATCTGGCAGGGACTCGGTTATTACATGATGCTCTATCTTGCGGGTATCCAGTCCATTCCGGCGGAGCTGGACGAAGCGGCGCTGATCGACGGAGCGAGCAGATTCCAGGCGATGGTCAAGGTGAAGATCCCTCTGCTGAAGCCGTATGTCTGGTTTTGCACTCTGACCTCGCTGATTTCCGCGGTCGGCGTGTTCGACATCGTCTTTGTCCTTACTCAGGGCGGGCCGAACGATTCCACGATGGTGATCAATTACTACTCCTATTTTAAAGCGTTCAATGATTATGAATTCGGCTATTCGGCGGCGATTGGACTGGTGCTCGCCGTAATTACAAGCGTTTTCAGCATAGCCGTGTTCCTGTACGGCAAAAAGGGTGGGGGCATGACTTATGACGGATAATGCGGCCGCCGCAAAGGGCGGCGCGGCAAGGCACGCCAGAAAGACGGTTTTGAAAATTCTGCGTTATGCGGTTCTGACCCTGATCGCCGCGATTTTCGCGGGTCCTTTTCTCTGGCTGCTGATTACTTCTTTTCGCACGGGAGCCAATCTGTATGATCTGAACCTTTTAGTCGGCGCCTACAGTCTGGATAATTTTGTCGGTGTGGTCAAATTCATGAATATTCCGCAGTATATTGTCAACACCCTGATCATTACCGTCGGCGCAATCGCGATAGACGTTGTCTTTTCATCGCTTTGCGCCTATCCGCTGGCAATGATGAAGTTTCCGGGCAAAAAGGCGGTTTTCGGTATTTTGGTCGCGCTGATGATTGTCCCGGCCGCCGCCGGGCTTGTCATTACATACCTTACCATAACCTACATGCATTTGCTCAACACCTTTATGGGCTGCATCCTGCCCTGCTCGGTCGGAGCGTTCAGCATCATCCTGCTGAGGCAGGCCTATTTCGGCATCCCGAAAGAGCTGATGGACGCCGCGAAGATCGACGGGGCGGGCGAGCTGAAAATCTGGTCCAGAATCATGCTGCCGGAAATCAAGCCCACGGTCACGACGGTGATTATCTTTGACTTTATCGGCAACTGGAACCAATTCCTGTGGCCGGTCATTATTATGCAGGACCCTCAGAAATATCCTCTTGCGACGGCTTTGCAGTACCTCAACGGCATGTTCAATTACAAATTCGGCTATATAGCCGCAGGCACCATTATCTCCATTATCCCGGTGATCCTCGTATTCCTGTGTTTCCAGAAGAACTACATTGAAGCGGTAGCCGGAGCGGTAAAAGGTTAATCTGCTGCGGAAGGGAGCGCGTTATCGGTGCAAAAAGAGGTTTCATTGGAACCGTGGAGCGAGCGGAACATCCCGGAAATCGCCGCTTTGTGGAACCGGAACTTTCCGGAAGCGTTTCACGTGACGGAATTTTGGCTGATGAAAAAAACGGTACAGGACGGGGATTTATTTGTTCCGGGTACGCTGGCGCTGCGCGGGGAGAACGGCATCGTCGCGGCGGTTGCCACGAAAATTTCGGACGGAATTTTACCGGAGTATCACCGGGCTGCCTGGCTCAGCTCTCTGGTAACGGACGCGGACTGCAGACGGCGGGGATTCGGCGGCTTTTTGTACCGCCGGGCCGAAGCAGAGCTGAAAAAGAGCGGCGTCCGCACGGTGATCGCGGGCGGTGAGATGCACAACTTTTTTTCCGGTATCCCGGAACCGGAGCCGGAAACGGAGCGGTTTTTTCAATCGCTTGGCTTTGTCCTGAACGACGCGAGGCACTACGACCTTTCCGCGGACGTGTCAAGAATTGATTTTGACCGGGTCGGCGTACCGATGAATGAGACGCCCGATTTTGTCACGGGCCCCGCGACGGAGCGCGATTTTCCCGAAATGAGGCGCTTTTTCGACCGGGAGTTTCCTGGAAGATGGAAATTTGAAGTCATGCGTCACCTTGAAAGCGGGGGCGACCCCGGCGAAATTCTTTTGCTCCGCAGAGGCCGCGAAGTCTGCGGGTTCTGTAAAGTGCATGTGAATCACGACGAGAGAAACGGGGAGTTCAATCCGCAGCTTGGGAAAAGCTGGGGCGCTTTGGGTCCAATCGGAATTTCGGCAGCCGTGCGGGGCAGGGGACTCGGCGCGCGCCTTCTCCGCGACGCGTTAAAACATCTGCAGCGCGGGGGCGCCCGCAATGTAAATATAGACTGGACGGTTTTGAAAGATTTTTACGGGCAGTTCGGTTTTCAGCCGTGGAGGACTTATCTGGCGGCATATAAAGAGTTGTAAAAAAGGTGGGGGTTGCTTGAAAAAGTTGGGATTGGCAAGCATTTGCCTTGCCCTTTTGCTTTTCTGCACGGCCTGCTCCGGCAAAGCGGGTGTCGTTTCACCGGCGGAAAACGGTTCTCAGCCGGGAATTTCCTCCTCTTCGTCCGCAGCGGAGGTTCCGCAGGATAATCTGCACTGGACGAACAGCGGGATTAAGGACGGACCTGAGGACGGCCCCGGCTATTCCGTTTACTCGAAGGTCGGCTACCGAAAGGCTTCGGCGGTTTTCTGCCTCAGCAGGGCGAAAACAAATCTGGACCGAAAATCCGACGGAAAATTTATCAACGCTTATGCGTTCCTTGGCATCGACGTCTACCGCGGCGGAACACAGTGGACCAACTGCGTGGACGCCGGCCTGCTCCGCTCCGGCAACGGCGGAAAGTGGCATGCCTGCGCAAATCGCTACCTGGCCGATCCGGACGAATCGAAATGGTGGGAATCCTCCGTGAATCTCGACGAAACCCACGACTACAGGCTGGTTTTGGATTCCTCGCAGAAAGACGAGCAGATCACCCTGCGTGTTTTTGATGTGACGGCGGGGGACAAAATGGTCGATTCCAAGACATTGGGCCTTTATTACTCGAAAGCAGACGGCAGCACGACCTCTTACTACGACTGCGTTTCAATGGCGTTTCCGCCGGACATCTGCATGGATCCTGCGGGGCGGGCCAGCACGGATTACGCGGAAGTGCTGAAGTACAACACCGGCGAGGGGCTTTATTTTAAAAATGCTGTTCTGAAGGATGCGGCTCTTTACGATGCCTCCGGCAGCCATCCGTGGACGGCGGACCGCACCAAAGACCGTTTTCTCTGGCCAACGAAAGCATCCGGAATTCAATATCCCTGCATTACGCTGCAGTCGGTTCAGAAAGATGACGAAGAAACCGTGAATATTGACCTGAACCATTAACATGATTACCAAAAGAAAGGCCGAACGGTATGGATCGGATTTTTACAAATCTTACATGGAAAAATCACAGCGGCAAAGTCGGCGACAACGACGGCCCGGCCTATGTGGTCTATTCCAACAGGGGCTATTACAAGGCGTCCGAAGCGGTCGCTGTCAGCGGGATTCAACAAAACCTTGTCCGCAGGAGCGACGGGAAAACGGTGAACGCGTACCTGTTTCTCGGCATAGATATTTATGACGGGGCAACGGGCGAATGGATGAACTGCGCGGACGCCGGCCTTGCCTTTCGAGGGTCGGACGGCGGATTTCACGCGTTTGTAAACCGTTTTATGGTGGAGGACGGTGAAAAATCCTGGTGGGAATCGCAGGAAGAGCTTGACCGGACGCACGATTTCGAAATCGTTCTGGATACCTCTGAAAAAGCGAATTGGCTGAAACTCACAATTATTGACATTACCGCGGGAAACAAAACCGTAGACAGCAAAAGCTTTCCTATGAAGGGAACTCTTCCGGATGGAAGCAACACGGCTTATTATCAGGATTACGCGATTGATTTCCCGGATGACGTCTGCGACGATAAGCGGGAGCATGATTTCAGGGACTGGGATCATGTGATGGCATACAATGAGAACGAGAATCTTTACCTGAAAAATATCCGAATTTCGGAAGCGACGCTTTACGGCCCGTGCGGAAGCCGCCCGTGGACGGAGGAATGCACCGAAGAGCGCTTTCTGTGGCCGGATCGGACAAGAAAAATCAATTATGTCTGCACAACGGTTTATAACGTGCAAAAGGACCGCGAACTGATCATTGAGCTGGATATGAACCGGTGAAGGGGAGCGTTTGTATGCGACAGAAAGTAAAGCTGAAAACACTGATACTTGGGGCGGCCTGCCTTCTCTTTTTGTCCTCCTGCTCGGGGAACTCTGCGGCGACGGAGAGTCCCGCGGCGGCATCCAAATCGGTTTCTTCCGGCGTCAACAGCGAAACGAACGGCTTATGGACGAATCTGACCTGGGAGAACAACGGCGATAAGATGGGGGACAACGACGGGCCGGCTTACGTTGTCTATTCAAAAGAAGGTTACAACAAAGCTTCTCAGGTGATCAAGGTCAGCCGGATGAAAGTAAACCTTGTGCGCAAAAGCGACGGAAAAAGCCTGAACGGGTATGCTTTCCTCGGCATGGATGTCTACAACGGCAAGGAAAACCAGTGGGTCAACTGCATCGACGCCGGTCTCGGCTTCATCGGGAGCACCGGCAAATGTCACGCCTGTGTCAACCGCTACTCCGTCCCGCCGGATGAGGACCAGTGGTGGGAGTCTTCGGCAGAACTCGATATGACCCACGATTATAAGCTTGTGCTGGATGCCTCCCAAAAGGACGAACAGGTCACGCTCACGATTTTCGACGTGACGGAGAAAAACAGGCAGGTCGATTCCAAGACCTTTACACTGTACTATGCGAAAAAAGACGGCGGCAACCTGGCGGTTTACCAGGACTACGCAATGGATTTTCCCGAGGATGTCCGTCTGGACACAAAAAAAGTGCCGTCGACCGACTGGGAGCAGATCACCCTTTACAACACGGATGAAGATCTATATATGAAAAACATCGTCGGCTCGGATCTCTGTCTCTACAACGATTCCGGAAGCCATCCGTGGACGGCGGACCGCACGGCGGACCGGTATATGTGGCCCGACAAGACGAGCTCTATTCCATATGTGACCACGACGGTGACACAGGTCAAAAAGGACTCCGAAACGAAAATCGACCTGAATATGAATCGCTGACCGGTCCGCGGCGGGCGGAATCTTTATTTGCCCCGTTTCCGACCCGGATGGAATCCAACAATGAGAAAGGGCGAGCGGCATGACGAACATTCAGCTGTCAGGCGTTACCGGAGAGGTGGAACCGGGCCTGAAAAACCTTCTGGAGTATTATTCTTTTCCCGGCGTGCCGGAGGAGGAGAAAATCAGCATCGCTGTGGAGCGCCTTGGGGAAAACGCTCCGGTTTCCCTCAGGGTCGGCACGAAAAACGGACTGCGCATCGCGTACCGGGAAACGGCCGCGTTTTTTCGCGCGCTTTCCATCCTGCTGCAGCACAGGACTCAACGGGACTTTCAAAAGCAGGAGACCGCGCGGTTTGAAGGATGCTCCACAATGATCGACCTTTCCAGAAACGCCGTGTGCACGGTAGACGAGTTGAAACGCCTGCTGTGTTTCATGGCTTTGGCGGGGCACAATCGCTGCTACCTGTACATGGAAGACACCTACGAGCTGCCGGGTTACCCGTATTTCGGTTATCTGCGCGGCCGGTATTCCCTGAACGAACTCAGGGAGATCGACGGCTTTGCGCACTCCCTCGGCATTGAGGCCGTTCCCTGGATTCAGACGCTCGCGCACCTGAAAAACGCGCTTCAGTGGGGATATGCCGCATCGATGAGGGATACCGACGACATTTTGCTTGTCGGGGAAGAGGAAACCTACCGACTGATCGAAGCGATGATTGCGACAATGAAGCGCACGTTCCGCACAAAGAAGATCAATATCGGCATGGATGAAGCAATGGCGCTCGGGACCGGGGCCTACCTGAGAAAGCACGGGTTTGAAAACCAGTTTCAGCTGATGCTGCGGCACCTGAACCGCGTGAACGGGATTGTCAGTAAATACGGGATGTCTCCGATCATGTGCGACGACATGTTTTACCGCACGCATGACGCCAATCACGAGTATTACAACACGGATATTCGGCTGAGCCGGGAGGATCTCGCGCGGGTGCCGGAAAACATGAGCCTTGTCTTCTGGGATTACTACCACGACAGGGAAAAGGAATATGATGAGCTGCTGGCCATGCGGGACGGCTTTCCCAACCGGATTATTTTTGCCGGCGGGGTGTGGCGCTGGATGGGATTTGTGCCGGGCTATTCCAAAACTTTTGTCTCCTCAAACGCCGCGCTTGCCGCGTGCGAACGGCACAGGGTCAGCGAAATCATGGCGACGGCGTGGGCCGACGACGGTGCGGAGACGCCGGTTGAGACAATTCTGCCCGGCATCATCCTGTTTGGCGAGCGCTGCTTCGGCGAACCTTCCGACAAAGCCGCCGTCAGCCGCCGGTGCGAATTCCTGACGGGGCTTTCCCTCGACGATTTTTGTGAGATAGAACAGCTTGACATTCTCCCCGGCTGTGAAAATCCGAACCTGAAAACTCGCAATCCGTCCAAGCAGATTCTTTATCAGGATCTTTTGCTCGGAGCTCTTGACCGGTATTTCGACAAGCCGGAAATTGCATCCCACTATACCGCGTGCGAAAAGCGCCTGCTGGAAATTGCGGGGAGGGCGGGCCGCTATTCCCTCCTGTTTCGCATGTATGCCTCCCTTGCGCGCGTTCTGGGCCAAAAGGCTGCGCTGGGTTCCGAGATTCGCAGTGCGTACCGGGGAAGGGACGACGAAAAACTGAGAGAAATCGTTCAAACGACTCTGCCGCGTCTGAAAGAGGATGTGCTGACGTTTCAAAAGCAGTTCGCGCGGGTCTGGTTTTACGAAAACAAAGGGCAGGGGTTCGAGATCATGGATATTCGTCTCGGCGGGCTTGCCGGCCGCATCGATACGGCGACGGCGCGGCTTGCCGATTACCTTGGTCACAGAATCTCTGCCGTGGAAGAGCTGGAGGAGGATCCGCTTCCGTTTACGGAGGGCGACTTCTCCGACGAGGTATACGTTTGCTGCAATTCATACCGTAAAATTGTTTCGCAGAATACCCTTGCGCACCTGTAGCAAAGACGAAGCGCGGGCGGAAAACCGGCGTATTCCGCCCGCGCGTCGGGGGTGTCCGGCCCGCGAAAGGGGCCGCGGCTACAGAAGCTTAGAAGCAATGGATTGGGTCGTAAGCTTTTTATTGTAGTCGCATATGGCAAAATTCTGCTTGAAATATTCCGTATACAACACGTCAAGCAGGTAAAGCTGGGCGACTTTCGCGGAGAGGGATCCGCCCTGGAACGGCCCTTCGTTCGCGCTGCACAGCAGGACGATGTCGGCGTAAGCGGTCATGGGGGATTCCGCGTAATGGGTGACGCAGATCGTTTTGGCTTTATTCTGCTTTGCGCGCTTTAAAATCTCGATGACGTCTTTCGTGGAGCCGGAATAGGAGAAGGCGATCGCAAGGTCGCGCTCGTTCAGCAGGGCGGAGGACATGGCCTGCATGTGGGAATCCTGAGTGGAGGCGACGTTGGGCAGAATCCGCGCGAATTTATTTTTCGCCTCAAGCGCCGTGATGCCGGAAGAACCAACGCCGAAAAAGTGAATCATGCGCGCGTCTTTAATCATATCTACCGCCCGCCGGATATCGTTCGGGTCCATCCTGTCCAGCGTTTGGTTCAGAGCGTCGATATCGGTGCGCAGCAGCTTTCGGCAGACCTCGTCCGTGGAGTCTCCGAGATTGATTTCGTCGGAGAGAGTCATGCTGTATGCGCCTTCGCTGCTGCTCAGCGACTGCGCGAGCGTCATCTTGAAATCCTGGTATCCGTTGAGCTTCAGGGTTTTGCAGAAACGGAAAACCGAGGTGTCGCCGACGCCGCAGCGGGACGCCAGGTCCGTAATCGACATATAAAGGGCTTCCCGCGGGAACTCCAGCACAAAATTGGCCACCTTGCGTTCGGCCTTGGTAAACACTTTGTCACATGACTTGATTTTGGCGAATATGTCATACAGCATGATCGGCGCAACCTCTCTCCTTCAGGCTTCTTTCCGCCAGCCAAATCGCGCCCTGCAATCCGGCGGTGTTTCCAAGTGAAGCTTTTAAAATTTCGACTCCGCGGAAGCTTGGCATGAGAAGACCGCCGATCCGCTGCCGGACGCTGTCGCAGAGAAAGTCCTCGTTCATGATTCCGCCGCCTAAAATGACGGCCGGCGGATTGAAAATATAGATCAGGGAAACAAGCCCGTAGAGAATTTCGTCGATCCAGGCGGAGACCGCGCGCTCGATGCGGGAATCGCTTTTCAGCAGTTTGAAAATCTCCCTGCCGTTTAGGCTCCTGCCGGTTTGTTCCCGAACCGAACGAATCAGTGCGGAGGAGGAGGCATATTGCTCATAGCATCCGCGGTTCCCGCAGGTACACGGCAGCCCGCCGGCGTGGGTGATCATGTGCCCCATTTCACCGGCGGAAAAGGAATTGCCGCGGTAAACCTCGCGGTTCAGAATAATGGCGCCGCCGATTCCGGTCCCGTAGGTAAGGCACAGAAAAGAGGCGTATTCGCGTCCGGCCCCCGCGGCCGCTTCGCCGAGAGCCGCGGCGTTTACGTCGTTTTCCACGAAAGCGGGAACGCAAAAGCGCGTTTCAAGCTCCCTTTTCAGCTGTATTCCGGTGTAACCCGGAATGTTGTCGGTCGCGTAAATGATAGCTCCGGTCTCCGGATTTACCTGGCCAGCGGTGCTGACTGCGATCGCGTCAAAGCACTTCAGCCCGGCGGCGAGGTTCATCGCCTGTTCCAGCACGGCCTTCCCGCCGAGTTCCGCGTTTGTCGGCGTCTCGCGGACGTCCTCTTTTACAAAGCCGCACCGGCTGTCATACAGGCAGAATTTGACGGCGGTTCCGCCGATATCGAGAGCTGCGATTCTCAAGAAAACACCTTCCGTCCTTCAGCATAGCAATGCTGACTTCATTATAAGGGATTGAAAAATTTTTTTAAATTGTATTTGAGAAAAATAATCCCGAAATTGATAAAAATCACGAGAAGAAATTTGTTATTTCTTACAAAAGCAAAACAAAAGATATAAAATAAAAGAAATATTTTTTAATGTAAAAGATATTTTAAATAATATTCTTTTATAATGCAAAATACAAGATAAAAAACAGAAAAATAAAAAAATATTCCGGTAATAATTGAAAAAATATTTTATTGTGCTATACTGTAAAAAGAAATTGACGCGGCTTCCGCGGTTCCGCGGAGCAATCAAACAGCAGTGCCGAAAGCTGAAATGATTTTGGAAAGGGATTTGCGAATATGAGTAAAGTGCTTTACGTTCCGCTGGATGAAAGAGCGTGCAACTACGCGTTTCCCCGGCTATTGGCGGAGATGACCGATGGGATCGAGCTCCTTGTGCCGCCGTGCGAAATGATGGGGAAGCTGAAGATTCCGGCGGATTACGGGCGAATCTGGCAGTGGGTGTTTCAAAACGCTCCGGCATGCGAATACGCGATTCTTTCCGTGGATACCCTGATTTACGGAAACATCGTCAATTCCAGAACGCATCACCGGACCCGCGAGGAGTGTGAAAAGACCCTTGAAAATTTCAGAAGGCTGAAAAAAAATAATCCGGGTCTTAAAATCCACGCGTTTAACCTGGTGGCAAGGGTCGCCGCCTGCAACGACTCGCATGAAGACCCGGACTACTGGGCGAAATACGGCAGAGGCATCTGGCGGATTGCCTACCTTACCGACAAGATTGGCCGGGGCCACGCAAGCGACGAGGAAAAAGCGGAGCTGCGGCGGCTGGACGGCACTGTTCCGGAAGAGTATCTGAACGATTTTCTCGCCCGCCGGGAAGTAGACCGCTTTACCAACCTCCGCTGCGTCGATCTTGTAAAAGAGGGCGTTTTTGATGTTCTGACCATCCCGAAAGACGACACGGCGGAATATGGATATGCCGCGATGGACCAGGCCGCTATTGCGAAAAGGGTGCGGGCCGGGAGGGTCATGGACCGGGTGTTTGTTTACCCGGGCGCCGACGAGGTCGGCTGCGTGATCTTTGCGAGGGTGTTTAACCTGATCAAGGAATATGTTCCGCGGGTCTACGTGCGCTACTCTTCCACGTGGGGGCCGACCGTCGTGCCGCTGTATGAGGACCGTCCGCTCCACGAAAGCATCAAGTCGCAGATCACTTCGGCAGGCGGAATCGTGGAAGACTGCCCGGACCGCTCCGATTGTATGCTGGCGGTTAATTCTCCCGGGAAATACATGATTGAGTCGATGGATCAGGATGAGAAAGACCTCACCTTCACAAGCCACAGCAATATGCATGAATTTCTTCGGTACATCGACTACTACGCGCGTAGCGATCGCAAGGCCGTCGGCTTGGCGGAGGTATCCGTCTGCAACGGCTGTGAAAATGAGTTTATGGACTATGCGGCACTCTCGGGCGTTTTGCAAAAGGTTCAGGCCGTGGGCGGCTGGAACACTTCGCAGAACACCATCGGCGTGGTTCTTGCCCAGACGGTGATCGCGAGCTATTACAACCGCTTCCTCGGGAACGCGGAAAAATTCCGCCTGTCGGAAGAATTCAAAATGCGCAGCATTGTCTGCGACTGGCTTTATCAGGCGAATGTGCTGCGCAGCTTTCTGGCGGAAACCAAGGGGCAGATCGATCCGTTTGCGCTGGGCGGGAACCGCGGCTCAGTGGAAAAATATTTCAGGGACCGCCTGAACAAATTGATCCGCGAAAAGTTCGGAGGCAGCTATCGGGGAGCCGATATCGTGATCGACGATTTGTTTTTCCAATGGGACGGCGTGTTTTATATCAATCTTCATGTCCAGCTTGAAACGATCAAACCCATTCTAGAGTAAAGAAGAGATGCTCAATGAAGAAAAACGAGGTGCTGAATCGTCTGAAGGGCGGGCTGGTCGTGTCCTGCCAGGCCCTTGAGACAGAACCGCTGCACAGCCCGAAAATCATGGCGCGGATGGCTTTCGCGGCTCAGGAAGGCGGCGCGGTCGGTATCCGCGCGAACTCGCCGGACGATATTGCCGAAATCAGGCGTGCCGTCGATCTTCCGATCATCGGGCTTCATAAAGTGGACTATCCGGATAGCGAGGTTTATCTGACCCCGACGATGAAAGAAGTGGACGGCCTTGTGAAGGTCGGAGCCGATATCATCGCGGTCGACGCCACGGCGCGGATGCGGCCGGGACGCCTGACGCTTCGGGAATTTTTTACGGCGGTCAAACAGAAGTACCCGGACCGGATTTTTATGGCGGATACCTCCTGCTATGAGGAGGGCGTGGAGGCGAAAGCCCTCGGATTCGACCTTGTGGGAACCACCCTGTCGGGTTACACGGAGTATACCAGGGACGTAAAACTTCCCAATTTCGACCTGATGAAAAAGTATGCGGAAACACTGGGGCTGCCGATCGTGGCGGAAGGCGGCATCTGGACTCCGGAACAGCTGCGCGCCGCATTTGACCTCGGCGTCTGGATGGCGGTCGTCGGAACGGCGATCACAAGGCCCCGTGAAATTACCAGGCGGTTTGTCGATGCCATGCGGGTGTTCGGCTGAAGCGGCAGAATTTCCGGTACAAAAAACAAAGGAGACGGATCAAATGAATATTTTATGGGCGCCGGATTATCCGGCAATGAGCCGAAAAGCGGCCAATATTATTTCTGCGCAGGTGATCTTAAAACCGGATTCCGTTTTAGGACTTGCGACAGGCTCCACGCCGCTCGGCGTTTACCGGCAGCTGGTTGACTGGTACGGAAAGGGCGACCTGGATTTTTCCAGCGTGCACAGCGTGAATCTGGACGAGTACGTCGGGCTGGCTCCGGACCACAGCAGGAGCTACTCTTACTATATGCGGAATTATTTTTTCAGCCATGTCAACATCAGGCCGGAAAATACCAACGTGCCGAACGGCATGGCCGCGGACCTTGACGCGGAATGCGAAAGATACGATCGGCTGATCGAGAGCCTCGGCGGCATTGACCTCCAGCTTCTCGGCATCGGAAACACCGGCCATATCGGATTTAACGAACCGAATGAAGACTTTGACAAAAAGACCCACAAGGTCAGACTGAAGCAGGCGACCATCGACGCAAACTCAAGATTCTTTGAAAGCGCGGACGCCGTTCCGAAGTTTGCGGTCACCATGGGAATCAAGGCGATTATGCAGGCGAAAAAGATCCTCCTTATCGCAAGCGGCGAGGAAAAGGCCGAGGTACTCTGCCGTTCTCTGTTCGGCCCGGTAACGCCGGAGGTTCCGGCTTCCATCCTGCAGATGCACCCCTGTGTGACGGTTGTGGCGGACGATGCGGCGCTTTCCGCCGTCCTGAAGAAATATCCCGGCAGTGTGGAGCGGAGAAATGCGCCGTGAAAAAAGTGCTTTTGCTGGGGGATTCGATCCGGATGGGCTACGACGGGATTGTAAAGGATTTGCTTGAGGGCGAATGCGAGGTTTATTACGATGAGGACAACGGGCGCTTTTCTTCCTACACGCTTTGGCAGGCAAATCAGTTTTTTAAAAATTACGGAAAATTCGACATCGTGCATTGGAACAACGGCTATTGGGATATGAACGTGGAGGCTCCGATGACGGAGGCGATGCACCCTGTGGACGAGTATCTGCATTTTCTGAAACGGATTATCCGCGAAATTCGCCGCAACGGTGCCGAGGCCATTTTTGCCACCACGACGCCTGTGGCGGAGCAGGGGTTTGCCCTTGACGGCACCGGCGCGGGGATCAGCTATGACAATTCATGGGTCGAAACATATAATGAGGCCGCAAGAAAGCTGATGGCGCAGGAAAATATTGCGGTAAACGATCTCTATGCGCTGATGCTCAAAGGGAATCACTACTACAAATGCGGCGACGGGCTTCACCTTACGGAAGAGGGCTACCGCCTTTGCGCGGAGCAGGTGGCGGGGCTGATTAGGAAGAAGCTCGCGACCGCCTGAAGCGGATATGCTTTTCGGGCGCCGCGCCGCGGCGGAACCCCTCCAAACCGGAGTCATGCTCCTGGCTTTGAGAGGTTCTTTTGTCGTCTTACGGGAAAAGCCGGTCCCACGGACGGCACTTGCCGGCCTGCCGGAATTTTTCAGGGGGCTCGTTTTATTTCGATCAGTTCCGGAAGCGCATCAAGAATTTCACCGACATTGTAATTGTAAATAATGTTTCTGTCTTTATTTTCATATTGCTGCGGCTCGATTTGACCGAGTTTTAACTCGTTTGTTTTTGCGACATTATCGGAGTTCAATGTGCATTCTTTTCCGATTTTGTCCACGGTGTCCAAATTGGACATCACTCGCATCATCGATTCTATTTTCTTTTTGACATAAGCGAAATCTGCGCTTTTTATTGCCTTGCGCTTATATTCATCCGCATAAGTTTCAAGCGCATCGATTGATTTAATAATTCTGTCTCTTAAATTGTCGAGATCGACGTCATTGCCCTCACATAATAATTCCCTCACGGTGTTTTTAATATTTGCTGCAATGTCTTCGATGTCTCTTCGTATTTGTACCAGACTGTTTGGTGGGAAGATCAGCTCATTCACAGCAATCGCGATTAAAATGCCGACCAAGGTAACTATGACCCAGTTAACGCTGTAATGCAAAAGGTCCTTATCGTTTGTCAGCATAATAGACGCGAAAACAACAACCGCGATTGAAATTCCCTTTTCCCATCGTAAAAATTCACAGAGGATTGCCAGAATCACAGCTCCGATTCCGACCAAAAAGGGATTCCGGGGCTGAATCATTGCAAATAGATATCCGAAACCGGCCCCCAGAACAGTCCCGAGAAATCTTTGCAAACCGGATTTAAGGGAATTCTCTATTGTATTTTGTATGGAGAAAATCGCGGCAAGGATTGCAAATAAGGCATATTCCAAATTGAGAAAATTAACCGCTGTCACGCATAAAAACATGGATAAGGCTATTTTAAAATCTTTCCGGGTGAATTTATCTTTCGTGATTCGTTTCCCTCCTGCAGAAGATCTATTTCCTATAGTTTAGCTCTTCTCAATGCCTTTATGAGGGAGAAATGGCGGCATATTAATTTGTCTCCCGCTGATCAACCCGGAATATCAGGCAGAACCTAAATACTGTGTATTACGATGCCCCCTGCTGTAGAAAGAACAACTACAACAGGGGGGCAATAGAAAGGGCAAACGCCTGATTTTACCAAATTTTATTTATTTCTGCTTGACGGCGCAGCTCCTCGCGAAAGTCCGGATGCGCAATGCTGATGAGAGCTTCGACGCGACGGCTCACATTTAGCCCGCGCAGCCAGGCAATCCCGTATTCCGTTACCACGTAATCCGTGTCGTTGCGGGACGTGGTAACGACGGAGCCTTTCTGCAAAAACGGCACAATCTTCGAGTGAAGAACCTCTTTGCCGTTTTCGTCTTTAGTGGTGTAGGTGGAGTGCATGGCGATAATTGACTTGCCGCCGGGAGACATCTGTGCGCCCTGCACGGTCTCCGACTGTCCACCCGTACCGGACCACTGGACGTGGCCGACCGTTTCCGAAGCACACTGTCCGGTCAAATCGATTTCCAGCGTGGCATTCACCGAGACAAATTTGTTATTTTTCCTGATGGTGAATGGGTCGTTGGTAAAGGTACAGGATTTGAACAAAACAGAGGGATTGTTGTCAATGAAGTCGTACAGCCTCTGACTGCCCATTGTGAAAGAGCATACCGAATAACCGTTGAGCAGACCTTTTTGAGAATTGTCTACTGCGCCGCATTCAATCAAATCCACCATGGTTTCGGTAAACATTTCCGTGTGGATTCCCAAATGGTGCTTGCTTTTCAGCTCTGTAGCCACCGCGTTCGGGATATTGCCGATTCCCAGCTGAATCGTAGAGCCGTCCTCAATCAGCGAAGCGACATATTTGCCGATTGCCGCGTCTGTTTCGGTGTATTGACCTACTGTGCTTTTGAAAATGGGGCGGTCGGATTCCACAACCGCGGCAACCTCTGAAATATGAACCTGTGTGTCACCGAAAGTACGGGGGTAATTGGGGTTCACCTCTACAAGGACCAACGCCCCTTTGTTGATGATGTCGCGCTCATAAATCGCGCTGACGGAAAGGGACATATAGCCGTGCCGATCCATGGGGGACACTGTGGCCAGCAACACGGGACGGCGTTTTTCGTAAGCGATGCGGTCAAGGGTTTTGCGCAGAATGGAGGTGGAGCTTTGGGGCATATCGCTCACCAGCTTTTTCGTCTGTGCATCACGCAGACCGGCGCTGAAAAACCATCCGTTATGCGCCATAATCCCCTTCATCTCCGGGTCTTTGAAGGCTTCGTAATACTTCAGGGGCAGGCAGGTGTTCAGAACCGTGTTTTTTACGCCGGTTTTTTTCAGGTGCTGTAATTTTTCAAGAATTGCTTCCGGTTCCCCGGTTGCTTGAGCGGAAAACATATAATCGTTATCCTGAATCAATTCCAGCGCCTGTTCGGCGGTCATTTTTTTCTCCCGGTATAGTTCTTCAAACGTTTTCATGAAAAGATTTCCTTTCTGAATTTACTGATTTTTTTTCTTTGCTGAGTGCCCTGTTTCCGTGAGAAAGAATGATCCTACGAAGAAGGTTGCACTCAGTACCAGCGCGATGGTCAGTCCAACCGAATACCCGGCTTTGTCGATTGCAATGCCAATCAGGTAGAATGCAACCGATTCAATCACATAGGACAATGCCCAGAACAGGCCCATAATGGATGTTAACTTTGCAGGGGACATATTCGGCAATTCCTGCGGAATCAACACAAGGGAGGTGACGGGCAGGAACATGACAACGCCGATGGCGAAAGCGGCAATCACCGAAAGAACGTCGTTTTTCGTGTAAAACATCAATGCGCCGAACAAGGTCATGGCAAGGCCGCTCCAACGGATTACAGGCAGACGCTTAAAGTATACCTTCGACAGGGCTATTGCCAGTAAAGAGCCGACAACACCGCCGACGGCTACCAAAGTGCTGAGTGTTTTAGAGCTGATTGCCGTTACGCCGGAAATTGGGAAAATATTGAGCAGAACAATGTAAAAGGTCAGCAGTCCGGAATAGGTAAGAGGCAATAACCAGTTGATTTTTTCTTTGAGCGCATCTCTTAAGGTGTATTTTTCCGTGTCCCCGGCAGCGGAACGGTTCAGCTCAAAATCCTCTCCCAAAGCCGGCCATGCCAGAAACAGTATGGCGCTGATCACCGCAAAGAATGCCATGCTGTACTGCCAGGTCTGCAGCCAGCGGATCACCGGGCCGACGATCAGCATTGCGATGATTCCTCCGACATTGTAGGCCACGTTATTAAACGCATTGACCGTCGGGCGCTTTTCGGGGGCAAAAAAGTGAATGACAACGGGGTTGAAATAAACCACATACAGCGCGCCGCCAAAGCCCATCAGAAAACGTCCTAAAATAAACATCCAGTACTGCGGCGCCAGAACAGCCATCGCGCTGCCGGCCACAATAAGCCCGGAACCTAAGCCGATCGCCTTTTTTGGCAGCAGCCTGACTAGAATTCCGGCAGCCATAAAGTTACCAATGATTTTTGCAATGGTAATGGCATTGGAAATAAAAGTTGCCGACGCAAACGACTGCAAATTAAAATACTTCATAATCTGCGGGGTAAGCGTACTGCCGGCGACCCAGTTTACGGCAAAGAAAGCGTATGTAAAAAACATCACCATTTCAATTAAAATGGCTCTCGCGGAAGATACTTTTTTCTCTTGCGCTTGCACAACGATCGCTCCTCTCGCTTGCATACGGCCGCACACAAGCAGTTCATTCAATTTTGTCTGCTTTGGCCAAGCATCCCTCTGCCATTATTATAACACGGTGTTTTTCGGAACAAAAATACAAAAAATTCATACCCGTATGAATCAAATTCATACAAAAAACCTTATGCGGTAATTTTAGAATTTGCAATTAATCGAATTTTAAGTATAATAACAGGTGTAATCACGAAAATAAAAAATTGAGAAGGAAATTCCAATGACAATGGTTCAGCTCGCTTACTATGTGGAAGTTGTAAAACGGCGCAGTTTTACAAAGGCGGCTGAGAAACTTTTCGTCAGCCAATCGACCCTAAGCAAAGCCATTCGCGCGCTTGAGAATGAATTTCAGGCGGAATTCATCGGACGTCGTTCGAAAGATCTTCTGATTACGCAGGACGGTTTGGCATTTTACGAATACGCAACAAATTTGCTGGACTATTATAATGAACAGACGCAGCAGCTGGAGGAAAAACTGCGGTGTGCAGGCGGCACCCTGACTCTTGGGCTTCCTCCCTCCGCCGGAACCATCTATTTTTCTTCGCTGATTTATCAATTTCGTCAGGCCTATCCGGAAACCGACTTACAGATTACGGAGATTACATCCAAATTGATCAGGGATTTGGTCGATGACGGAACGCTCGACTTGGGCGTAGTCATCGAGCCGTTTTCAGACAGTAAGTTTTACAGCCAAACTGTTTTTTCCTCGGAGGCCGTGCTGGTTGTCCCCAAGCAGCATCCTCTTGCCGCGAAACACAGCGTGAATTTTGGATCTTTAGGGTCGGAGCGTCTGCTAATGGTTTCTCCGGACTATATGTATTACGATGTAATGCTGGAACGCTGCAAAGCGGCAGGCTTTGTGCCAAACATCGTTTTTGAAAGCTCTCAGTGGGATTTGATCCTGGAAATGGTTGCAAATAATCAGGGCGCCAGCATTTTGCCAAAGCCCTTGATTGACAAGCTGTATGCCAACCGTTTGTGCCAGCTCCATCTGAAAAATCCGGAATTTCCCTGGGCGCTTTCCATCATTTACCGCACGGATAAGTTTCTGACCGTGCCCATGCAGCGCTTCTTAAAAATGTGCAAACAATCGAAGTGAACTAAATTTGAGCAAAAACAGACAGGAAGAGGTAAAAAAATATGAAAGAACTGATCCTTGTCACGTCTCCGCCGGCCTGCGGGAAAACTTATATCTCGAGGAAGCTTGCGACAAATCTGAAGCATGTTGTTTATCTGGACAAGGATACGCTCATTGTGCTGTCCAAACAGATTTTTGCCGTTGCGAACGAAGAGTACAACAGAAGTTCTGAGTTTTTTAAAAAGAATATCAGAGATTATGAATACGCCGCTATTATTGATCTTGCGCTTGAGGCATTGGAATACGATGATATTGTCCTGATTAACGCTCCTTTTACAAAAGAAGTTCGGGACAAAAGCTATATGGACCACCTGAGAGAAAAACTCTGGCGGAAGAATGCGAAATTGATCGTGATCTGGGTGCAGACAGACGTTGAAGTGGTCAAGCAGAGAATGATTCAGCGGAACAGTGACAGGGATTCATGGAAACTTGCCAACTGGGATCAATATATTGCGGGGGTAAATTTCAACATTCCCAAAGAACTCGACGACCCGTCCTGCAAGGATGATTTGTTGGTTTTTAAAAATTCCTCAGACGACGAATATAATCAATCCATGAGAGAAATACTTGGGATTCTTGAGTCTTGAAGAATGAAGGAAATTGAATTTGTTTCAATATTTTCATAATCATTGACCCGATAGGACACAGGAGAAAAAATGAAAGCGGTTTTTATAGATCGTGACGGAACCATCGGCGGCGGAGATGAAGTTACATTCCCACATGAGTTTAAACTATTTCCATTTTCCAGAAAAGCGATTGATCTGCTGAAAAATAAAGGATATAAATTGTTTGCCTTTACAAATCAACCGGATCTTTCAGAGGGAAAAGTAGCCTATAAAGATTTTGAAACAGAGCTCTACTCTCTGGGATTCGATGATCTTTGTATTTGTCCTCATAGACCGGCCGACCATTGCAAATGTCGCAAACCTAGCGCATATATGATCAATCGAATGAGAATAAAGTATCATTTGCAACTTTCCGAGTGCTTTGTAATTGGTGACAGGTGGAGCGATATGGCTTCCGGGATAAGTGCAGGCACAAAAGTGATACTGGTAAGAACCGGCGCGGGTAACGGAGCAATGGGCCTGTATTCCAATCAATGGGATCCTGATAGAGCCGCCTATATAGCGGAGGATTTACTGGATGCTGTCCAATGGATTCTTAATCATGCATGATAAGATGCTTCCGGCTCCCGTGTTCTGGAAACTCTTGCTCTTGTCGGATTTAAAGTAAATGGGCTTTTTTCAAGATATGGGTACAGTTCTATGTATCCATATCTTGTTCGTTTCAGTATGGCCCTCTGGCCCCAAATGGCGGAAGCGGTCGTGACCGCTCCGATTACGCTTCTTGCAGGAGGCTTTTCCTACGAGTGGATGTATGCCATCTGCGTTAACGGGCCGAATCGTGGAACACTTTTGCGGTCTGAGCCCGCGGAGTAACCTGTCGTTTGACACTCATAATATGGAAAATCAGACATACCGTCACGCTTAAAGGAGGATTCGGCAATGAGAAACATCGCCGCTTTTTTTGATATTGACGGGACAATCTCCCGTGAAGGTTTAATCAGTGAGATGTTCAAAAAGATGATCAAATACGAGCTGATCAGCAGCAGCAAATGGTATAATGAGGTGGAACCGGCCTTTACAAGATGGGACAAGCGTGTCGGCGATTACGACGACTACCTGCAGAAAATGGTAGATATTTATACCGAGACCGTCAAGAATACGGATTCTTTCCATGTTGCCTACATCGCTAAAAAGGTGATTGAGCAGAAGGGGGAACGTGTGTATACCTATACGCGCGAAAGAATTAAGTGGCATAAGGCGCAGGGACATTTGGTGATCGCCATTTCCGGTTCTCCCATCGAATTGGTGCGCGAGATGTCTGCTAAATACGGCATGGATGACTACAAAGGGACTATCTACCAAGTGGACGGCAACGGAATCTACAACGGAAAAATAACCCCTATGTGGGATGCCGAAAGCAAACGAAAGGCGGTTCTTGAAATCGCCGAAAAATATCGCATCGACCTTTCGACCAGCTATGCTTACGGAGATACGAACGGTGATTTCGCCATGCTGAAGCTCGTCGGCAATCCGTTCGTGATCAATCCAACCAGGGAATTGCTTACAAATATCCGGAAGGATAAACCGCTCAGCGATAAGATCAGCATTATCGTTGAGCGCAAGGACGTAACCTACCGGATGGACGTGGACCGGCTCGATCTGCTTCAGTAAAACCGGTCAGCGGTATTAAGAACTTACACATTTTTTATAACAAATAAGCAATTTCACGATTACGGCGGAGGTCTCTCGTAATATCACCAACAATTACCATTTGCAAAGGAAGAAATTCTTCCGATAAGGGGGAAGAAATCTTATGGATGAACAAATATTAAAAGCTCAGTATGCATCAGCGGATAAACTGCTTACAAGAATAAGCCTCCATGAGAAATACAGTACGAATAAAAAAGGATTCGGGAACTGGATATTTGAGCAATATGATTTGTTTCCCAATGCTCAAATCCTGGAATTGGGATGTGGAACCGGTGACATGTGGCTCCACCAATATCATTCGCTCCCAGGAAACTGCCGGCTGATTTTATCTGATTTTTCAGAGGGTATGCTCAAAACCGCTCAAAAAACATTGGAAAACTTGAAGGGCATCACGTTTAGTCAAGCGGACATCCAGAATATACCGTATCAAAATGAAAGCATGGATATTGTCATTGCCAATATGATGCTTTATTATGTACCTGATTTGCACAGAGCTTTATCTGAAGTTCATCGAATTTTAAAAATCAACGGAAAATTCTACTGTGCAACATACGGAGAACACGGACTTAATCAATATTTACAGAAACTGCTTTCTGAGTATGGCATGGTGCATAAGATGAACAGAAATTTTACCCTGCAAAACGGGGATCTTATTTTAAGCGAACATTTTAGCACGATTGAAAAGAGATGTTATGAGGATGCTTTGGATGTAACTGACACTGATGATTTGCTGGATTATATGATGTCACTGACGTCAATGTCCGACTGCAAGAATATATCCAGAGAAGAAATTTGCCAAATCCTTGAAAAACGAAAAACAAACGGCAAAATTCACATTCCGAAAGAGTATGGAATTTTTATCTCGACGAAGTAAAACTTAGTTGCATCAATTTTTATGAACCCTTTTCATCTAAAATGTTCACCGCGTTTTGGTTTACTTTATTTGACGGACGCTGGACGCTAAAGGTATAATGAAATTAGTACAGACCATCATGATGCTAAAAGAGGATAATAATGTGCTGCTATTAACTGCGGAAAAGATTCATAAGAGTTACAATGAAAAAACGCTGCTGAAAGAGGCTTCCTTTGGGATTAACAGCGGGGATAAGATCGGTTTGATTGGAATCAACGGCGCGGGAAAATCCACTTTGCTGAGGATCATTGCGGGATTGGAATTCTCCGACGCCGGAACCGTCACAAGATCCGGCGGGGTTCGTGTGGGCTATCTGCCGCAGAATCCGTTGTTCGAAGAAGGCGTCACCGTCCTCGGGCAGGTCGTTCGGGGAATCTCGGAGCAGCAGAGGGAATCGAAAGAATACGAGTGCAAGGCAATCCTCACAAAGCTGGGAATCCATGAATTTGACGCGCCTTTAAGCCGGCTTTCCGGCGGACAGAAGAAACGTGTTTCACTTGCGAGCGCTCTGGTAACACCGGTGGAAGTGCTGATCCTGGATGAACCCACGAATCACCTGGACAACGATATGGTGGACTGGCTGGAAAACTATCTTGCCGGTTATAACGGCGCTCTGCTTATGGTAACGCATGACCGCTATTTTCTGGACCGCGTCACAAATAAAATCATGGAATTACACAACGGGAATTTGTATTCCTACCAGGCAAACTACACGAAGTATCTCGAACTCAAAGCGGAACGGGAAAGCATGGCTGCCGCAAGCGAGCGGAAACGCCAGAGTCTGCTCAAAAAGGAGCTCGCGTGGATCAGCCGGGGAGCCCGCGCACGGGGAACCAAGCAGAAATTCCGGGTGGAACGCTTTGAGAAGATGAGCTCGGAGTCGGTTGACCTGGAACAGGAAAACCTGCAAATGAACTCCATGAGTTCAAGGCTTGGGAAAAAAATAATTGAGATTTGCGGCATTTCCAAACGTTACGGTGACAGGCAGTTAATCAGTGATTTTTCCTACAACCTGCTGCGCCGGGACCGTGTCGGCATCATTGGCCCGAATGGCTGCGGAAAATCCACTCTGTTGAAAATTATCCTCGGAACCGTTCTCCCGGACAATGGCGAAGTCCATATCGGGCAGACGGTGCGGATCGGTTATTTTTCGCAGGAATGCGAAGAAATGGATCCGGCGCTGCGCGTGATGGATTATATCAAAGATATTTCGTCGGAAATTGAAACGCCGGAAGGGACGTTGACAGCATCCCAGATGCTTGAAAAATTTCTGTTTTCATCCGACTTGCAGTATACAGCTATCCGAAAACTTTCCGGCGGAGAACGGCGCAGACTGTATCTGCTGGGAATCTTGATGCAGGCGCCGAATGTTTTGCTTTTCGACGAACCTACCAATGATTTGGATATTCAGACGCTTACGATTCTTGAGGATTATCTGCAAAATTTCGCAGGCGCGGTCATTGCCGTGTCTCATGACCGCTATTTTCTTGATAAAATCGCGGAACATGTGTTTTCCTTTGAGCAGGATGGAGAGATTCACGATACCATCGGCGGTTATTCGGATTATTTGGATCAGAAAGAACAAAGACGGCAGAATGAACCCAAAGCCGCCGTCGGCAGACCAAAATCAAGTCCGCGTGTGAAACCCGGTAAATTGAAATTCTCATACAAAGAGCAGCGTGAATTTGAGGGAATTGACTGCGCAGTCGCGGATCTCGAACATCGGATTTCTCAAATCAACAGTGAAATCGAGCAAGCCTCCAGCGACTACCTTCTCCTGACGGAATTGACGGGGAAAAAAGAAGCGCTGGAAGCGGAGCTGAATGAGAAAACGGAGCGATGGGTCTATTTAAATGAGCTGGCGGACCGAATCGCGGAGCAGAATCAGGATTAAACTCAGCGTACGGCGCAAAGGCTTTTTGAAGCGGAAGCCGGGCTTAAGGGCTTTTGCGCGCTTCATTCCTTAATACCATTGTGAGAGAACCGGGGGAAACAGAAATGTGTGAAGAAAATACATGAGTACATATGATTTGATTGGCTTCGATATGGACGGGACAATACTAAACAGCGAGAAGACCATATCCGGCCGCACGCTGGATTCGGTGAACCGCGCGGCCTCTTCGGGCAAGATCGTGATCCTTTCGACGGGCCGATGCATCAGCGAACTAAAAGAGTTTGAAGATCTGCTTCAAAATGTCCGCTACTATGTCTGTGAAAGCGGAGCACTGGTTTATGATACCGCCGGAAAAAGCGTCCTTCATTCGGAAGTTTTTCCGCGGAATACCGTGGAAAGAGTGCTTGAGATAGCGGCGGAGGAGGACGTCATGGCGTATATGATGAGCGCCGGAGCTCCTTTTGCAAGCCGCAGAGAGGTTGCCGATGCAAGCCATTTCCATATGGGTCTCTATCAGGATATGATGAATCGCACGGCGAATCAGACAGACGATCTCACCGCCTATTACCGGTCAGCGCAGATTCCGGTGGAGAAATTGAACCTGTTCTCGGCTTCCGCGGAGATTCGGGAACGGCTTTACGCACGCATTCGGGAGCTGCCCGTTTCCATCGCTTACTCGGAAGAAACTTCGCTGGAGCTGTCGCCGCTTCATGTCAGCAAAGCGAGCGGGCTGGTTTGGCTGTGCCGTTATCTTCGGATTCCGCTGGAGCGAACCATCGTCGTCGGAGACGCGGAAAACGATGCGGAGGTACTGCGCATCGCGGGTTTGTCCGTTGCCATGGGCAATGCGCTGCCGCGGATCAAAAAAATATGCGATGTGGTGGTCGCGGACAACGACCACGACGGCTGCGCCGAAGCCGTCGACCGCTATCTGCTTTCACCAAGCTCATAAGGAGCGAAGTATCAGACGGTTCCCGGGTCGGCAAACATTCTGACTTTCTGTCCTTGTCCGAACAGAATCGTGAAATGAGGCGGATCCGGGCTTTCGGAGGATATAGGTGGAAGATGAACATTCTCGCTTATTCAGAGCTTAATAGTTTCGCGTTCGCATTTCTTTTTGTGATTTTTTTAAATATCCGCAACAAAGGTCAAAAATATTTTTATGACCAAAGGATATTTTTAACGATTCTGGCATTGAATGCGGTTCTGCTTGTCCTGGACACGCTGCAATGGATTCTGATCGGAAAGCCGGGCGCAGTCCTGAGGATCCTTTCGCTGCTGACTGCGACGGTTTACTGCGCGATGACTCCGTTTCCCTGCTTTTTTTGGAGCCTCTATGCGGACTATCAGATTTACAAGGATGAAGACCGCATCAAAAAACGGTTCGTGCCGATGGCAATACCTTTAATCCTCAATCTGCTTCTTACGCTCCTGAGCGTTTTCTACGGATTTTTGTTTGTCATCGACCAAAATAACATCTACCACCGGGGCGGCCTTTTTTACGTCATGGCCGGCGTTTGCTATTTCTACTTTGTGTATTCCGTCATTTCCATCGTTCGCAACAGAGAGTCCCTTGAAAAAAAGGTTTATATTTCCCTGCTGTTATTTGCGCTGCCGCCCTTCCTCGGCGGAATCATCCAAGCCTTGTTTTATGGGGTTTCCATTGTGTGGGACTGTACGGCGATTTCCATAATGATTATCTTTCTCAATATTCAAAACAGCCAAATGTACACGGACCCTTTAACCGGGCTTTACAATCGCAGGCAGTTGGAAAACTATATGCGGGGCTGGATTAAAGACGGCAGGGAGGGCGCCGCGCTCGGAGTCATTATGACGGATTTGGACTCGTTCAAGAGGATCAATGATTCCTGGGGCCATGATGCCGGGGACCAGGCTCTTGTGGAAGCGGGAAAAATTTTGAGAGACAGCTTCAGAAGGGAAGACCTGATCTGCCGCTTCGGAGGGGATGAGTTTGTCATCGTGTTAAAAATCAAAGAGGGCGGCGATTTAACCGACGCGGTAAAACGGCTGAAAATGAATACGAAAACATTCAATGAACGGACGGAATTTCCGTATTCAATCAATTTCAGCGTGGGGTTCGACGTTTATAACCGGGAATCCGGAATGTCGGTTCAGCAGTTTATGAAGCAGATCGATCTTTTAATGTACGAAGATAAGAGCCGCAAGAAATCTGCTGAAAAAACCGGTGCCGGCCTCCATAATATTTGATTGGTACATACGGAAATACCGGAAACGGAGGAAATGATGAAAAATCTTTATCGCGTTTATCAAATCGACTCATTCACGCAAGAAAAGCTGTCCGGAAACCCCGCCGGGGTGGTTACCAACGCGGACGGATTATCGGACCGGCAGATGCAGAAAATAGCGCGTGAGCTAAATAATTCCGAAACGGCTTTCATTTTTCAATCGGACGACGACGTTTACGATGTCGAGGTCCGTTTTTTTACCCCCATGAAAGAAGTTCCGATTTGCGGCCATGCCACCATCGCCGCACATTATGCAAGAGCGGTCGAAAACCATTTCGGCACGACGCGGGTATTGCAAAAAACCGGCGCCGGAATTTTACCGGTTGACATCATAAGGGAAAACGATGACTACAAAATTGTCATGACGCAGGGGAGAATAGAGGTGCATGATGAGCTGCCGGGTAAGGCAAAACAGGCACTGACCGACGCGTTGGGGATTCGTTCCAGTGATATTCTTGACAACTGCCCGGTTGCAATCGCATCGACGGGACATTCCAAAGTAATGGTTGGCATTCGGGATATCAACCTGCTGCATCGTTTGCAGCCCGATATGGCCGGGCTTGTAAAACTGAGTCAGGAGATCGGCTGCAATGGGTATTATGTTTTTACCATGAATCGGAGCGAAACGCCGATGATACACGGAAGAATGTTTGCGCCTGCGATTGGAATTGAGGAGGACCCTGTAACGGGGAACGCGAACGGGCCTCTCGGCGCTTACTTGGTTCACTATGGGTTGGCGGATCATGACGGGGCTCTGCTTGCTTTTCACGCGGTACAAGGCGAGGCGATCGGCCGGGCGGGCACAATGGAGGTCCAGGTAAAAATCGAGAAAGGCAAACCCGCGGAAGTTAAAATAATCGGTCATGCCGTGATTGCGTTTTCCGCAGAACTGATGCTTTAGGGACTCTCGCCAGAGCAGGCCGTGCAGACAACGCGACGAGCTTCCCGCGATGTAAAAAATCATGGAGAAATCATATGAAGGCGAAAGTAAGGATTGGCCGCCAAAATGAAGTCAGAATCAAATTCGCTTGCAGCGTTGACTTTTTGACGGGTTCGAGCTATAATAGCTTCAATTAAAAAATATCAAAAGCTGAGAAGAAGAGCAGTACCCGTTTTTGGACGCGCAGAGAGAAGATGGCCGGTGTAAATCTTCGTGAAAAAAACAGGGAAGTCGTTTCCGAGCTGTTGAACCGAACGAATCCATTCGCTAAGTTTTACCGGAACTCCGACCGTTAGCGCGGAAAGCAGTGCTTTTGCTCTGCTGATGAGTGCAGAGAACATATCTTCTCTGAATTAGGTGGTACCACGGATTTCAGATTCGCCCTAAGCTTTTTGGCTTAGGGCTTTTCGTTTACGCGGATGGCCGCTCAATTGGCAGTATTTACAGTACTTTTAATAAAATACAGAAAGGTCGTTTAAGATGGAAAAGAAAAATCTCGACTGGGCGAATCTTGATTTCAGCTATAAAAAGACAGACCAGAGATTCGTTTCGAATTTCCGTAACGGTGCATGGGACGAGGGAAAGCTGACTGATGACGATACCGTGACAATCAGCGAGTGCGCCGGCGTTCTGCAGTATTCCCAGTCCTGTTTCGAAGGCCTGAAGGCGTATACGACGGAGGACGGGCGAATTGTGGCGTTTCGTCCCGACATGAATGCGAAACGGATGGAAAACAGCGCGAAAAGGCTGGAAATGCCGGCGTTTCCGGCGGAAAGGTTCATCGACGCGGTTGTTCAGACCGTAAAGGCGAACGCGGGCTATGTTCCGCCGTTCGGCTCCGGCGCGACGCTCTATGTGCGCCCGTATATGTTCGCAAGCGGCCCGGTGATCGGCGTTGCTCCGTCCGACGAATATCAGTTCCGAATTTTCTCAACGCCGGTCGGGCCTTATTTCAAAGGCGGCGCGCGCCCGCTGACCCTTTGCGTCAGCGATTTTGACCGGGCGGCGCCGAACGGTACCGGGCATATCAAGGCGGGACTGAATTATGCCATGAGCCTTCACGCGATTGTTTCGGCGCATAAAAACGGATTCAACGAAAATATGTACCTTGATGCGGCGACTCATACCAAGGTTGAGGAAACCGGCGGCGCAAATATTATCTTTGTCACAAAGGACAATAAAATTGTAACGCCAAAGTCCAGCAGCATCCTCCCGTCGATTACCAGACTTTCCCTTTTGGAAATTGCCAGGGATTATCTTGGCCTTGAAGTGGAAGAAAGAGAAGTTTACTTTGAGGAAGTCAAGGACTTTGCCGAATGCGGCCTTTGCGGCACGGCGGCCGTCATCTCGCCGGTCGGCAAAATTGTGGACCACGGGAAGGAAATCTGCATGCCGAGCGGAATGCAGAATATGGGGCCGATTACAAAGAAGCTGTACGACACGTTAACCGGAATTCAGATGGGCCGTGTCGAAGGACCGAAGGGTTGGATCAAAGTGATCGAATGAACCCCGTTCTGCGAATTGAGGCGCACTGGAGCCGAAGGCTATTGAAACATCCGGCGAAAGCCGGGTAAGAGGAAGACAATGCGGGTTGAACTTGCGCGGGCGCGGGCCGGCGATTCCGCATTCGGGACTTTCGCCTGTCGTCACGGTGGGCAAAACAAAGGGATGCCGGTCTGAAAAAACAGATCGGCATCCCTTTTTGTTTTGCTTCCCGCCTCGTTCAGCCTTTTGGGGCATAAAAAAACGTGGTGTTATCCACGATTTTGCACCATGTCTGGTGCTCCAGAACATGAATGATGTCGTTTCGCCTGACGCCCTTTCCAATCGCTTTTGAAATATCGGAGATATGGATGAGTTTATTTGCGTTTTGCTGGAAAACGACGAGCAGCCGGTCCGCTAAATCTTCCGTGTTGGCGGAAGAGGCCTTTGTTTTGGTCTTAGCGCCAACCAGACATTCCGGATGCTTTTTAAAATAAAGAACGCAGATGGCCTTGATCCTGCTGAGCAGCATGGGAGAAAGGTGAATTAATTCCGGCAGCTCTTCAAACCTGCAGCCCATCAGGTCACGCATTCGTTTAAAACCGTGAAGATCGCAATAGCTTAGAAACGCGGTGTAGCTGTCACCACAATAGATTTGCTTAATTTCGTCCATTCAATCTGTCCTTTCGATTCCTTATGACACAAATAATCATTTTACTCGGATTCCCGGGTCTATTCAAGACTTGACATTTCTTAAAAAATTGCTTGTAAGGACTTTATCCGGGAAGATCGTCATAAAATTGTCATTGAATCGAGGGGAGCCCGGCTTCCGGAAATCCCCGAAGAGCAGCTTCCCATGAAACGGTGCGCTGCGGTCGGCGGTTTTTAGAAGGCCGGCGATATCCTGTGTGATTTTGAATTCAAAATCATTTTAAGGCCGTCAAAACTCAGATTCAGAACCAATTCCCCGGGAAATCCAACCTCGTTGATGAGCGCAAACGCCTCCTCAAAACGTCCCACGTCATACCAGATGTGAGCATCGCTCCCGATGACGACGGGTACTCGATTTCTTTTACAGGCTTCCAAAAGCTTTTCGGCGTTTGCTTTTGCACCGATTCTGGTCGAGCCGGGGATCAGGGAGGAATTGTTGAGCTCCAGAACGGTTCCGCATTTTTTAGCGGCGGAAACAAGCGCCTCGTAATCCAATGGGTAGCGGCTGTCGTCGGGGTGGCCGATGATCTTTACATATGGATTTTCCATCGCGCGAATCAGGGCATTCGTGTTTTGCCGGATGCTTCCGCTCTGAATACAGGGGGAATGGAGGCTTGCGATCACATAGTCGAGTTTTTGGAGCAGGGAGTCGTCAACGTCGATTGTGCCGTCAAAATCACTGATGTTTGCTTCAATTCCGCAGAAAACCCGAACGCCCTCGAAAAACTCCCGCACAACTTTATAATTGGTGAAAAGGGCGGGACTTGCACCCGGCATTTTTTCCGCGTGGTCGCTGGTTCCGACCGCCAAAAGCCCTTTCTGCCGTGCCGATTCGATGTTTTCCCTGAGGGTGCTGAACGCGTGTCCGCTTGCAAGCGTGTGTGTATGCAGATCAAAAAGCGCTTTCAATCCGTTTCCTCCTTTTTGATCAGGATGACCGTGTCGTTCAGATCGTAGTGTTCCCGCACGGGGGCGTAGACCGTGACCGGTCTGCCCGAACAGTCGACAGAATAGTGAATCTCACGCCCGCAGTACTGCCGGTTTGTGATTCTTCCCTCTATTCCGTCTCCCCGCTTTACAATTCGGAGCTGATCCGGCCGAATGGGAAACAGGTTCTGCTCTTTTAACTCCAAACAGGTCGTGCGGTCGTGAAAACACGCGTTGGAGCTTTCTTCATAAAATTTATCGCGGTCCCAGATGCCGCGCAGCAGATTGTATTTTCCCACAAAGGCCGCCGTAAAGGCCGTGCGGGGATGAAGGTAAATTTCTTCCGGGGTACCGATCTGTTCCACTCTGCCGTTTTTCATAATCATCATACGGTCCGCCATCGCGAGCGCCTCGTTCTGGTCGTGCGTAACGTAGAGGATGGTTGCCCCGGTCATTCGGTGGATGTCCTGAATTTCTTTTCTCATGCTGATCTTCAGCTCCGCGTCCAAGGCGCTGAGCGGTTCGTCCATCAAAAGAATTTTCGGCCTTGTAATAATGGCCCTGGCAAGGGCGACGCGCTGCTTCTGCCCGCCGGACAGTTCGTCGGGGTAACGGTCCGACAGAGTTGACAGCCCAACGCTTTCGAGCGCCTGATCGATCAGCCTGTTCTTTTCCGCCGCGTCCATCCGGGCGTATTTTTTCCGGAGCAGTGGAAACTCCGCGTGCTGGCGAACCGTCATATTCGGCCAGAGGGCGAAGGACTGAAATACCATTCCAAGATTTCGCCGGTCGACCGGGAGACATTGCTCAGGGGAGGAGTAATGTGTGTCGTTTAAAAGAATGGAGCCTGAGGATGGCGTTTCAAAGCCGCCCGCCAACCTGAGCAGCGTGGTTTTGCCGCAGCCGGAGGGCCCCAGAATACAGAGAAATTCCCCGTCGCTGATTTCTATTGATACATCGTGAAGAGCAATGTTTTTTCCGTAAAGTTTTGACAAATGTGTGATTTTCAGGCTCATAAAATGCTTCCCTCCATCCTTTTTAAGGCGTCTTTATGACTGGAACGGGATCCTTCGGCATCGTGCTCCGGCGATCGTTCTTTCTTTCCGCCGGATTCCCGGCATACATACTGAATCAGGCCGTAACCGAAGAGAATCAGGATGACGATCAGAACGGAGAACGCATACGCAATGTTGTAGTCGCCGGACTGCTGAAAGTTGAAAACGGTCAGCCCGATGGTTTTGGTTCCGGCGGAGGCCAAAATGGAGGACAGCGTCATTTCCGTCAGGGAGGAGACAAAAATTAAAAGGGAGCTGGATAAGGTTTGCCTGAAAAGCAGAGGAGTCAGAATTTTTTTCCACATTCTGATTTTTCCGCCGCCGGCTACATGGGCCGCCTCTTCCAGGGACGGGTGAATGGAAAGCATGGCCGCGGTGCTGCCTTTGATCTGAAGAATCAGATAACGTGTAAGGTAGGCCGCGATCAGAATCCAAATGCTGCCGTAGACGCCCGGAATCTTCGACCAGTGGAAGATCATTGCGAGGGCAAGCACAATGCCGGGAATCGCATAGGTCAGCGACGCGCAGAATTCCAGCAGGCGAACCGCGGCGCCTTTGCCACGCAATTTTTGGTAGGCGGCCGCCGTACCGATGAGAATACACACCGCGCAGGTGGTTAGCGAGAGGAACAAGCTGTTGCAGACCGCATTCAAAACGCCGCTGTTGGTAAACAGGAACCGGTAGTTTTGAAAGGAAAGGTTCGCGGGTGAAAAGCGCTGGCCGTAAATTTTTTGAAAGGACGCGGCTGTCATATTCAGCAGGGGAACCAGATCAAGCAGCGAAAAAACCGTGATGCTGATCCACTCGACGCGTCTGCGCGCAGTTTGATTCAGAAAGATGCGCGCGGAAAAATCGGGGCGGATGCTGTCCGTCTGCCTGGATTTTCCGGCAAAGGCGGTCATGGTAAGAGATCCGGCAACCGCCACGACGGAAAGCAGCACGGACAACGCGGAAGCGAGGGAAAACGAATCGGGGCCGAAACCGATCGCTTTTTCATAGATGTAGGTGCTGAGTACCGGGATGGAAGCGGGAATTCCCAGAAAAGCGGGCACTGAAAAATTATCCATGCACGAAAGGAACGCCAGTACGCTTCCGCCGAGGATTGCCGGCGCGGCCTGAACCAGATCGATTCGAAACAGGGTTTCCCACCGGCCGCAGCCGGCTGCCCTGGCAGCCCACTCCAGCTCTCTGGGAATTTTCCGAAGCGTGTTGACGGTCGTCAGGTAAACGAGCGGAATGTTGCAGATGCCGAGAACAAAAATGATTCCGCCCAGCGAATACAGATTGACCGGTCCAAGATGCAGCAGGCGCAGAACGCGGTTGAGTTCGCCGTTGCCCGTTAAAACGCTGGTCCAGGAAATGGTGATGACGTAGGATGGAATGATGAAAGGAGCGAGCACGAGCAATTCGAGCAGTTTTTTCCTTTTCAGATTCCAATAGGCGTTCAGAAAAGCAAACAAAACGCCCAGAGCGGTCGACAAAAGCGTTGAGACCAGCGCGATTACAACCGTGTTTCCGATTGCGCGAATGGTTCGTGAATTTTCAAACAGCGCGGCATAGTTCCCAAAGCCATATCCGCCGCCCTGCGACAGGCTCATCAGGACCAGTCGGAATAAGGGAACAAGGAACAGAAAAACGACGGCGGCACAGCCGAGCGCCTGATAGAGCAGGTTCCTTTTTTTCATTTCTGATAATCTCCAAAAAGGGCCGCGGTTTTCCGCAGCCCGGCTTTTTATCTTCCCGGTTCGTTAACCGAACAGTTTGCTGAATTTTTCTTTATCGCTGTCTCGTGTCTGAACAAGTTTTGAAAGATCATACGTCAGATTTTTGATTTGATCGACGGATTGAAACCCGTCGGGAGCCTTTACTCCGGATTTAATGGGCGTATAGCCGATTTGCGAGGTTGCCGCCTGGCCGTCGTCGGACAGAAGAAAATCCACAAAGGCCTTGGCCTGGCGTTCATTCGGAGTACCTTTGACAATTCCAATCGGTTCGGTGACGCTTAAAGAGCCCTCGCTGGGGTAGATGAAATCGACCGGCGCGCCCTTTGCCTTGTCGCGAAGCGCAAGATAATCCACTACAATGCCGCAGGATTTCTGACCGGCGAGCACCGCTTTTTCCACGGCCCCGTTACCCTGCTGAACGGATACGCCGTTTGCTTTCAAAGACTGATAAAAATCCCAGCCGATTCCGTCCGTTCTTGTCAGAACCCCGAGATTGTATGCCGCCGCGCCGGAATACAGCGGGCTCGGCATCACCAGCTTGTCCTTGTAATCGGCGGACTTTAGGTCCTTGTACCCCGCCGGCGGGTTTTTCACCAGGTCGGTGTTGATCACGATTCCCGTGGAAATAATTTTGGTTCCGGTGTATGTATGGTCCGCGTCATAGTAATCGCTGCTGATTCCTTTCAGCTCCGGGGAAGCGTAGCTCATCAGCAGGTCGGCCGATTTCAGGGATTCAAAGGTTGCCGCGTCCGCCACCAGAAGCAGATCGGCTTTTACCGCCCCGGCCTTTTTTTCCGCGAGAATTTTACTGACGACTTCTTCCGTTCCGCTGCGGAAGACGTTGACTTTGATCTCGGGCTGCTTTTTGTTGAAAGCCTGAATCAGCGCCTGAATATCCTGCTCCGGTTGCGAGGTGTAGATGGTTACGCTCCCTTTTAAAGTATCCTTCTGCGACGATGCTGCCGAACTGCTTGATGACGGCGCCGTGTTCGTTTGGGAGGAAGCCGAGCCGTTCCCGGCACAGCCTGAAAAATTTGCCGCCATGCAAAGAGCGAGAATGCCGGCTGCCAGCTTGGTTTTTGTTTTCATTGCAGATTCTCCTTCAGCTTTTGAATATATTTCATATTTTCACGAAGCATGGTGTATTGGCCGGAAGCGTCAAAGCCCTCAATGACCATGGGACAGCCGCTGCGTTCCAATGCCGGCCACAATCTTTTAAAAGAAAAATCGCCGTCTGAAAGAAGCGTGTGGTACGTCGCGCCCCGGCGGTTGCTGATGTGGATTTTCGAGACCTTGGGGAGGTCCCGAAGATGATTGAACAGCTCTTTTTCATTGTCGCAGTGAGCAACATCGACCGTATAGGAAAATTCGCGGTAGAGGCCGCGGGTGATTTCCCGGACGTCGTCCGGAGTTGTCATGATCTCCTTTGGAATTTTTTCCATCATCTCAAGAGAAACCGAGACGCCCGATCGAGTCGCGTACCGGAAGATTTCTTCCAATCCCTGATAGGCTAGCTCCTGATAAAGCGGACGGTTTCCGCAAAGGGATTCCCGGGGAGGGTGCACCGTCAGTTCCCGGGCGTGCAATTTTGCCGCCAGATCAATGGAATTCCTGATTTCGTCCAGCGAGGCTCTGCGGATTCGCCGGTTCATCGATGCAAAATTCAAATCCCAGGTTTTGCTGTGTACAAAAATTGGAAGCGGACAGCGGTCCAGCAGGCTGAGACATTCCTCTTCCCTGTATCCTCTGCTGTCGAACTGCTGCACCCAAAGCTCGATGCCTTCCGCCTGGAATTCACGCGCCGCGCGGAACAGCTCCGGCAGCGGCGCGTTCCACATCAGCGTTGAAGAAAAATAGATTTGATTCACGGTTGTTTCCCCCTCGGTGACAAGCTCATCATAAAGCCGGCGCGTTAAGGCAATGTTATCGAATGATTATGATTTGTTTAATATATTTCATATAAATTTAAATGAAATATAATTTTCATTTTTGATCAAGAACAGTATAATAGAGGAAAGGAGGAATCGGAATGGATTTGTCCCATGTGAATCAAGCTGATTTTACCAAAGCTGACCATATCATCCTGAATTATCTGATGAGTCACGAAAACACGCTGTATTTTGAAACGGCGAGCGAGATATCCGCCAAAATCGGCGTCAGTCCGGCAACGATCGGCAGGTTCTGGCCGAAGATTGGCTATGCGAACTTAAAGGAGTTTAAACGAAACCTGGTTTCGCAAAACAGCACGACTCCGGTCTCCAAAGTGAAAAAGACGCTGTCCGCGCTGCCGGACTCCGACCGCACGACGTCCGAACTGATTCTTAAAAACATAGAGGCGCTGGAAAAAACGCTGCGGCTGATTTCCCCGGAAGCAATGGACACAGCGGCCCGACTGATTACCCAAACGCCGAAAATCTATATTTTTGCTCCGGATGCTTCCTATGGGATCGCTCTGGTCATGAGGTACCGGCTGCGGCGGTTCGGCATGGAGCCGATCTTTCTGGAGGGCGGTTCTTCCCTGTATGAATCCCTGAACAATGTCCGAAAGGAGGATCTGGTAATTCTTTTCTGTTTCAGCCGCATTCTGGCGGAAACGACTGTTTTGATGCAGCACAGGCAAAACGTGGGATATTCCTGTGTCGTGTTCAGCGACCTGCTGTCGGACGGACTTCAAAACACGGAGGCTTTTCTCTATTGCTATCGGGGAGAGCCGACGGAGTACCACTCCATGGTAAGCGCGATGGCCGTGGTGGACAGCCTGATTATTAAAATAGCCATGAAATCACATGATTTCATGGCTAGAATCGATCAGTTGAACGACCTTCGTGGGAAATATCAAAAATTGATCCGCCGATAAGGTGGAACAATCTCCGCCTGCGTGATATAATCTGGGGTAAAAGAAGAGATCTGTTCTCAACAAAGGCCCGTGCCGGCAGACGGAATGTACTTGACAGAATTCAGATTTTATATTTCATGACAGAAAGGAATAGCGCGATGATCAGTCCAACCTACGGGAAATGCAGCGACGAGCAAATGATCAATATCATAGCAAATTACATCCGGACGAACAGCAAAACATCCGAGGGCTTTAACCTGATTGTCGGGACCGACAGCCAGAATTTTTCCGATACCAAGATTGTGGTTGTAATCGCCGTTCAGAATATCGGTCATGGCGGAATCTTTTTCTACGATGTTTTCAGAATCAATAAGATCGACAATATCAGGCAAAAGTTGCTTTACGAAACCAATATGAGTCTGATGTATGCGGACAGAGTGCTGTCGAAATTTGAAGACCTCTGTAATAAAATGAATTTGGATTCGAGTAAAATTAATATTTGCATTCACGTTGACGCGGGGTCCAATGGAAAGACCGGTAAGCTGATTCCGGAGCTTGTCGCATGGGTCAGGGCCTGCGGCTATGAATGCAAGGTCAAGCCGGACTCTTTTGCGGCAAGCAGTATAGCGGACAAATTCAGCAAATAAGTCATCCGATTAGGAACGGGCCGGTGCGCGAGTCACCCGGCCCCCGTCAATTCGGGAGGGCCGGGTTTATGTATGCCGTAAAGTTGTTTGAGCCGGTCTATCCTGTTAGCAGAAGAATGTCCTCCGGCTGAACGCGCAAAAAATCGGGCTTTGAATGGAAAACCTCCTTGTTGGTTTTGGGAATTTCCCAACGGATGATGGAACCGCCGTCCGCCAGAGGCCGGTAAAGGATGATAAAGGAAAACGTGTCTTCAATGACATCCTCTGTTTTCCCCCGGATCACGTTGGGTTCATCGGTCCTCTTCGACGGAATCCAGTAGTGCGCCCGGACGCCGACATAGCGCAGATCGTCCGGAACGACCTCGTCTGTTCGCAGCACGGCGCCCCAGTCGAGTGCCAGAATTTTGTGGTCGGAGAGCTTTTTCGATTTGGAAATATTTTTACAGCCGGTCAGCATCGCCGAAGCCAGAGTTTTCGGATTTCGAAATAGGCTCCACTTTTCATCCACCACATCCAGGTGGCCTTCGGAAAAAACGGCAATGCGGTCGCACAGCCTGTAGACCTCGTCACGGTTATGCGAAACATACAGCGCCGTGCCGTGAAACTCCCGCAGAACGCTTTGAAGCTCCTGCTCCATTTTCCACCGCAAATGGCTGTCCAGCGCCGAAAATGGTTCATCCAGCATCAGTATTTTCGGTCTGGAGGCAAGCATCCTTGCCATGGCAACGCGCTGCTGCTGACCGCCTGACAGCTGGAACGGATACCGCTTTTCCAGGCCGGAGAGGCAGAAGGTGAGAAGAGCGCGCGCAATGTTTTCCCGGCGTTCCTTTTTGGAACCGGCAATGCCGACGCCGATATTTTCCTCCACAGTCATATTGGGAAACAGGGCGTAATTCTGGAATAAATAGCCGACGTTGCGTTTTTGCGGCGGCAGGTTGATTTTTTGAATGGAGTCGAACAGCACGGTTCCGTCCAGCAAAATGCGGCCTTCGTCCGGAGTCTCGACTCCGGCGATGCATTTCAGCGTCATGCTTTTTCCGCTGCCTGAAGCGCCCAGCAGGGCCAGTATTTCATTTTTTGCCTGGAACCGCACACTCAGGTGAAACTCGCCGAACGACTTTTCGATGGCTGCTTCCAGCATGCACAGTCCCCCTTGTCTTTTGCGGCTTTTTTGTGCGTCTGGTTTTCGGATGCAGATTCAGAAGAATCATCATGGTAAAGGACAGGGCTACGACAACGGCGGACCATCGGTAGGCCGTGGTACGGTCTCCGCTCTGCACCGCCGTGTAGATGGCGGTGGAAAGCGTTTGGGTCCTGCCTGGAATATTGCCGGCGATCATCATGGTGGCGCCGAATTCGCCGAGCGCTCTGGCAAATGCCAGCACTCCGCCCGCTAAAATTCCGGGCCGGGCGATCGGCACGATGACCCGGAAAAAGATGCCGATTTCGGGCATGCCGAGCGTCCTCGCCGCGTAAACCAGATTCTGATCCACCTGCTCCATGGCCCCAAGAGCCGTTCGGTACATCAGCGGAAAGGAAACAACCGTAGCCGACAAAACAGTGGCGGGCCAGGAGAACAGAATGCTGATGCCGAAGGAAGACAGCGCGCGGCCGACGGGCCCGTTTTGGCCGAGAATCAAAATCAGGAAAAATCCCGCCACGGTGGGCGGCAAAACCATCGGCAGCGTGAACAGCCCGTCGATTAATCCGTGAAACCGCTTGATTCTGAGAAGTCCCCATGCGGCAAACAGACCCAGAAAAAACGTGATGGCCGTCGCCAAAAACGCTGTTTTAAGAGAGATGAAAAACGGTGACCAGTCCATAGGCGTCTCTCCTTTTTGAGGCCTTTTGTTATTGGTTCCTTGTAAATCCGTATTTTTCAAAAACAGTCTTTGCCGTGTCTCCGGACAAAAAATCAATAAAAGCTTTTGCCGCCTCGGTGTTCTTGCTGGATTTCAGTACGGCAACCGGATAGATGATCGGATCGGTGCTGCCTTCCGGAGCCTCCGCGATGGTATCGACTTCGTCGGAGGTCGCCGCGTCGGTGGCGTAAACCACGCCGCAGTCAACGCTTCCGGATTCCACCCAGGTAAGCACCTGGCGGACATCGCTGCCGTAAACCGCCTTTTTCTTGACCTGATCCAGAATCTTCAGGGAGGTAAAGACTTTTTCCGCGTACTGGCCCGCGGGAACGGATTTCGGTTCGCCGAGCGCAATTTTGCCGACCCGGTCCGTTGCCGCGTCCGTAAAAGCGGAGATGCCGTTGGCTTTTCCTTTTGGCACGATCAGTACAATCTTATTGAGCAGAAGGTCTTTTTTAGTATCCGACTGGATCAGCCCCTTGCTCTCCAGCGCTTTCATCTGCTTTTGCGCGGCGGAGAAAAAGATGTCGGACGGCGCGCCTTCTTCAATCTGGGTCTGAAGCGTGCCGGAGGAGGCGTAAGTCGGCGTGATGGTTACGCTTCCATTTTCGCTTTCGTATACCTTTTTGAGTTCATTCATAACGTCCGTAAGGCTTGCCGCGGCTGAGATTACCAGTTCCGTGCGGGATGCCTGGGAAGAGGGGGACAAAGCCTCTGAAGAAACAGCAGGCTGCGCGGAAGAAACCGTTTTCCCGCTGCATCCGCTGAAAACAAACAGGGTCGCTATGCCGAAAACGAACAGTGATTTTCTAATTCCACATTTCATAAGAACCGCTCCTTTGTTTTTTCAGCAGAAGTTCGCTGGCTTTTCGCTCTACCTCCCTCACCTCGCCGCGGTTGGTCCGAATGGAAAAAGCAGGTTCGCAGACGCGGACAAACTGCGACATGTTGCAGTTCCCGGCCCGTTCGCCGATGCCGAAAATAGTTGTGTCAATATAAAGAGCCCCCGCTTTTGCGGCGGCAAGGGAGTTTGCAACGGACATGCCCAAATCGTTGTGAGCGTGGATCTCAACCTCCATACCGGTATACTGAATCAGCTCCCCAACAGCCTGAAACGCACGGGAGGGGCTCAGTACCCCGACCGTATCGGCGAAGCGAACGCGCTTGATTCCTTTTTGCCGCAGCTCGTTTGACAGCGTAATCAGGAAGGTCGGGTCCGCCCGGGACGCGTCCTCAAAGCCGACCGTCACCTCGGCGCCCCCGGAAAGGGCGAGCTCAACGCAGGAGAGCATCGTTTTTAGAAGCCAGCTTTTGTTGCGCCGCAGCTTGGAATAGATCTGAACATAGGAAACGGGCACGCCGATATGGATGATATCCGGTCCGCACGACGATGCGGTTTTGATTTCTTCGGCATTCATGCGGCTCCACACGGAAATTCTGGAATTGCGCTTTCTATGGATGATCTCCCGTAAGGTATCCTGCTCATAGGGCCCCATCGCGGGGATCCCCGCTTCAATCTGGTCGATTCCGGCGTCGTCGAGCATGGCCGCGATTCTGACTTTCTGCTCCATTGTCATGGCTAAGCCGGGGCTCTGCTCACCGTCGCGCAGGGTGGTGTCAACCAGCTTCTTTTTTGGTTTCACCGCGGTCACCCCCTTCCCGGGTATTCGTTTTTATCAGTTCAAGAAATTCACCGTCCGTCAGGCTTCTCCGTTTGGCGACGCTGACCCGGCGAACCAACTGCACAATTTGAGAAACCTCATCCGAATAAGCCGCGAGTCCCATTTCCCGCATTTTCAGCGCGACGGAGGCTTTGCCCGAATGCTTGCCGATGACAAGCCTTCGTTCCGCGCCGACCAGCTCCGGTTTGTAGGGCTCGTAAATTCTTGGGTTTTTCGCGACTCCGTCCGCATGAATCCCGGCTTCCACATAAAAAATTTCTTCGCCGATTACCGGCTTGTGCCTTGGAATCGGAATTCCGGTGATTTCTTCCAACAGCCGGCTTACGCGCGGCATCGCGGAATAATCCTGAGTCGGCTTATACCGGGCAAGCAGGCGAAGGGCAAGAAAAACTTCCTCCGTCGGGGCGAATCCGCCGATGCCGTTAAAACCGGTGACCAAGTTCCGTTCCCCGAACAGAATCCATTCCACCGCAGCGGCCGTCGCACAGGCATAGCCGTTTTCCGGGCAGAATTCGATTTTTCCGGAAAGGTTTTTTACAATCTGCCGGTACGCCATGCCTACGTTGTGGCACATTAAATCGTCCAGACCGGTTACGCGCACATAGGGCAGAACACGGCACTGCCGGAGAAAAGAGATTTCGCTGATTCCGTTAATATGCACCTCGCGGATCACATCCGGTCTGACGACGCCGCCGTTCATCCGGCACACGTAGAACCCGATTTCCGGAATTCTGGGAACCTCCGACAGGTCGTCTAATTTGAGAATGTATTTTCCGCCGCGCGGCAGCACCCCGATTTTTCGGTATGCATTTTCTGAAAGTTCGATAAAATCCGTTCCCAATTCCAATAAAAGCTCACAAAGCTCGCCGAGCTGCTCTGGTGACGCCTGATATTGATCCAGACAGCTCAAGGTTTTGTCCGTTACTCGAATCATTCCCAAATCCCTCCTGTTCCGAAACGGGGGAAACGTCACGTCAAATCATCAGCGACTGGACGGGTTCATCCCCCTCGATGTGCTGTTCCATAATGGTCTCGACGTCGTCCGGGGTTACGTTGCCGTACCAAACGCCCTCCGGATACACCACGACGACCGGGCCTTTCTCACAGAGCCCGAAGCAGCCTGTGTTTGTCACCGTCACTTCGCCCTCCAGTTCGCGCTCCTCAATTTCCTCCTGAAACCGCCGGGCGACGGCGGCGGAGTCCTTTGTGCAGCAGAAGCCCTTCTGCGTTCCGTTGATCCGGCTGCTGGTGCAGACGAAAATATGATGCTTCGGCTGATTCATGTTTCAATCCCTCCCGTCATCTGTTTTGCCGCGTTTTTGACCGCGTGTTCCATCTTGTCGTAAGTCGTGAACGTCCTGATGCCGTGCCAGCTCGGCTTTTGCTCCGGAAAGCCGCCGCAGTCTTCCACGGTTTTTAGGATTCCTTCCATATGGGTTCCGGAGCGCTGTCCCGTGCCGCCGCGGTAAGCTGGAGCGGAGCGCCTGACTTTTGCTGCGGCTTTTCCCGGAATTCAATGGAACGGTCGTTGTCGAGCGTCCCGATTGCGTCGGCGCGGCAGTGCCGGCAATGAAGCATTTGGGGCAGAATTTTTCCGCATTCCCGCCGGAGGTCCGTCAGCTTTCGGTTTGGGACGAGAGGAAGATGCTCAAACGCGCTGCCTTTGACCGGAACAAGCTGCATGATGTTGGTCAGCTTGACGCCAAGCTGTTTTACCGTTCGTACGACTTCTGCAATTTCGTCTTCGTTGATGCCGCTGAGCAGAACGATGTTTACCTTGCAGACGACTCCAAGCGAGCAGAGAAGCTTCAGCCCGGAAAGTTGGTTCGCGAGAAGGATGGAAGCCCCCTCCTCGCCGTAATACCGCTTTCCCATAAAATCGATATGGGAGTAAATCTTTGCCCCGGTCTCAGGGCTTACGGTGTTCAGGGTGACGGTCACATGCGTCACGCCGAGCCGAACCAGTTCCTGCGCGTAAATCGGAAGCATCAGGCCGTTTGTCGACAGGCAAAAGGTGACGTTCGGGTCATACGCGCGGATCAGGCGAAGCGTTTCCGATGTTTCGGGAAAGTTCGCGAGCGCGTCTCCCGGCCCTGCGATGCCGGCCACGGTCAGATTCGGAATTTTTCCCTTGACACACCTGTATTTTTCCAGTGCTTCCTCCGGAGTCAGAATGCCCGATGTGACGCCGGGCCGGCTCTCGTTGGGGCAGTCGAATTTTCTCACGCAGTAGCTGCACTGAATATTGCATTCCGGCGCGACGGGAAGGTGCATTCTGGCGTATTTCCCCTCGGCGCAGGTAAAGCATGGGTGTTTTGCCGTTCGAAGAGCCAGACTTTCGGCGGTTTCATTGGGAGGCGTGACGGCGGCTGTTTCATCGGGAGCCGAAGTTTTTTTCATACCCCGATAATATTTTTCATACTGTTCGCCGCGAAAACGTGAGTTCCGTTTGGACAGCAGCGTGTTTGTCATGCGGTCCAGCAGCTGAAGCGACCCTTCGTACCCCAGCATCCGCAGGCGCTGCCCGCCGATGTGGTCGTGAACCGGGAAACTGTGGCGCACCAGGTCAAGCCCCAGGTTGGCGGCGGCCCGACGCGCGTCGGAGCTGCCGATGACCAGATTGGCGCCGTTTTCCCTCGCGGCGTGTTCAATTTCATCGAAATCCGCGTCGTTTAAAACGGAGAACCGTTTCACAAGCTGAACGGAGGCGGCCTTTTCAATTTGCGGACGCAGGCTTTCCTCCCAGCCCTTGCAGTCCGAGCCCGTTGCCGCAACGACCGGCACCGCCCCGTTTTCACAGCAGAGGCCGACGACCGACCGGACGAAATCCGGTTCCCCGCAGATGACGGGGCGGGCGAGCGCGTTGTATTTATGGGAGTCGATCATCGCGTCAAGGTATCGTTCACGTTCTTTCCTCAGCTCTTCCGAAACCGTTCCGCCCAGCTTTTTCAGTTCAAGGATGAGCGCATCCGTGGCGGCAAGCCCGCAGGGCAGGGGAAGGCGGAGAAACGGGACTCCGTATTTTTCATTCAGGACCCGAGCCGGAGAAGTGTCCTCATTCTGAAACGCCGAGAGCTCCAGAGTGATCCTTGCGCCGCCCATTTGCCCAATTTCCGAAATCGGCGTGCCGCCCATCGGAAGGCGGTTGTAGAAATCGCCGTGACCGCCGTCAAGATTTTCAGAAAGGTCGGGAAGAAGAATCGCCTCGGCGCCCATCTCTTTCAAAAGCGATTTCAGCCAGCGCGTATCCGCCGGAGAGATCATTCCCGTAATGATATTCACTTTCCCGTTCGGGCGAGTGTCCATCTCGACTTGGGAGACAACGGCCCGCAGAGTTCTGAAAAAGCCCTCGTACTGGGTCCCGGAGTAACCGGCGGACGGGACCGTGATCAGCGCTGCGTCAAGCTCAGGGTGTTTCTGCCGAAAGGTTTCAACAATGGCGGGTACATCTTCGCCGATTGTCTCCGCAAGACAGGAGGTCGCAATGCCGATGACCTCCGGATGGTAAAGCTGAATCAGATTTTCAAGCCCGCGAATCAGATTGTCCGCCCCGCCGAATACGGTCCCCTGCTCGGTCAGCGAAGAAGAGGCGATATCCACCGGCTCATTGTAATGCGTCGCCATGTGGCGGCGGATATAAGTGCTGCATCCCTGCGACCCGTGCAGGATGGTCATGCAGCCGCGAATGCCGAAAAAAGCGGTGAGGGAGCCCATCGGCATGCACATTTTGCAGGGGTTTACGTTGAGCTGAACCAGATTTGCCCCCATAAGCGCAACTCCTTTCTGTTTTCCATGATTAGATCGTCCGGGAGGAAACTGCCTGCCACACGGGACTGTTCACGGACAGATTGATTTCCTGTGCAAAGTTTACAACGCCCTCATACCCCGCGAGCGCGTGCTTGCGCTCATGGTTATGGTCGCAGAATGCGATTCCCAGCTTGTAGGCGAGCGGCCGTTCCTTTACGCCGCCGACCAGAAGGTCCGCGTGCGTTTTGCGGATGAAGGCTTCCAGCTCTGTCGGGTTCGTGTCGTCCAGAATCACCGTGCCCGGATTTACCAGACTTTGAATGGTTTCATAATCCTCCGGCTTGCCGGTCTGCGTCCCGACAACCACGGTTTCAACACCCATCTCGCGGAACTGACGAATCAGCGAAATCGCTTTGAATCCGCCGCCCACATAGATAGCGGCGCGTTTTCCGCGCAGCTTTTCACCGTACGGCGCAATGGCGGTTCTGACTTTTGCGCTCTGCTCTTTGGTGAACGTCTCCGCGCGTCTTGTGGTTTCTTCATCTCCCAGCGCGTTCGCGACCTGAAGCAGGGAGTTCGTGGTGTCCTCTATTCCGAAAAAGCTTACTTTCAAATACGGGATTCCCATCTTTTCCTCCATCCTTTGCGCAAGGTACAGAGAGGACCCGGCACACTGCACAATGTTCAGTCTGGCGGAAGGCGCGCGAATCAGCGTTTCGTAACTTGCGTCCCCCGTCATGGTGGAAATGACCGGAACGCCTATTTCCCTGAAATAATTTTGAATAATCCAAATCTCGCCCGCCAGATTGAAATCCCCAAGAATATTGATTCCGTTTTGCTTCGGCTGGTTTTCATGAGGCGCAAGCAACTGCAAGAGGGCGTTGCATGCCAGTTTGTAGCCCTGTGACTTGGTTCCGGAAAACCCCGGCGCCTTTACGGGGATGACGCGGTTGTGATAGGTCTTTTCCGCCTGACGGCAGACCGCTTCCACGTCGTCCCCGATGACGCCGACAATGCAGGTGGCATAGACAAAAATGAGCTTTGGCGCGTATTTTTCCATGATTTCATCAATGGCGGCCTTTAACTTTTCGGCGCCGCCGAACACGATATCCTTTTCCCGAAGGTCGGTGGAAAAGCTGTTGCGGAACAGGGTCGAACCGCTGGTCAGACTGCCTCGGATATCCCAGGTGTAGCTCGCGCAGCCGATCGGCCCGTGAACAATATGGAATGCGTCCGTGATTGGGTTAAGCACTACGCGGGCGCCGCAGTATACGCAGGCGCGCTGGCTCACCGCGCCGGCCACGCTCGCACGGTCGCATGTGATCGGCTCCCGGCTGCCCTTTCTGTTTTTCAGCAGGATGGAGCTTTTGCGCTCCTCCAGAATTCCGGTTGTTTGCAATCAACCACCTCCAAAAATACAGAAATACCGCAAAGGCACTCGCACCTTTGCGGTATTTACAGAAAATAATAGGATGATTCCTACATAACCATTTCAAAATCTTCATCCGCGCAGTCGCGGTCCCTGCGGTCCATCATTGCGTTTGCGATTTTTTCCACCAGCCGCATCACGCCGCGGTATCCCACCAGAGGCTGGTAGATGTGCCCGTAGCGGTCCAGAATCGGGAACCCGGCGCGCACGATCGGAATATCCTCCGCACGGGCGATATATTTTCCGTGTGAACCGCCGATCAGAAGATCCACCGGGTCGTTCTTGATCCACTGGTGCAGCTCGAAAAGGTCGGCCGCGGCTTTTGCCGTGCAGTCCTCCATCCCGAACTGGGAGAACAGGGCGTTTGCCTTTGTGACGAACGCTTCGCCGGGAGTACCGGTAATGACATATTTGGGAATCATCCCCATTTCAAGGGTCAGACTTGTCAGCCCGAGCACGGTATCCGGATCGCCGTAAATCGCAGCGGATTTCCCGTAATAATACGGATGGGCGTCCATCATCAGGTCGATTGCCTGCCCGCGTTCCTCCTCCAGCGCGTACGGAACCTCCCCGCGAACATACCGGGAGAGCGCCATGACGAAGGAGTCGGTTGCTCCGATGCCCATCGGGTAGGGGAGCAGCGTGTGCGGAACCTTGCATTTTCGCTCCAGGTCGGCGGCGGGCTGGGCGCTTGTCAGTTCACCCAGAGCGAAAACTCTGTCGCAGTCCCCGAGAGCGGCGATCTCCTCGATTCTTGTTCCGCCCCGAGGATACATCTCGTAGGAGCCGGTCATCGGGGAATCCATAACGCCGCTGGTGTCGGGGAACAGAATGCAGTCCGCCCGCATCAGAGCGGCGATCCGCTTCAGCTCACGCATATCCCCGGGATTCACAAAACCCGGAAAGATTGCGGCTTTTCCGTTTGATTTTCCCGTTGAATGCGCCAGATAGCGGATAAACCCGCTCATCATGTTGGAAAAGCCGGTGACGTGGGAACCGACGTAGCTCGGCGTGTTGGCATGGACGATGAATTTTCCTTCGGGAATCTCCATCTCCTGAAGATAGGATTTGACGTCGTCGCCGATGGTTTCGCTCAGACAGGTGGTGTGTACGGCGATAATGTCCGGATCGTAGATGTCGAAGATGTTTTTGACGGCGGTCTTCAAATTGCTGTTGCCGCCGAATACGCAGGCGCCCTCTGTAAACGAGCTGCTGGAGGCGATGGCCGGTTCCTTGAAGTGGCGGGAGAGATAAGTCCGGTGATAGGAGCAGCATCCCTGGGAACCGTGGCTGTGCGGCATGCAGCCGTGAACGCCGAGCGCGCAGTACATGGCGCCGACCGGCTGGCAGACTTTGCACGGATTGATCCGGAGTGCGGTCCGTTCGTTCATTTCTTTCGGCGTCATGCTAAGCATTTTTCTTTCCCTGCCTCTCTTCCTCCGGATGCGTCAGCCTTCCGGTAAGGGTCGGTTCCGTTTTCCAGGGGGGCGTCACGTAGCCCCACACGGGGACGTACAGGCCCATGGAAATATCTCTTGCGAAATTTACGGCTCCGCGGAATCCCGCATAAGGCCCGCTGTAATCGTAGGAATGCATCTGGCGGGAAACGACGCCCGCCTTTTGCAGGATATATTTGTCCTTGATTCCTGAAAAGAAGAAATCCGGTTTAAACAGGCGCAGCAGCTCCAGAGTTTCGAAATGGTTGAAATCGTCGATTACCATATTGCCGTCGTTCATCTCATGAATCATTCCGCCGTAATCCGCGAGCGGAATTTCCTGTTTCAGGTCTTCGAACCGCTCTTTGGAAACAATCATCCGGTAATGCTTTTCGTCCGGCTGCATGTGGAGCTGTTCAATATTTTTGCTGTCCGCGTCCTCTTTAATGTTGGGCAGGATACCGCGCCCTTCATAATCGTCGCGGTGCGCGAACTCATACCCGGCAATCACCGTGTGAACGCCGAAATCGGCCAGCAGGTTCTGGTAATGATGCGAGCGCGAACCGCCGACAAAAATTCCGGCTGTTTTTCCTTTCAGCTTTTCGCGGTAATAATCGATGTCGTCCTGGATCTCGGAAAGCTCGTCGGCAATCACCGCCTCGGTGCGGGCCGTCAGGTCCGGATCGCCGAAGTACTTTGCCATGTCCCGCAGGGATTTGCACACGGCTCCAAGACCGATGAAATTGACCTTGATCCAGTCGATATTGTATTTATCCTTCATCATTTCCGCGATGTAATTGATCGACCGGTGGCATTGAACCAGATTCAAACTGGCGGTGTGGGCGTTTTTCATCGTTTCGTAGCTGCCGTTGCCGGTGAACGTCGCGACGATGTCGTAACCGATCCGCTTGAGAATGCGGGCGATTTCCCATTCGTCCCCGCCGATATTGTATTCGCCCAGAATATTGACGGAGAACCGCTTGGCAGGGGGTGCGTCGCCCGACCCGACGATGTATTTCATCAGGCCGTTGTTTGCAATGTGATGCCCGGCGGACTGGCTGACGCCTTTATACCCTTCGCAGCTGAACGCGAGGCATTTGATGGAAAATTCCTGCTGCGCCCAATCCGCCACGGCCTGAATATCGTCGCCGATCAGGCCGACCGGGCAGGTGGAGCAGATCATGACGCATTTCGGGTGAAAGATGCCGACGGCCTCGCGGATTGCCTGCTTCAGCTTCTTTTCCCCGCCGAACACGATATCCGGTTCCTGCAGGTCGGTTGACAGGCAGTACTCCAAAAAATTTCTTCCGTCAACGGGCGTAGCCTTGTTGCGGCGGGTTCCCCAGCTGTAAAAACCGCAGCCGATGGGGCCGTGCGTGATAATGGCCACGTCCTTGAGCGGGCCGAGCACCACGCCCTTGCACCCTGCGTAACAGCATCCGCGGTTTGTCATGATTCCCGGGACCGAGCGGGAATTTGCCGCGATGCTCTGATCGCTGGGAGCGTTTTCCACCTGTATGACATGTTCTTTTCTGTTTTTATAGACTCTGGCCCCGTACTGATCCAAAATCCGAGTTCGTTCTTCCAACGATACCAGTCCTTTCCCGGCCGGCTTTTTCCACCGCGCCCCGTTAAATCAGGCGGTCCGCGGAAAATTCCGCCGTACGCACCTTGTATGTTTCCTTAACCGGAAGCACGAAAATTTTTCCGTCCCCGGGATTTCCCGTCTGGTTCGCGCGGATGATTGTATCGACCGCCTTTTTTACCTCGTCGTCGTCGACCACAAGCGTAAAAAGACGTTTCGGAATCAGCCGCGCGCTTTCCGTCAGTGCTTCGCCGTAAGGCGTGGCGGGAATCTGCATTTCACTTTCGACCATCAGTTTCAGCGTGCTCAGGTCGAGACTCCGCTTTCCCCGGCCAAGACATTTCCGGCAGAAAAAGGAAGGGAAACCCGCTTTTGAAAGCGCCTCTTTTGTGGGGCCGATCATGTTAAGACGGATCAGCGCCATAATCTCTTTCATTCTGACCACCCTCCTTACAGACCGGCCTTTCCGGTACTGATGGTAAAAGCCTCTTCCACGGGAGAAATAAAGATTCTTCCGTCGCCGAACGTTCCTTTTGTTCCGGTACGCGCGTTTCGCAGAATGACCTTGACCACATCGTCTTTGTCTTCGTCACGGACGACGGCCAGAAGCATCTCCTTCGGAATTTCGTCATAATGCACGTCTTCCACTGTAATCCCTCTTTGTTTGCCCCTGCCGTAGACATCCATTTTTGTGATTGCCGGAAATCCCGCGGCCATCAATTCTGACAGTACAGTCCCCATTTTCTCCGGTCGGATGATTGCCCTGACTAAAACCATTTTAAAATCCTCCTCTCCGTCTCGCGGCCGGTCTTATGCGATATCCAGCATTCCGTGATCCATTAAGATCTGTTCCAGGCGTTCCTGCTTGAGCGGCTTCGGAATGACAAACATATCGTTGCCGTCGATTTTCCTGGCAAGTTCCCGGTAAACGGCGGCCTGGTCGGACTCGGGCGCGTAATCAATCACCGTCTTTTTATTAATTTCCGCCCGCTGAACCATATTGTCGCGCGGTACGAAATGAATCATCTGCGTGCCCAGCTCTTTGGCGAAAGCCTCCACCAGTTCCGCTTCTCCGTCCACTTTGCGGCTGTTGCAGATGATCCCCCCGAGCCGCACGCCGCCGGTGGAGGCATATTTTTGAATCCCTTTTGAAATGTTGTTCGCGGCGTAAAGCGCCATCATTTCTCCGCTGGCCACAATATAAATTTCCTGCGCCTTTCCTTCGCGGATCGGCATGGCAAACCCGCCGCACACAACGTCGCCCAAAACGTCGTAAAACACATAGTCAAGGTCCGGAGTATAGGCCCCCAGCCGTTCCAGCAATCCAATGGAGGTGATAATCCCTCTTCCCGCGCACCCGACACCCGGCTCCGGCCCGCCGGATTCGACACACTTGATTCCGCCGTATCCGGTTTTCATCACATAGTCCAGGTCGATGTCCTCGCCCTCCTCCCGGAGCGTGTCGAGGACGGTCTGCTGCGCCAGCCCCCCGAGAATCAGCCGGGTCGAATCTGCCTTCGGGTCGCAGCCGACGATCATGATGTGCTTTCCCATTTCCGCCAACCCCGCGTTCAGGTTCTGCGTCGTTGTGGATTTTCCGATTCCGCCTTTTCCGTAAATGGCAACTTGTCGCATAGTGACAGCCTCCTAACGCTTCTGTTCGCGTCCGAACTCCGGCCGGCAAAGTGTTCCGGGGCGAAAATTCGGAGTTGATCCTGTGACTTGTTGCATAAAAGTATATCTAATTATTCTTTTTTCAGCAATACATCAAATCATAGAGAATGCCTGACAATTTTTCTATAATTTGGATAATAGTTCTAAAGATCATAATATTATGCGGGAATCCTTGACTATTAGAAGGGAAAGCACTATTGTTATATTGATTGAGATGAATTAATCATATCGCGATATCGGAAAATGATCTGATCAAAAAGTGACCGTATGAATAATTTAATACTAAAAACTGCAAATTAGGAGGCGAATCAGATGAGTTCAATTTCGATTGTTTTGAACCGTAGGGGAGAAATCGCGGCAAAGTCTCTATCCTGTCTCCGTGAAACCGCCCGTCCGCGGGACGGAACGGGGCACGGTGGAGCCGGCGACCTGTGGGGAAGGAGGAGCTGAATATGGAAATAGATACTCGTTACGGCCGTCTGGCCGGCTGCTTTGAGGAAGAGTTTTACGGCGACGGAACATTGAAAAGCTGCAGTTTTGGGTGCGAAAACCAGCTGAAAACCGGCTGCGGAACTCTGGTTCCGCGCTTTGGTCCGGAAAATGTCAGAAGAAAATACGGAAAGGCGGTCGGGTTTTACCCTGACGGAGCGATCAAGAGGGTCGTTTTGGAGAAGCAGACCGGAATCATTTCCCCAATCGGAGAATTTCCAGCCGAGCTGGTCACATTTTATGAGGACGGTTCCGTCTGCCGCGTTTTTCCGTTGAACGGGAAGATTTCCGGGTTTTGGTCGGAGGCGGATGAAGAAAAGCTAGCGGCGCCTCTTCACTTTTCTTTTGACTTCGGAGAATTTTCCGCAAAAATGATCAGTATTCACTTTTATCCGGGCGGCAGTATACAGAGCATTACGCTGTTTCCCTGTGAAAGGATCACCTTGCAGACGCCTTTAGGAAAGGTAAAAATACGCGGCGGATTTTCTCTGTATGAAGACGGCAGGCTGCAATCAATGGAGCCGGCGGAACCAACGCCTGTTACCACACCGATCGGTGTCCTGCACGCTTTCGACAGTAATCCGGTTGTTGTAACCGCCGACCGCAATTCCCTTTGTCTGGAACCCGGCGGAACCGTTGCGAGACTTTCGACGGTAACGGATGAGATCATCGTTCAACTGCCGGATGCACGGCTCGAAACGATTCTGCCTTTAAAAAAGACAAATCCGCTTGATGATGAGACAACCGTGACCCTGCCGGTTCAGGTCGAGTTTCAGGACGGGTGTGTTCGGCTGACCTGCGAAAAGGTGCATCGGTATTCTCTTACGGAATGTGCTTTTACGATTCTGCGTGTCCCGTACGTCGCGGGATTTTCGCCTTGCTCCGGTTGCAGCGGATGCGGGGGTTAGCTCCTAGCTTCCATGTGTGACCGCAGGCTGACCGGGCTGACGGATGAACTCGATTCTGTCCAGATCCGTATGCCGGAAAATAAACGGAATTTCAGATACGCGGCGGGAAGATTGCTTGTTGAAAACTTGCCGTATCCTTTTCGGTGTGATACAATGAAGGAAAAAGATGGGAAGTGAATCCAAACATGCCTTGCATCCAGACAAAAGTAAACGTGGGCATTTCACCTGAAAAAGAAGAGACCTTGAAAAAAGAACTGGGAAATGTGATTGCGCTGATTCCCGGAAAATCGGAAAGCTGGCTGATGCTGACCTTTGAAGACAACTGCCGCATTGCGTTTCAGGGGAACAGTCAGGAACCAGCCGCTTTCGTCGAAGTAAAGATTTTCGGCAAGGCGCCGGATTCGGCTTATGATGCTCTGACGGCTGAAATTACAAAAATTCTGGGCAGGGAACTCGGCGTCAGCGCCAAACGCATCTATGTAAAATACGAGGAAGTTCAGCACTGGGGCTGGAACGGCGGTAATTTTTAAATTGCCCCTTAGAAAGGAGAATCGGTTATGGATGTCGGTAGCATCGCAGACGCCAGTATGGCAATGAGCATGGCGAATACCCAACAGGCAGTCGGGACCACCGTACTCAGGAAAACCCTTGACATGGAACAGACGGAGGGAATTTCACTGATTCAGAGCATGCAGGAAAGTGCCCCTTCGAACCACATTCTGGATATGCTGGTCTGAACACAGAGCAGCCGCAAAGGGAATACGCATGCAAAACCGCCGCCCGGGATTTTATCCGGGCGGCGGTTTGCCGCACATGGGGTCTGATGTTAAAGTTTCAATGGCTGCTTTCATCGCAAAATTTCAGTAAAACCTTCATCATTTTCCCGGTGTTCCTGTCAAAATCAGAAAACGCGTCGGCAGCTCTGGTAAAGTCGTAAACGTTCGTTATGACCCGTTCAATATTCAATTTTCCGTCGCCGACCGCGCGAATCAGGTGCCGGAAATCATCGTTTCGCGCGTTTCGTGACCCGAAAATATTCAGTTCTTTTTTCTGAATCACAGTAAAATTGAATTCCAGACTCTTTTTGCCTACCCCAATCTGTACGACCCTTCCGCCATATGCGGCGGCGTCGACACAGTTTTGAAAGGTAGAAGGCTGTCCCACCGCTTCCACAGTAACGTCGAACCCGTTATGATTTGTAATGGAGCGAACCTGCTCCTGAAAATGTTCGCTGCTGTCGTTCAGCAAGGTTCCCGCAAAATCGAAATTGGTGTTCACATACTCAAGTTTAGCCGGATCAATATCGCTTAAATACACTTCTCCACCCATCAAAAGGGCGGACACGGCCGCCAAAACTCCGATTGTCCCGGCGCCGACAACAAGAACTTTATCACCGGATTTCACATCCGCTCTTTTGACACCGTGATACCCAATGCTGAACGGTTCGATCAGAGCCAGCTGCCGAGGAGGGATTCCCTCGCCGTCGAACAGCCGGTCGGCAGGCATGGTGAAATATTCCCTGAAGGAACCGTCTCTCTGCACGCCCATCGTTTCGTTGGTTTCACAGCAGTTTACCAATCCTCTTCGGCAGGAATAGCAATGGCCGCAGTTAAAGTAGGGATTCGCCGTTACCACCATTCCCGGCTTTAGCCCCCTTTCGTTTGGGCCGATCTCCACGATTTCCGCAGAGAACTCATGCCCGGGGATGCGGGGATAGGAGGCATAGGCCATGATGCCGCGGTATGTACTTAAATCGCTTCCGCAAATCCCGCCGTAGAGCATCTTTAAGAGAACTTCTCCCTCTTCCGGGCGAAAAGAGGGGAAAGATCCTTCGCCGACTATAATTTCATACGGCTGCCGTATGGACAAATACTTCAAAAGCTTTCCTTCCTTTTCGTATCCGAGTGGACAAATCTATTGGTATCATAGGTTATATTTTACGGATTGTCAAGGGAATGCTTTGTGACAGATGCACAATTGTGATTCGCGATCGGCCGCGCCGAAAGAAATCAGTACACAATAAATGCGCTTTAAAAGGGCTTTTAAAGCCCTTTTAAAGCGCATTGTTCTTTCCGGGACGATCGCTTCTGTATTTTGCTGTTGGAAATTCATCCTTTTCAGCGGTTTACCGTAAGGCGCCCGTTTCAGAGCGCGGGCTGTGCGGCGGAATATCTTGCCCCAAGAAATTCATCGGGGCGCCGCGTAAGAAGAGCATATGAATGGCGGCCGGCGTTTTCTACTCAAACAGAACCGGGATTTGCAAGCAGCTCTACGCGGGAACTAATGAGAGCAACCAGCGGGACCGTCAGAATAATTCCAATACATCCGGCAATGCTTTGAAGCAGTTCCACCCCGATCAAATCGGTGCTGATCAGCTGTGAAAACGGAATGCCGTAGGACCCGATCAACACCAGCAGATTCAGGGAGGAACCGGTGAATGCGAGGATCAGCGTGTTCGCCATGGTTCCCATTGCATCGCGGCCGATGCTCAGTCCGGAGCGGAACAGTTTCCCCGGCCCCATTTTAGGATTTGCCGCGTGCAGCTCGCTAACCGCCGAAGCGATGGAAATTGCTATATCCATCACGGCGCCCAGCGAGGATACGATGATTCCGGCAACCAGAAGCCCGTCAATCTGAATGTGGGATTTCCCTGTTTGCAGCAGGAGTGATTCCGCTTCCTGCATATTGAAACCGTTCATGCCGGCGGCCACCCCGGCGGCTGCCGAAAACAGGCCGGAAAACGTGACGCCGGCCACCGTACCAAGCATGGCGGAGACCGTTTTCCCATTCCATCCGGCAAGCAGAAGAAAGCAGACCGGAGAAGTCAGCAAAGCAATCACAACTGCGGCCAGCACGGGGGAAACGGCATTCAAAATCATGGGAATCAGAAGAAAGAAGACGCAGCCCATGGTAAAGAGAAGCCCAAACATGGACCGGACTCCCCTTTTTCCTCCGGCGACGCAGAGCAGCAGGAGGAAAAAAGCCGTGACTCCCAGAAGTACGGCGGAGCGGTCGTAGTTGTATACGGAAGCCGTATAGCTGCCGTTTTTCTGGGTATCGATTCGCACAACGATGCGGGAGCCCTGGTGTGCGTAAACATTGTGGAGCGCGCTCAGATAATTGGGCGTTTTCATTACTTCGCCCTTGTGCGGCCCCTGAAGAATCTGAATTTTCAGCTGTTGCTCGCCGACCCTCCGGCCTCCGGAGGCGGGGTCGGGCGAAGTGCTGTCTTCTGAAATTTCAAGCACTTTGGCGGAGACGTAATCCGAATCGCCGCCCTGCCCGTACAGTGTCAGGGGATGGAACCCGCCGAATGCGGCGATCAGCCCCGCAGCGGCGATGAGGAACACCAGAATGACGACAGCGCGCAGGCATAACGTTTTCTTTGGTTCCCGGATTATAAGGAAAGACCGGATGCTTTTTTTCATATTTTCTCTCACTCTTCCGTGCGGAAAAATGGAAACCGCCCGGCTGTGCCCCAGCGGACGGCTTCCTGTCGTTCTTTGACCGGACTGTTTTTAAAATTACAAATTAACCCTTCACGAAAAGGTAGCACAGCGCGACAGGATTTTTCCCGTTCAGCGTACTGTACAGGGCGGTGGCTTCACCGGGTTTGCCGACGGCCTTTACCGTGACATAACAGACGCCATTTTTCCGTCTGACCGATGCGGTGAACACGGAGCCGTCGCCCACATTCAAGGCGGGCGACGTGCCGTTCGAAGCGGTTACTGCGAATGTATAGCTTTCGCCCTGCTTCAGGCCCACCGGATAGGTCGTGTCGGTCTGAACCGGATAAGAATTCGCGGCCGCGCCGGGCATCAGAATATATTCGGAGCAGTGAACGATCCGGATTGTGACAGAACCGTTCGCATCCACCGTGTATTCCCCGTCCGGCAGCGCTTCCAGGACATTCGCCTGAGGATTGAAGTAATACAGGTTGACGGTGGAATTCGGCCGGATTCCCTGCTGGCCGCCGACGTAGAGATGAACATTGGCCGGGGCGGGGAGAAGGCCGTTTTCGCCGAATTTCAGAACGACGCCGATCCCGCCGGGTGCGTTGTCGGATATAATCTTTGCCTCTGCCGAACCGGATTCCGCAGGCCCAAGGTTTACGGCAAGGTCAAGGTTCGCGGCGGGAGAAACCGGAGAAGCGCTCAGAGCGGACCCTGTGAACTCCCAGCGATACAGTTCCTTTCCGCCGGCGTCCTCCACAGACAGGACGATGTTTTTCAGGGCGGATTTCGCTTTGCTCAAAACCTCCTTGGGAAGGCAGAGAGACAGGCCGGCGTTTTTACCCGTCAGTATTTCGGAGGGAATGCGGATGCTGATCCCGACCGTTTTTACGGCACTGCCGTCGAACTGGGGAACGAGATCCGCCGAAGACGGCACGATCCTGATAAGCGCCGGATGCTGCGGCGTAGCACCGGAGATTTCCGATGTTATGGAAGACGGTACGGTGATGGTGATATCCGCGCGGTTCCCGCTGACGACGGGGGCGGAATCCGGTCTGCCGGTAACCGTCGCGACGGTTTTTCCGCCAACCGTGGAAGTGGCAACCGTCGAATTTGTCGCGGAGGAAACGACGGTATCCTTTTTCGGGGAGGAATCGTCGTCGGAATGGTGATGATGGTCGGTGCCTCCGCCGTCCGTACTGCCGGCCGGCGTGATTTCATTACGGTCGCGAACGCGCAGGCAGACGCCGTCCGGGTCCATATAGACCAGGCCGACCGCGCTGACGGCGGCATTTTCTTTGACCAGACCGCTGAGGTCGACGTCCGGCGAGATGTAGCCGTTGATCAGAATACGGATTTTGCCGGAACCGGAATTCAGGGTGAAGCTTTGAACCACTCCGCCGAGCTCTTTTATATCGGAAACTGTTCCGGTCACTTTCACCAGGCTGCCTCCGCGGGTGCTATAATCGGCGGCGTCCGCCACGCTGAGGGAAACGGGAGAGACGGGCTTTTCCGCTGTGTCGATCACTCCATAACCCTCGACGCCGCTGCCGATTTTTAATTCCTTGTCGCCCTGATACGAATCGACATGGCCGACGACACGCAGCTTCTGGCCCACTTTGATTCCGCTGCCGTTGGCAATGGGGTAAATATCGATTCCGCCGGTCGAATCCTGAAGGTAGACGGTGTCCGTAAAGGCGTTCGGCGCTTCGCTGCCGGCCGTCACGGTCCCCTCCACAGCATAGACGGCCCCAGTCTCGCCGGCTGCCCTTACGTCCGCGATGGAAGTGGTTGGAATGTCGGTTTTGACGGAATCCAGAACGTTACGGAAGATGGTTTTATTCGCATAATCAAGGTCCTCGTAATTGTCCTTATCCACTTTTACTTCAAAATCAGAAAGAAATACGGTGCCGGCAATCAAGACCTTGCCGTTTCCAACCGGTTCTTCCGCCAGCGCGCAGACGCTTCCCTTCTTTTTCACCGCGTTGCTTTCCTCATAGACGGCTGTGGGAGAGGAAACGGGGATTCCGGATTCGTAGGTGCTGTCCGATGCCCGCGAATTGATGGAATAGGTCGTGTCAAATCCATCAACCAGCTGTGTGGCGTCTTTGCCCGCGTTTACCGAACAACCGCTGTAAAAGCTGTATTTCTGGTCGGGAGAAACGTCTTTCATGTAGGGGGAATCCGTGTTGAAATTTTGGAAATAAAGGCGATAAACCTGACCGCCGTTTTGATCCTGATCGACCACTTCATCGTTGGAAATGGTGCTTGTCGCCCCGATGCCTTTCAGCAGAGTGTTCATCTGCGAAGCGGAAGTATACGGATCGTTTGGGCCGTCGGAATAATCGGACAGGCCGCAGACCACGGCGGTTCCGCCGTTTTGTACATACTCTTTCACCATCCGGATGAAATCGTCGCTGAAGGTTTGCGGCTTGTAGGCGTCGCCGGCCTTGCTGGTACCGCTGCTTTTGGCCGGAGCGGAAATGACCAGCAGCTGCGTGCCTTTCAGCATCTCCGGGGTAATCCGGTCGGCGACAACTTTGATCTGGGTTCCGTCGTCCGCTGCAATTTTTGTCACATTTCCCATGCTCTGGCTGTAATATCCGGTGACATAGTCGTTGAAATGAGTGCCGTCAATGATGACTTTTGTCACGGCACCCGGGTCCGCCACCTGCATCTGTAACGCGTTCGTGTAGGTTTTAGGGGCTCCGCCAAGCGTTCCCTTTAAGGTGACGTGAATGGTTGTGCTTCCCGCCGAGTTTGGCGTATAGCGGAACGAATCGTTCTTTGTCCCAAGCGAATCGAGGGTTCCTCCTCCGCTTAAGTCGTTGCCGCTCACGGTTCGAATTACCTCGTCGCCAACCTTGTACTCCAGAGAATCAATCGTCAGGGGGGAGGTCTCGTTGTTGAAGAGAGATGCTGTAATGTTGACCGGTTCGCCCTTGATCGGCAGGTCTGTGTCCGCCGAAACGGAGGCGATGCCGGCCTTATCGACTTCTCCGGTCCAAACGGGGGCGGTGACGGCGATGTCTTTATCCGCTTCGGTTACGCGCAGATAGTAGTAGGAGTAGCTGTTCGGAATGGAAAAATCAACCGAGGCTTTGCTGGAGCTTATCTTTTTTGTCGCTGCGACACGGCCGCCGTTCACGATGACTTCGACCGTGCCGATGCTCTTGTCGGTTGGGTCGGAAAGATCGGCGTGAATGGACAGGTTTTCACCCTTTTTCACCGAAATTTCGCTGCCCATGACCGCGCTGTCAACCGTGTAATAAATGCTCAGGTCATTGTCCTCCGTCGCGTACACACGGCGGTTGCGCAGCGCGTCGTACAGGTTTTCCTCCGTTAGGCTTTGGGCCAGGATCACGCTGCGGGCCGTATTGGAGTCGCCCCAGTTGCCCTTGTGGTTATCCTGATTGTTGGTCGGAGCCACATGCCAGCCTTTATCCAACGCTCGGGTGTAGTATTCATAGGAGGGGAAATACCCGACTCCGCGAATCGGCCCCTCGCCGTTGCCGACCTCGATCATATTGATCTGCTTGTCGTACGAAGGACTGAAGTCGGCAAAATCGTAGAAATCACCGAATGTGGTCCCCGGATGGTTAAATTGAGAAATCGAATCGGGTACGCTGGTCAGGGTTTTATAGTACGCGTCCAGGCCGGCCGGGTTGGATGCCGACTGCTTTTTATTGCAGTAGGTTGGGTTCTGCCTGTCTTCAAAGCCCGGCGTGTCAAAGGTGTTGATGTGGCCGGAGCCGTCGCTCCAGGTCATTTCATACCCGTAAACGCCGAGAAAGGTGGAGCCGGGGTCGTCGGCGCTATCCGAGTTTGGAATTTTTTCATCCGTAATCGCCTTTGCGGCGGCATGGCCTTCTTTCCAGTTCTCGCTGCCGGAGCCGTCCAGAATCGTATTTTTGTGCGCCTGGGCTTCGGATGCTGTTTCAAAATAGTTCGAATGATCCGTGACAGCCTCAAAATCCAGGTTTTTGGCTTTAGAAGCATGGTCATAGGCCTGTGTAATACTGCCCACACCGTCGGAAAGCGTCGTGTGGGAATGCAACTGGCCGAAGTAGATATGATAGGTTCCTGTGAATTTTTCCCGGTAAGTAAAGACGGACTTTTCACTGTTCTTGAGACCGTCCTTTGCCGCGTACACCGTCAGGGTGGCCGGCAAAGCTGTCAGCGTAATCGGTGTGTTTGTGTCGTAAAGCTGATATTTGTCATCTGTTGCAGACGGATCCAGCGTATAATAGATTTTCGCGTCTGCGGTCGCGCAGGAAAGCTTGACCGTATCGCCGACCTTGGCGTTTACACTGCTGCCGGGGTCCGCGGTTACGGAGGCGGCCTGCGGAGTTTCCGGCGTGGAGTCTTTAACATTGGTGATGCCGTTCGCGCTGAGCAGCTGCAGGGTGTAGGCGCCGTTATAGCCTTCCAGGATTCCGGTGAAATCCGCCGCTTGTCTCTTGGAAACCTTGGCCGCAACGGCGGAATAGCCGTCGCCGCGCCGGCTGTCCATTTTAGCGGAAAGCGTTTTTTCATCCTGAGTTAAAGTGAGATTCGCGTTATGGTATTTGTCCTCTGACAGATCGGAAACGATGGCGCCCGGAATTTTAACCAGCATACCGCCAACGGATTCTCCGATTTTGTCAATGGTTACTTCTTTTGCAGCCGGCACGTCGCCCGGTGTTTTCGTAATTTTAACACTGGTGACTTTCAGCTCGAGATTGTTATTGTATACATCCGTGCTGCCAGTGGCCTCCACGGTATCGCCGGGCTTGATTCCGGCATCCTTTAAGACGCTGTCGCCGAACAGCTCAATGCCGCCGGCCGCATCCTGTATGTACAGCCCCAACGATGAGCTGTTATACGGGTGTGCCGCAACGCCGGTCACGGTAACGGTATGGCCTTTTCCGGCTTTTCTGGCGTCCCCGATCGTATGGACGGATGCATGATCCACTTGGAACGTCTGCGTCTGCGGATGCTCTTGGCCTCCGTCCACCCAGGCGCGGATCGTTGTGGTGTCGTGAATCGTAATCGGGTTCTGATACTTTGTTCCGTCTCCCGGTTTATTGTTGCCGGGATTGAGCTCGTAGTAAATCGCAGCGTCGGTCGTTGCGGTAAGCTTTACCGTGGTTCCCTCCGGCACGAAGCCGTTGGAGTCCGGCGCGCTGCTCGGCGTGAACACAACGGTTTCCGTACTGTCACCGCCGTCGCCGCCTCCTGTTTGGCCGGTGACGATAATGTCGTTGATATAGCAGACTCCGCCGCTTGAGGTCGTGCCGTTATCCGCGGGAGTGAAACGGATTGCGGCGGTGCCGGCCGGCAAACTCAATGCGGTGTCTCCGCTGCCGAAAGTAATGGCTTTTACGCCGCCCGAAGTAGCGTTGATGGTGAAATCGCCGTTCGCTACATCGGCAAAGAAATCGCCGTCTTTGGAACTTTGAACTTTCCAATTCGCGGTAACGGTTTTGGACCGCCGAAAGCTGGCTGAGACTGCTATTCCGGTGGAGTTTTTCGCTTTGTCCGGAAGACTGATCTGCCAGTATTTTGCACCGGGCTCACCGTCAAATCCGCTTGCCGCAAGGAAATATTGTGTGCTGGTGCCCCAGCTCCCGCCAACGTTTGTCGATAAAAAACCGGAATCCTTGAAAGCTCCGTCCGTCGCATAAATTTTTGCTTCTGACGGTGCCTCGGCGGGGTTGCTGGAAATATTCCACGAGGCCAGAGTCTCTGTTTCCGCTTTTGCCGAAACCCCAGGTGAAACCGAGATCGCGCTGAGCACCAGTGCCATGGACAAAAACAGTGACACCGGTTTGCGCCATAATTTTTGCATTCGCTTCCCGTCCTCTCTACCAATAAGAAAATAATTTTTCTTATCTATTCTACGAAAAGAATATTAAAAGGACAGGCAAAAAATGTAAGATCGGTGTAAAATCGCACAATGCTTTCTTCTTAAACGGTTCTTTGCAAAAAGCAGTATCGCGGGGAAGCCCTTCGCCTGATCTTGCGAATTTCCGGAATTAAGCCGAGGGGGGGCGGCTGTCGGTAAAGTTATGTTGTCTCCCGTTCAACAAGGGAAGCATGATAAACGATATGTTGAACTGATTGTATTGATTCAGGGTCGGCATTCATTTCATCGACGAGAATCTGAGTCGCCTTTTGCCCCATTTCAAAAGAAGGCATTTCTATAGAAGTCATGGATGTTTCCAGCATTCCGCCGATGCAGTGCCCTGTAAGGCTCATAATTTTTACTTGCTCCGGGAACGCAACACCCCTTTCCTTTAATGCGCGGATTACGCCGATTCCCTGTACGTCGGTTGCAGTCATAATTCCATCCAGATTCGGGTTTTGATCAAGCAGGCGGTTGGTGCCGTCATATCCGTCCTGATAATAATTTTTCTGTGCTGATGGCTTTGCTACATTTTCTTCATATCCTAATTCTGCGAGCGCATCGTGATATCCATTGTAGCGCTCCAGATACGGGATGATTTTCTTAGAACCGTTGATCAGGCCAATGTGCCGGCAACCCTTGGAGACTAGATATTTGATGCCTTTATACGCACTTTCATGGTAATCCGTAACGACACTGCTCATGTGTTTATTCTGATCCCGAACCACTTGAACAATGGAAATCCCACTTCCCCGGATGTCGCGGAGCAGATGGTTGTTCTCTCCGGTAGAGGCGATGATTAGGCCGTCCTCAAACCCGTTCCTTAATCGGTCCAGGCACTCTTTTTCCGCGATAGGATCGTCCATCGTGTTGCAGATAACCGTTTCATATCCGAGCTTACGCGCTTCGATTTCGATCCCCTGAGTTAATTCCGCAAAAACCGAAAGACTGATGGTAGGAACCACCACTCCAATCGTGTGCCGTTTTCCCTGCCGCAATCCCTTTGCAAGCAGATTCGGATGATAGCTTAGCTTCTTTACGGCTGCATAGACCCTCGCCTTGGTATCCGGATGGACATAGGAAGTATTGTTCAGTGCTCTTGAAGCTGTGCTGACATCGACACAGGCCAACCTTGCGACATCTTTTAAAGTGGCCATTTCAATCCCTGCTTTCTGCAATCGTTTGTATTTATTGTAACATCTTTTCGGATCATATTCAACAAAAATCCCCTCCGACAATGAAACATCGGGAGGGGATTGGCAAAAGCTATAAATATTGGGTTAAGAATATTGCTCAGAGACTGACTTTACCGCAGCCGCATTTTTCAACGCCCTCTTTGACCCAAGCTTTTTCCTCGTCGGTCAAAGGCAGAACCGGACGGCGCATTAAAGCGGAAGAGAAAATGCCGCGCTGGACAAGGGCTTCTTTCATGCGTGCGTGCGCCTCGCCGGAGGGCTGGCCGCCACCGTAGA
>NZ_JBJKOP010000050.1:0-2824 GCF_046707225.1 Caproicibacter sp. | reverse complement strand
TTAGCACTGCCGTGTCTGTTTGACCGTTTATCTCGCAGAATTTTCAACAAAAATATCGAAATCGCTGACTTTTCAACAGAAAAAGGAGCTGCCCCAAAACTTTCGTTTTGCAACAGCCCCTTCTTTTACGATGCCGTAAGACAGGCTGCCCATCAGAAATTTTCAGGGCAGCTCCTTACATAGTTTGTATTTTGAATCACGCCATATGGATCGTATCGATCTGCTGAAAATCAGGATAGCCTTCCTCCGCATGCTCGGAAACATCCAGTCCGGCAAGCTCTTCTTCCGCGCTGACCCGCAGACCAACCGTGGATTTCAGAACTTTGAACAGCACAAAGCTTGTTGCCACAGTCCATACGCCGACAGCCAGAACGCCCAACAGCTGAACACCGAACAGCCCCAGTCCGCCGCCGTAGAACAGCCCCTTGCTGGTATCGAACAAGCCGACCATCAGGGTGCCGTAAACGCCGCAGGTGCAATGGCAGCTGATCGCTCCCGCCGGGTCATCGATTTTCAGAACCTTTTCAAAGAATTCAATCGAGGCGACTACAAGCACGCCCGCAATCAAACCGATGACAAGAGCGCCTTCAATGCTGACATAGGCGCAGCCCGCGGTAATTGCAACCAGTCCGCCGATCGCGCCGTTCAGCGCCATGCTGACGGATGGCTTTTTGTGCTTGAACCAGGTATAAAGCATCGCCGCAAAAGCACCTGCCGCAGCGGCAATATTGGTAGTCATCGCGATGGTTCCGATCGTCGCAATGCTGAACTTTCCATTGTCGCCCAGCGTCAACGCGGACAGAGTAGAGCCCGGGTTAAATCCAAACCAACCAAACCAGAGGATAAAGACACCGAGCGCGGCAAGCGTAATGCTGTGTCCGGGAATACTGTTGGGCTTGCCGTCTTTTGAGTATTTGCCGATACGGGGCCCAAGCATCGCGGCGCCGACCAGAGCGGCCCAACCGCCGATGGAGTGAACAACCGTGGAACCGGCAAAATCCTGGAAGCCCATTTGTGCAAGCCAGCCGCCGCCCCAGATCCAGTGGCCCGCGACCGGGTAAATTACCAGCGAAATGACCGCGCTGTAAATGCAGTAAGCAATAAATTTGGTGCGTTCCGCCATTGCACCCGAAACAATGGTGGCGGCCGTAGCACAGAAAACGGTCTCCCAAAGAATAAATGCATCGACCGGTATCCCACATACCAATACCGTGTGGTCAATCGCACCGAAGAAATTCGAGCCGCCGAACAGGCCGCCCACGCTTTGGCCGAACATCAAGCCGTAACCGACAAAATAGAATGCGATGGATCCGATGCAAAAGTCCATCAGATTCTTCATCATAATGTTGGCGGCGCCTTTCGAACGTGTTGAACCCGTTTCCAGCATTGCGAATCCGGCTTGCATAAAGAACACCAGAAACGCGGAAATCAGAGTCCATACCGTATTAATGGAAGTCAGCAGCTCAGCGGGGAGCGAAGCCGCGCTCACCGCTGATAAAAGAATATTTTGTAGCCCCGTTTGCATAACAGCAAAATTCATAATGACCCTCCGTTCTTGATTCGATTCAATACCCCAATGCGCACCTGTTCTTACCCAAAAAGGCGCCGGACCTGTTAAATAGGTCCGGCGCCTTTGCCGATATTTCATATCCGCCTGCTGAGATAAGAATGGTGATTCGATTTCTCAGGCGCTGCTCAAGCACCGATAAATCTTGATGCCTTATTATATATCACTCGAGTAATAATTGCAAGTTTATATTTACATTATTCATTTATTTGTATGCTCATATAAAAACGCCCTCAGGATTAACGATGGATTGTGCATTTTTTTAACCGATTGCCCTCCGTAATGAACTTGTCACAATTACTGTATGCAGTATATTTAAAAAATGTTTCATAATCAATCAATTTTGCCTAACTATTTCAATCTTTGTTTTATGTGTGCCGCTCATCTTTTTGTCAAAGACCCGCCCAACCTGCGGCGGTACACGGCGGTTCAATCGTATGAGTGCAAAGACTCGTATCGGTCAAGAATGCGGTAGTATCCGGCCTGCGCGAGTCTTTTGTTTGTCATTGTGTGTGTGAATACAGCTTCCGAGAACCGCCCAATAGCCTTTGCGCATGTTTCCGTTTCGATGGGCCCGCCGCTCCGACATACCCAGCTTCATCAGATCCTTTACGCGTGTTCTGGGTTTCTTTTACTGTTTCCCGATACATCCGGAAACGGCGGCGCAGCCAATCGTCCCATTCTTCCATTGTACTTTTCATGCTTGCAATTTCGAAATAGCCTTAGCCATCCGCGGATATAGATCTTTACGTTCTGCATTTCCGTGTGGACGTTTCTGCCCTGACTGCGGGGAAGTCAGACGAGTTTGCCGAAGAAAACGAAGTCCAATACTACCCGAATCCCACACGGTAACTGAGGCGGCTATATGAAACAAAAGTTATCGTTCTTACCCGGGGAGGTCTCGCAAACGCGAACGAGTAGTCGACCCGAAACTTTGTCCGCCAGAACTCTTCGCCCTGACATCCGGCTTCCTTCGGATTCCGCCTCGCGGCGGACACCCTTGCCTTCGGGCTAACGCTTCCTGCAACCGAGCGCGCAGCGGACTTTCACCGCCATGTTATCGCCCATGCCGGGCGCACCACCGAAAAAAAGTCGTCCGCAAGATGCGGACGACTTTTTTGGCTCCCCAAGTTGGACTCGAACCAACGACCCTGCGGTTAACAGCCGCATGCTCTACCGGCTGAGCTATTGAGGAATATGAAGATGTTGGCATCACCTATTGTTCCGGGCCGTTGCCAGCCAAGTATCTTCGGCACA